>NZ_JAHZBP010000013.1:0-128212 GCF_019423355.1 Butyricimonas sp.
GCCGATAGGTGGGAGAGTAGGTCGATGCCGAATTTAGAAGAGAGGGCGAGTTCAAAAGACTCGCTCTTTTTTATTTTGTCTCATTTTCAATTTTCAATTGTTTCATTACCTTTGTGTATTACAGTTTGTTTTTATGAGAATTCGGACCAATATAATATCGATAGGATTAATCTTGTTAGCTTTATTCATTGCCGCTATTTATTTAATAGGGGAAAAGATTAGTGACGTGGGGAACGATATGAATAATGCGAATGCACGAGAGGCTTGTCGATACCGGGCAGAATCTGTTGCGTATGAATTTAAGAAAACCGAAGAATTACAGCGATTGGCGAGAGAGTTTTTTGGGAAAAGTGAATCTTACCGGGAGCAGGATTTATTTTCGCTTTTGAAGACGATGCAACAATTGGACCCGAAATTAAGTAGAACTTGGTTTTTCAGGGGCACCAATGATTCTCTACGGTTGTTGGAACGGAATAGTTCCGAGTTACGTAAGATGAAACTTTCCGGGATCGAGTTAAAGTATATGTATACATTATTGGATTCACATGCGGATCACCATTTTAGTGGTACGTACCACGAGGATGGAAAGACTTACTGGACGACAATCGAGGCTATTGAACCGACAGCGACCCGACGTATTCTTTTTGGATTTGATATCTCGTTGACAGACTTACATTCATATTTTGCAGAGGTTACAGGAAAGGTGTCAAGTTACGTGTTTATTGTAAATGAACGGGGTATATTACTTTCGCATCCTGATGAAAATTTATTGGGAACCTCACCTTTCCAAAAAGAAGAGTTGGATTCCATCAAGGAGGTATTAAAAAGTCAGAGTGAATTGGAAATTATGATTCATTCTAATTTCTTGTCTTCACAGGTGCTTCGAATTTACTATCCCCTACTTGTCGGGAGTGAAAAGTGGGTGATTGCCGTTAACGTACCGCAGTATGGAAATCGGGAGATATTGGATGAATTTCATCGTTACACGGCGATGATTGCCTTGATTACGGTAGTTATATTCGCGATTTTGTTACTTTTTGCCCAGCATAAATGGCGTAAGGAATACCGCTTGCGGCGTAGTTTGGAACAGGAGTCGATGGAACTACATTTACAACAATTGAAAAATCAGATTAACCCTCACTTTTTGTTTAATTCCTTGAATTCCTTGAGTGTGTTGATTGGTTCGGATTCTACTTTGGCGAGGGAATTCGTGTTGAAGTTATCAAAGGTGTATCGCTATTTGCTGGAGACAAGAAACGAAAGCTTGTCCACGGTGAAGGAAGAGATCGAGTTTACCCGGCAATATTATTTTTTGCAGAAGATTCGTTTTGGGGATCAGTTGGATTTGTCCATAGATGTGAGACCGGATTGTTTGGAAGCAAAGATTCCTTCGATCAGTTTACAGATGTTAGTAGAGAACGCTATAAAACATAATCAGGTGACTTTACAAAATCCCTTGCATATTAAAATTTATGATCGGGATGAATGTTTAATCGTGGAGAATAATTACCAGCCCCGTGCAGAATCTAGCGAGGAGTCCATGGGCGTGGGTTTCGAACGTATTCAGGCCATTTATGACTTTTATTCTGGTGAGAAATTTGTATGTAATTGTGAAAATGGATGTTACGTTTGCCTGCTACCTCTTTTGAAAAATCGTTTATAACAAAAAAACGATGATTCACTCCTTTTTTTCGGGGTTTCACTCCCCTTTTATTTTTATTGATTGAAATCTGTCTTATCATTGTAAAGAATCAGTTAACCAGATAGATTTAATGAATAAAAGAAGTATGGTAAGAACAAAAACATTCATTTTAGGTGCGATAGCCCTTGTTGCCCTATCATTATTGTCTGAACCGGGATATTCTCTGGAAAGACGAAAGAAAAAACATGCCAAGGATACAACGGAAGTGTCCAAACCGGATGCTTACGGGGATTTGGTGAAAAAAGCCAAGATTACTGAAGGTATGGTAAAGATTTTAACGGTTGAGAATGATTACTATTTCGAGGTGGCTGATTCGTTGATGGGACGTGATCTTCTAATCGTTAATAAAGTGTCGGGAGTACCTTACGAGTTGAATGATGCAGGCTTGAATAGAGGAATGGAGTCGAATGACAAGCTCGTGCGTTTCTATAAAGATAAATCTATGAACAAGGTATGGGTGACAACTTACAATGGAAAGGTAAGCGTACCCGAAGGAGATGCGATCAGTGAATCAGTGAAAGCCAATTATCGCGAGTCCGTGATCGAGTATTTCCCGATCGAGGCTTACGGGAAGGATTCGACTTCCGTGGTTATCAAGGTGAACAAGATTTTTGATGGGAGCGAGAAAAGTTTTAATGATATATATAATGAGATTGCTTTAGGCGGTTCGGTAAAAAAGGACTTGTCGAAGATATTGGGCGTGAAGGTTTTCCCCAAGAATGTGGTGGTAAAGGCGTTAATGACGACGCAGGTGGTTGATGGCGGCGTGGCGGTGCCTCTTACGGTTGAAACGACAACGAATCTGGTGTTGTTGCCTAAGGTGCCTATGAAGCCACGTTTCGCCGACCCCCGTGTAGGCTTTTTTGCCACGGAGCATATTTATTTTACAGACGAGCAACAGCAAGTGGAAAAACGGGAATTCGTTCATCGTTGGAGATTGGAACCAAAACCGGAAGATATAGAGAAATATAAAAGAGGAGAGGTCGTAGAGCCTGTAAAACCGATCGTGTTTTATATAGATCCTTCTACCCCGAAACAGTGGAGAGAAGAGATTAAAGCAGGAGTTCGGGATTGGCAGGCCGCATTTGAGGCGGCAGGTTTTAAAAATGCTGTTGTCGCGAAGGATGCACCGGAAGGTGATGAAGATTTTGACATAGACGACATTCGTTATTCGGTCATCACCTACGCGGCATCCCAGCAGGCTAATGCTATGGGGCCGTCCGTGGTTGATCCCCGTTCAGGAGAGATTATCGAGGCTGACGTGGTTTGGTGGCATAACGTGATGTCATTATTACATACTTGGATGCGAGTACAGACAGCACCGATAGATCCGAGAGCCCGTGCAAATAAATTGAGCGACGAGCATATGGCCAGCGCTATCCGCTTTGTTTCTTCTCACGAGGTAGGGCATACTTTCGGGTTGAAACATAACATGGGTGCTTCTCATGCTTTCCCCGTGGATTCTTTGAGATCCCCGATCTTTACGGCAAAAATGGGTGGAACGGCAAGTTCTATCATGGATTATGCGCGTTTTAACTACGTGGCCCAACCGGGAGACGGGGTAAAGGAAATTACTCCTAAAATCGGGACGTATGACAAGTTCGCGATTAACTGGGCTTATCGTTGGCTAGACACGGAAACACCGCAAGAGGAGTTACCGATATTGAATGAATGGATTCAAGAGCATGAAGGTGACCCGATGTACTGGTATGGCGAGCAACAAGACCCGAAAGATCCGATCGATCCTCGTTCTCAGGATGAAGACCTTGGAGATGACATCGTGAAAGCCAATCGTTACGGGATTATGAATCTGAAACGGATTGTTCCGAATATTGTCGCTTGGACAGAGGAAGACGGAGAATCTTTCGCGGAGGCAGGAAAATTATTGATGGCGGTGATAAACCAATGGAAGATGTATGCCGGGCATGTTACGGCTAACGTGGGAGGTATTTATATTAATAACCCGGTGAAGGGAAGTCCGGAGGATCGGTATATCCCGGTGCCGAAAGAGATTCAGAAAGAGAGCGTGAAGTACTTGATTGAAGAGGTGTTTATTGTTCCAGAATGGTTGTTCGGTGCTGAGGTCTGGAAGAAGAGTTACCCGATCCAGATGGGCGTGGAATATTCTCCTTACACGGTTGCACGTGAGTTGCAGTACGCTACATTCTATAATCTGTTGAAGGACGAGCGTTTGTTGCGTATGTTTGATTCTGAAGCGACTTTAGGCCGGACAAAGAGTTACACACCGGAAGAGATGTTTGCGGATATTCATAACGTGATATTTGCTAGCAGTAAGGCTGGGCGTAACTTATCTATCTACGAGCGGATGACACAAAAGAATTTTATCGATGCGATCATCGTTAGCTCGAACAGGGCTGTGGAGAAAACGACCAAGAAAGCGTTGCATCATTCAAACACGTGTTGTTTTGCCTCTAAAGCCCCCGAATTTACGATTGAGCCTAGAGAAGAGGTGCAATTGAGGACCTTACACTTCTCTTCCATGGGTAGAGTTTCCGAGGCTGTATCGGTGAAGAGAGGCGAATTGTTGAAAATTTTAAAATTAGCGGAAAATAAACGAAACACGGGTAATGTAGAAACTCGTAATCATTACGAGGATTTGATTATCCGGATTAAAGAGGCGTTGAATATGAGATGATTTTACACCTTATAACATACAAATTAAATAAGTTAGCATGAAGAAAAGTTTATTATTGATTGCGTTATTATGTCCGCTTTGGCTGTTTGCCCAGAGCGAGAGCGACTATCGTACGATCAAAGGAGTCGTGATGGACTCCGTGACGAACGAGACTTTGATTGGAGCTACGGTAATGATTGACCCGGATGCGGCAGAGGCTAAGAATCTCGGCCCGAAGGGAACGATTACTGATTTTGACGGAAAGTTTGAATTGAAAGTGCCGAAAGCGGTGAAATATGTGGTGGTTAGTTTTGTTGGTTATAAAAATGTGAAACTGGACGTGACGAAAACCACGGAATTTAAGGTTATGCTGCAACCGGATCAGGAGCAGTTGACCGAGGTGGTGGTGACGGGTTACCAACAGATTGAGAAACGCAAAGTTACTTCAGCAATCCAGACTGTAAAAATGGATGATATTAAGCGAATTGGTGTTGCTAGTATTGATCAATTATTGGAAGGTCAAGTGGCAGGTATGACATCTATTCCTACGAATGGCGCTCCGGGAGCCCCGAACAAAATGCGTATTCGTAGTACGGTTTCCCTGACGGGAAGTACTGATCCTCTTTGGGTGTTGGATGGGATGATTTTGGAAGGGAATGATATTCCGGCAAATTTCAGTGATAAGGATAATATTGATAATCTTTATAATACTTCTATTGCAGGAGTGAATCCAGCGGATATAGAGGATATTACTATTTTGAAAGATGCTGCGGCAACGGCAATTTACGGGGCTCGTGCAGCCAATGGTGTTATTGTTGTAACCACTAAAAAAGGGAAAGCGGGAAAGATGCGTGTAAATGCATCCGGTTCTGTTTTTTATACGTTAAAGCCAGATTTAGATAAGTTGAATTTGATGAATGCTTCTGAGAAGGTAGATTTTGAGTTGGGGCTTGCTACCCAAAAAGATTTAACCTACCGGAGTGACTATGGAAGTGTTGCCCGTATTTTAAATAAATATGGACAGCTGGAAACATTGCAAAATAATGGCTTCGATGCTATTTCTATGGAGGCACAAAATGAGATCAATAAGTTGAGAAAGTCTGGTGTAGATTGGGGAGATGAAGTGTATCGTAACGCATTGAATCAACAGTATAATTTGAGTATATCAGGTGGAGGAGAGTTAGCAAATTATTATTTTTCTGCAGGATATTATAATGAAGAAGGAACCACTCGGGGAACTGGGTTCGAACGTTATAATATGACCATGAAGACGGATTTCAATTTGCTTGAAAATTTGAATGTTGGAGTGTCATTATTCTTGACGGACAGTAAACGTAAAAGCTATGTGACGGATACGGAGGCGTTTACAAATCCATCTAATTATACCAGAATGGTGAATCCATACTTGGAGGTGAAAGATGAGAACGGAGATTATATATATGATCCGGATATTTTGGACAATGATGGACGGAATTTAGAATTCAATTTTATAGAGGAAATGAAGAATACAAGTTATTCTTTGAAAAACAGATCTATAAAACCCATGATTACTTTGGACTATAAAGTTACTTCTTGGTTAAGGTTATTCTCTCAATTTTCAATGCAATTAGAAAATTCGAAAACGGAGAAAATAGCTAATAAAAACTCTTACTTTGTTCGGAAATATAAAGAAAAGTCCAAGTATACCTATCGGCCTTCAGATGGCTCTCCGAGTGAAACAAGATATTTTTTGCCTGATGGTGGAGTTATACAGTATTGGGACAATGACATGACTCAATATCAATGGAAATTGCAGGGAGAGTTTGCAAAATACTTTGGAGAGTTTCATTCTGTAAATGTGATGGCAGGTTTGGAAATGCGTGGAAATAAGACTACTAATGTTCATACGAAGGGATTTGGTTATGATCCTAATTCCTTAACTACGGAGACATTAGTTATTCCAGATAATACAAATTTTCAGAATGATGCGAATTTTGAACAATATAGTAAATCGTTCACGGAAGATAGATTTTTGTCATATTATATGACAGCATCTTATACCTATGATAATCGATATACCATGTTTGGGAGTTTACGTTATGACGGGTCCAATATGTTTGGGGTTGAACGGAAATATAAATATCTTCCGATATGGTCTATATCAGCAGCTTGGAATGCGGATAGAGAGGATTTCTTGCAAAATGCTGATTGGTTGACTAATCTGAAATTGCGTATTTCCTATGGAATTCAAGGAAATGTAGACAAGAACACTTCTCCTTTAGTAGTGGGAGAATGGGGAAACACTTCTGTATTACCGGGAGGTAGTGAGCCAAATATTGGAGTAACGAATCCTCCAAATCCATATTTGCGTTGGGAAAAAACAACAAACTGGAATGTGGGACTTGACATGGGTGTATTGAATAATCGTATCACGTTCTCTGTTGATGCTTATCACCGAGTTAGTTCTGATCTGATTGGAACCAGAGCTTTGCCGGGAGAGAATGGTTTTGACTATGCACCGATGAACTGGGCAAAAGTAACTAATAAAGGAGTTGAGTTCTCGTTATCAACGGTAAATGTTAAGACAAAAGACTTCCGTTGGGTGATGGATTTTAACATCGCTCATAACAAGAGTAAAATTAATAGTATAGAGACTCCAGATAATTCTTATCTGCCTTCCGGAGAAGGTTATTCTATCGGAGCACTCTTTGCATTAAAAACTGCAGGATTAGATGAGAATGGAATACCGATGTTTTGGAAGGACGGGCAGAAAGTATCATTCAGTGATTTTTATGGTTTGGAAGTGAACCATGACCTGTTTGGAGATGCTACTTTAAGTAGTAAATTATCCAATCAAGAGTATCGGGATTTGTTCACTTACGTGGGAACGAGTGAGCCAAAATTTACAGGAGGCTTGATTAATCGTTTTTATTATAAAAATTTTGATTTAACAATATCAGGTAGTTTTATCATAGATCAGACGGTTCAAGAAACACCCTTCTATGATCCTTCTCAAACTTCTCCGGGACAGAATTATTCCAAGAGAATGTTTGATGTTTGGTCTTCCTCCAATCCTAATGGGAAATATCCGGCATTGTTAGGTAAAACGATGGAAGACGGTAGTTTGAATATGGCTCAACAGTGGATTAGCTTGAAAGATCCGGGAAATTCATTTAGAAATTATGACATATGGTTTAAACAGATGAGTTATTTCCGAGTGAATAGTATCAGATTAGGCTATACTCTGCCTAGTGACATTGCGGAAAAATTACGATTGGCAAGTATGCGTGTAAGTTTGGAAACTCGTAATCCTTTTGTTATTGGAACTTCTTATAAAGGATACTTTGATCCGGAAACCTATGGAAGTATTTATGCTCAACCACTGGCAAAAACCTTTTCTTGTGGTTTAGACTTAACCTTTTAAAACTTGAAGATTATGAAGTTAATACATTATATAGTAATGATGACTGTGTTGTTTACATCTTGTAATTATTTGGATGTAGAACCAGTTGGAAAGGTAATTCCAGATGAAGTATCGGAATATCGGGCTCTATTGACAACGGCTTACAGTCGTTTTCCACAACATAAGAAATTACTGACAGTACGTGGGGATGAAGTGGGACCGGGAATGATTTCAATCACTTATGATGCATGGATTGATATTGTAACTTGGAATGACGAATCTCCTGATCCGGTAACTTATACATTCCCATGGACTCAAATGTACAATGTTATATTCTATGCTAACAGTGTTATTGAGGATGTTATGGATGCAGGGATTGATGATCGGACCGAGACTCGGGAACAATTGAAAGGAGAAGCTTTGTTATTACGGGCTTATGCTCATTTTGAATTATTGAATTTGTATGCTAAGCCATACGATGCCGCAACGGCTACTTCTGAAAGAGGTGTTCCACTTTATCTGACAATTGATATTAATCAGGAGTTTAAGCCTGTTTCAATAGAGAAAGTATACGAGCAAATCTTGTCAGATATAGAAGAGGGTGAGAAGTTAATGACTGTTGAGGAACAACCGGCCGAAACTCGTTATCGTTTTTCAAAGAAATCGGCTAAAGCATTAGAGGCAAGAGTACGTTTGTATCGAGGAGAGTGGGATAAGGCTTTAGCAGCAGCAAAGGAAATATTACCTTCTTGTTCTTTGGAAGACTTGACCGTAGATGGTTTTTCTGCTCCTTATTTGTATACCTCAAAGGAATCTATTCTTGCTTTAGAACAAACGGGTAATACAGAGATCACGGATGATATGGAGATGTTGTCTAATATTATGGATAAATATAATCAAAGTGAGGATTTACGAGTGAATTTGTATTATCGCGATGGGAGTGGCCCGAATAAATGCTATGATGCAAGTATGAAGATTACTTTCCGTAGTGCAGAGATCTACCTTATTGCAGCAGAAGCAGCAGCTCATATAAAAGAGAGTGTACCTGAGGCAAAGTCATACTTGAAAACATTGATTAAGACTCGTTTGTCGGCTAGCTATTATGCAGAACGTGAAGGAGAGATTGACGCAATGAGTCAAGATGAGTTAATTGCAGAAATTGCAGATGAAAGAGCTAGAGAGTTAGCGTTGGAAGGACATAGATGGTATGATTTACGTAGAACAACTCGACCTGAAATTGTAAAAACGTACTGGAATAAGAATTTTGAACAGGAGACTGTGACTTTACCTGCGAATAGTGCCAAATATACGTTGCCCTTCCCAACAGAGGCTATAACGAATAATCCGAACCTAAATGAGTGGGAAAAATAGTTATGTGGATTTATTTGAAATATAATCAAGGATAATTTGTATGTTACTAGGTTGATCTAGTAGTTGGAAGGCCGTGGGGGTGGTTCCCCCACGGCTATTTTATTGTTTCATGAATTATTTTCGTTATTTTTGTGAATACTGAAATGATGGATGAAAGAATCCGGAGAAAGTATTGATAAAAATAGCCTATGAATGCAATTATAATTGAAGATGAATATCTTGCAGCGGCAGAGTTGGAGCGATTGTTGGGAGAGGTAGCCCCGGAGATCACGATATTGACGAAACTGGATTCGGTGAGTGGGAGCGTGAAATGGCTGAAGAAGAATAAGGCCGATGTGATTTTTATGGATATTCATCTGGGGGACGGGCAGAGTTTTGATATTTTCGAGCAGGTGGAGATCACGGTACCGGTTATTTTTATCACGGCTTATGATGAATATGCGCTCAAGGCATTCAAATATCAGGGGATTGATTATATATTAAAACCTTTTGATAAAGAGGAATTACAGCAAGCATTGAATAAGTTGGAATCGCTTTCCCCGGTAAATGCTCCTTTCCCCGTGGCATCGTTGACCGTGTATCAGGAGCGTTTTCTGGTTACCGTGGGGACGAAGATGAAATCCGTGACGGTGGGGGATGTTGCCTATTTCATGGCGGACGGAAAGTATCTGGTACTTTTCACCCGTGACGGGCAAAATTATATTTTGGATCAAACGATCAGTGGTATAGAGACGAAATTGAATCCGGCACAGTTTTTCAAGATCAACAGGAAATTTATAATCAGCTATAATTCGATCAAGGAAATGGTGAAATACTCCAATAGTAGGATCAAAATCGTACTAACCCCGGCACCTCCTGTTGGAATTGAGGCAATCGTGAGTTCCGAAAGGATTCAAGAGTTTAAGCAATGGCTGAATCAATGAAGTAAAACTTATTTAGAATAAAAGTCTGATAAAAAAGCCGAAATCAGCCAAGCGAGGACAACTGATTGATAATGTGAGGTTAATATCCTTTGTTTGTCTGCTTCTTGCGCCATCGCTCATAACCTCTTGTAACTCAAAGTAAACTAATTTTGTAATCTGTAAAAACTTTGAGTTATGGCGCAGCGTAGCACATTCAAAATTCTGTTCTATTTGAAACGGAACAACATTAAGCCAGACGGAACAGTTCCGTTAATGGGAAGAATCACGATTGACAAAACAATCAATCAATTCAGTTGTAAAATGACCATACCGCCCAACCTTTGGGACACCAAAGCGGGACGGCTGACAGGCAAAAGTACCTTAGCAGTAAAAACAAACATTGCCTTAGACAAAATCCGAGTGGATATTAACCGCCACTATCAGGAAGTAATGCAGACTGACGGTTTTGTTACTGCCGATAAAGTAAAGAACGCTTATCTAGGATTAGGTGTAAAACAAGACACGTTCCTAACCTTGTTTGCTAAACACAACCAAGAGTTTTCCCGAAAGGTAGGATATAACAGAGCAAAAGGCACATATGCAAAATATTGTCTTTTATATCGTCATATAGAAAGTTATATCAAGCAGGAGTATAAGTGAGATGATATTTTTCTTAAAGAGCTGGATCTCGCTTTTATTAATGGCTTTGAACATTATTTGAGAACGGAAAGGGAGTTGTTCAACTAATACGATATGGTCATACATGATAGGTGTAAAGCATATTGTTTCTATTGCTCGCAATTCGGGACAGTTAGCTATTAATCCTTTTGCGGGTTATCTGATAAGTCCTGAAACCAAAGACAGGGGATTTCTGGACAAGGAAGAAATAAACTTGCTTGTCAATGCCAAGATGAAGAACGCCCAATATGAATTGGTAAGGGATTTGTTTGTTTTTTCAATTTTTACGGGGTTAAGTTATTCAGATGTAAAGAACTTGACGAAAAACCACCTTAAAACCTCGTTTTCATAAATTAGAATCTCTCGAAAAGCAGATTACCGAGAGGATATAATATAGGGCAGACCGAAAGGTCTGCTTTGTTTTTACGCTCTATATTGAAACCATAACATCAGATGCTATGATTCTTTCTATATTCCGTCAGCGACATACCTGTATGCCGCCGGAAGAAACGCCCCATGTACGACGTGTCCTCAAAATTCAACTGTTCAGCAATCATTTTCACAGGAAGGCTTGTAGTTTCCGCCAGTTTCTTTAGCTCCAGTATAACGTAAGCATCAATGATTTCCTTCGGAGATTCTTTCATATATTTTATCGTTATCGTCGAAAGATAATAAGGAGTGATGCATAATTCTCCGGCATAATAAGCCACATTACGATGTTTAGAAGCGTATTTGGCAACTAAATAAAAGAACTCTTGGAGTATTTTTTCACCACTCCCCACAAGTACCCTTTCGGGATTATCTTCTATCTTTTGTAGTTCGTAATGGATGGTCAGGTATAGACTTTCCAAATAATTCCTCATGATTGTACGGCTGTGTGGGTGAATATTCTCCTTTTCAAACCACTCCACCTGCTCTTGCCATGCCGACAACGTCCGGGCTTGTTCCGGATTGGTTTGCAATACCGGGTAAAGGTATAAGAGGTCGAAGAAAGTGATAGGCAGATTGTAGCTAACTTCACTCTCAAAAGGTTGGGACATCATACAGTAAAATACCGAAAAGTCTTCGGATACCCTTAAGAAAATAGCTATCATATCTAAGGAGAGGATCAGTATATCGTCTTTCCGGAAGAGATAGTTTTTGAAATAAATATTCACTACAGCCTGCCCGCTCCGGCATATAAACACTACGCTGCTATCGGCCAAATTCAGAGGACGATGAAGCATATTCTTCATGGTGGCCATGCCTGTTACATAGTATTTCTTTTCTTTCCGGAATGTAGGTTCTAATTGTATCATAGCCTGAAAATTGTAGCGTAAAAATAACATATTTCATTCATAAAACGATAGATACTTTCGAAAAGTACCCAAACTGTCGGCTTTATATACAGTATGCAAAAAGAGTATGTCCCTAATTTTGCAGACTAAAATAAATCTAATTTCTAATTCAATTACAAATAATAGTTTATGGTAAAAAGTATTTTCTCATTAGCGCTATGTTCTCTCATGTTTATGACAGCATGCAAACAGCAGGAGATTCCCGAAGAGCAGGTGGAATTTGCAACAACAGAAGTCAAAGTATCGGATGCAGAGATAAACGAATCTTATTCGGCCTCTATACGGGGACAGCAGGATGTGGAAATCTATCCGCAGGTATCCGGCACTATTTCCCAACTTAGAGTACAGGAAGGACAAAAAGTGCAGAAAGGAGAAGTACTCTTTGTCATAGATCAGGTTCCTTATCTAGCTGCCGTACAGACTGCAAACGCTAATGTCAATGCGGCTCAGGCCGAAGTTGAAACAGCTAAACTGCTTTACGACAGCAAGAAAATCCTTTTTGCCGAGAATGTAGTTTCCGAATTTGACCTGTCCACAGCAAAAAACAGTTTGGCAGTAGCAGAAGCTGCATTGGAGCAGGCAAAGGCACAGTTAACGGACGCAAAAAACAGCCTCTCCTACACAGAGATTAAAAGCCCGTCGGACGGCGTGGTCGGAACATTGCCCTACCGCTTGGGGGCGCTGGTCGATCCCTCGATGCCGCTACCACTGACGACCATATCCGACAATGCCCGGATGTTTGTCTATTTCTCCATGACGGAAAATCAAATCCGCTCTTTCATAAACCAACACGGTTCGCTTGAAGAAACCATCCGTTTGATGCCTCCGGTCAGGTTGCGACTGAACGACGGCTCTGTTTATGATACGGAGGGCAAAATAGAAAGTATAAGCGGAGTTATCAATCCGCAAACGGGAACGTTGTCCGTCAGAAGCGTTTTTCCGAACGAGAAGCGGGTGTTGTTCAGCGGAGGCGTGGGCAACGTGATCATTACACACGAGATCAACAATACGATAATCATTCCCCAGTCGGCCACTTATGAAGTGCAGGATAAGATTTTCGCTTATGCTGTGAAAGAGGGTAAGGTCACATCCAGATCGCTGGTTGTGGAAAAACTGAACGACGGGAACAACTATATCGTCAAAGCAGGGTTAGCTCCGGGCGATGTAATCGTTACGGAGGGTATTGGATTGTTGCGCGACGGCATGGAAATTACGGTAAAAGAGAATATTCAATAACAAAATCAAATTGACAATAGTATATGAATTTAAAATATTTCATTGACCGCCCCGTCCTTTCGGCAGTCATTTCAATAACCATTGTATTAATGGGGTTGGTGGCAATATTCTCCTTGCCTGTCGAACAATATCCCGATATTGCTCCCCCTACCATAAGCGTATCCGCCTACTATCCGGGGGCAAGTGCGGAGACGGCTCAGAAGGCCGTTGTAGTACCGCTCGAAGAAGCTATCAACGGCGTCGAGAATATGAACTACATTACATCTACGGCTGCTAATGGCGGAGACGTTTTTATTACCGTTTATTTCAAACAGGGAACCGATGCGGATATGGCCGCCGTGAATGTGCAAAACCGGGTTTCCACTGCATTAGGCGTGCTTCCGTCCGAAGTAGTACAGATCGGAGTTACTACCACGAAACAGCAAAACTCCGAGTTGAAAACAATTGCCCTGTACAGTCCCGACGATTCGTATGATATGCAATTCCTCAACAACTACATGAAAATCAATGTGGAGCCTCGCATCAAACGAATTGCAGGCGTTGGAAAGACCGAAGTGTTGGGGTCGAATTACAGTATGCGTATCTGGTTGAAGCCGGATGTAATGGCACAATACAAACTGATTCCGTCAGACATTACCTCTGTCTTGCAGCAACAAAATATAGAAGCTGCAACAGGTGCGTTTGGAGAAAACCACCCCAATGCGTTTCAATACACAATGAAATACAGGGGGCGTTATTCAACCCCTGAAGAGTTCGGCAATATCGTAGTCCGTGCATTACCGGGCGGTGAGGTATTGCACCTCCGGGAAGTGGCCGATATCCAATTGGGAGACGAGGCATATAGTTATAAATCAAGAATAAACAGTCATCCGGGTTCTGTAATGATTGTCTATCAGACCGCCGGCTCCAATGCTTCGAGCATTATCCAGGAGATTGACGACGTAATGGATGCAATAGCCGAAGACTTGCCCAAAGGAATAGGGTTTGTTACACTGATCGACACCAACGAATTCCTTTACGCATCTATTGAAGAAGTAATTAAATCCTTACTGTTGGCGATTGTCCTAGTTGTACTTGTGGTATATTTTTTCTTACAGGATATCCGGGCAACGCTGATTCCGACCGTGTCAATTATTGTTTCCATCATTGGTACATTCGCCTTTATGGCCGTAGCCGGATTCAGTATAAACCTGTTGACATTGTTCGCTTTGGTATTGGCAATCGGAACGGTAGTAGATGATGCCATTGTGGTGGTAGAAGCCGTACAAGCCCGTTTTGATGCCGGATATAGGTCTTCGCATAAGGCTGCAAGCGATGCCATGAAAGGAATTGCTTCGGCTATATTTACTTCCACCCTTATATTTATGGCCGTATTTATTCCCGTGTCGATGATGGGAGGAACTTCGGGGGCGTTCTACACCCAGTTCGGGATAACGATGGCCGTAGCGGTCGGCATTTCGGCTATCAATGCCTTTACACTTTCACCCGCCCTTTGCGCCTTGCTGATGAAACCATATAAAGACGAAAACGGCAATGAGAAAAACAACTTCGCGGCGCGTTTCCGCAAAGCATTTAATGCTTCGTTCACTGTCATATCAGGTAAATATACACGTGGAGTATTGTTATTCATTAAAAAGCGGTGGCTGATGTGGGGAACACTTGCCGTTTCGCTGGTGCTGTTGGTGTATTTTATGCGGACAACTCCTACCGGACTTATACCGGATGAAGACACCGGAACCATTATGGTGAGCCTGAACACCCCTTCAGGTACATCGTTGCACCGCACATCAGAAATCATGGACCAACTGGAAGAAAACTTTAAACAAATGCCCGAAATCGAATACTGCGCCGCCATACCCGGATTCTCCTTTACCGGCTCAGGACCTTCATACGGTATGTTTATGATTTCCCTCAAAGATTGGGGAGAACGCGAGAAATCCATCGTGGAAACGATCTACGAGATTTACTATGCCGCCGCGGATATTCCCGATGCGCAGATATTCGCCACCACACCGCCAATGATTGCCGGATACGGCATGAGCAACGGCTTTGACCTCTATGTTCAGGACAAAGCGGGAGGCGATGTAGAGAAGTTCAAGGAAGTAGCTGATGCGTTTATCGGCGAACTGAACAAGCGCCCTGAAATAGAAGGCATATATTCGCAGTTTGCCGTAGATTTTCCACAATATATGGTAGATGTAGATGCCGCCAAATGCGAACAGGCAGGCGTTACTCCGGCGGAAGTACTGGCGACTTTGGCCGACTATTACGGCGGAGGCTATATTTCTAATTTCAACCGTTTCTCCAAACTATACAGGGTAATGATACAGGCAAGCCCGGAATACCGTGTTACGCCCGAATCGCTCGACCGCATCTATGTGAGGGTCAGCGAAGATATGGCTCCCCTCAGCCAGTTTGTAACACTAACCAAGACCTACGGGCCGCAAGGCTTAGACCGTTTCAATCTCTATAACTCCATCACGCTTAATGGATCAGCCGCAATTGGTTACAGTTCGGGCGATGCCCTGCATGCGATTGAGGAGACAGCCCAGAAATTCCTTCCGAGAAATTATGGTTACGAATTTGGGGGCATATCGAGGGAAGAAAGCGGCACGAAGAACAATACAATCATCATTTTCGCTCTTTGCCTTGTATTGGTATATCTTATATTGAGCGCGTTGTATGAAAGCTTTTGGCTACCGCTGGCCATTGTTATATCCATTCCCTGCGGGCTTATGGGGAGTTTCTTTTTTGCTTGGCTCATTGGACTGGAAAACAATATCTATATGCAGACCGGATTGATAATGCTTATCGGTTTGCTCGCTAAAACAGCCATTCTTCTCACTGAATATGCTACCACGCGGCGACAGTCGGGGATGGGGTTGGTATCATCCGCCCTCAATGCGGCGAAAGTCCGCTTACGTCCCATTCTTATGACCGCTTTAACGATGATTTTTGGTCTGCTCCCGCTTTTATTCGCAACAGGTGTCGGTGCATACGGATCGTTCTCTCTGGCTACCGGAGCGGTCGGAGGTATGTTGGTCGGTACGGTCGTAATCCTGTTCCTTGTACCGGGGTTGTTCGTTGTATTCCAATATATACAGGAGAAATTCAAACCGATAGAAGTAACTACGAAAACCGATAAGTTATGAAACATATATTAATTATTATCCTTACAGCATTCCTGTTTACGGGCTGCGGAGTTTACAAACGATATTCGCGTCCCGAAATGAATACATCCGGCCTGTATGGAAGCGCCGAGACAGCCGACACGACCACGATTGCCTCACTAAGCTGGAAAGAACTCTTTGCCGATCCGTTACTGCAATCACTCATCGAAGAAGGACTGCAAAATAATACGGACTTAAAAATAGCCCGGCTCCGGGTAGAAGAAGCCGAAGCATCATTGTTTGCCGCAAAGCTGGCCTATCTCCCTTCGCTATCGTTGGAGCCACAGGGAAATATAAGCAGTTTCGACGGCAGTAAAGTATCAAAGACCTATAACCTTGCCGCCACGGCCAGTTGGGAGGTGGATATTTTTGGCAGAATAACCAATGCCAAACGGGGCGCAAAGGCTTATCATGAGCAAAGCAAAGCCTACGAACAGGCCGTGCAAACCACACTCGTTGCCACGATAGCCAACCTCTATTACTCGCTTCTCATGCTCGATGAGCAACGGGAGATCAGCCAAAAAACAACAGAGAGCCTGCGGCGCAACGTGGAGGTTCTGACTGTGCTGAAAAGAGCAGGACAGGCTAATGCCGCCCATGTAGCGCAAGCCGAAGCCAACCTGCTATCGGTCGAAGCATCCCTGCTGACGTTCCGGAAAGAAACGAACGAACTGGAAAACGCTTTGTCAAAATTATTAGGCAGAGCGCCGGAAGCCGCACAAAGAGGCCGCTTGCTGTCACAGAATTTCCCCGACCAGCTTGCGGTAGGAGTTCCTATCCAGTTGTTAAGCAACCGTCCGGACGTCCGCCATGCCGAATATACGCTTGCACAAGCATTTTATGCGACCAACGAAACCCGTTCCGCCTTTTATCCGAGTATTGTATTGGGAGGCTCGGCAGGATGGACGAACAGCGTAGGTGAAATGATTATCAATCCGGGCAAATGGCTGTTAAGCGCCGTCGGTTCATTGGTGCAGCCTGTTTTCAATCAAGGAGCAAATACCGCCCGCTTGAGAATCTCGAAGGCGCAGCAGGAACAAGCCCTTTTGTCTTTTCGGCAAATGCTGTTCGATGCGGGAGTAGAAGTAAACAATGCCCTCTGTCAATGGCAAACCGCCCGGCAGAAACAGGAATTGAACAAAGCGCAAATCCAAACCCTCCAATCGGCAGTAAGAAGCACACAGCTTCTTATGCAGCACGGAGATACCAACTATCTGGAAGTATTAATAGCGCAGCAAACGCTTTTGCAAGCCGAATTAGTGAACGCTTCGGATAAATTTGAAGAGATACAGGGGGTTATCAATCTGTATCATGCACTTGGGGGAGGACAATTTTAATAATTGGAGGATGTGCGATTGTAAAAAGGCAATAAAATACTATCTCCAAAGAGTAGTATTTTATACTAACCTAAAGACGTGCCAAAAGTTTCTTTTGACACGTCTCCCTATTGATTACCTAGTTGTTTAATCTGTTTAATTTCCCATAAAGACGATACCTACACTGATCGTGAAGTTTTGCATGGCTTCCACTTTCCCAGATTTGGTTCCGTAGGTGTATTTAGCCCCGATGTTGAATGCAAATTGGTCATTGACGGGGATAATGGTACCTATTTCGGGTGCGAAAGCGAATTGCCATCTTGCGTTCGTGGCAGTGAATTGTCCCAGATCGGTTTTTAGTTCTGTCCAACTGGTACCTAATCCGAGTCCTAGGTAAGGTCTGAACGTGGTGTTCTGATCTGTCAGCCAGTAACGTCCCATCACCATGATGGGTACCGTGTTGATGTAGCGGTATTGATAACCGGTGATCGTGTGAATATCTTTGCTACCTTTGAACAGGAAGTCTCCCGTTAATTTACCTTTGTCCTTGTAGAACGTGTTCCAACCGATCATACCCCCGATAGAGAATTTCTCGTTTAGGAAATGATGGTATTCAAGATCCATACCCCGGAAACTCATTTTGCCGGCATAGTCATTCATTTTTCCAAGTGGAACAGACATCTGGTAGTTTAAGTTCAGCATTTGTCCTTTTACTAATGGGCTAAGCCCGAATAGTATGAGCGATATAATTAATAACTTTCTCATAATCGTTTAAATTTAAAATTGACAATTAATGATCTATCCTACTATTTTTTCAAGTACGGTGACTGGATGAAACACTGGTCAATCGTCGATTCCATTCTGTCAATAATAGATTGTTTTGATCCTTGTAACAAACCGTCGGCGATACCGCTCCAGAGTACAGGAACTTTCTTGGTTGAGCTGGCTTCTTGGTTGGTTGCGATCATGTCAATCACGATGGAACCACTTCTGTAAGAGTATACCGTTACCGGGTACCACGGGTATGAAGGACCCCAGCCCGGACCCCATGTCGGACCCCAGATCCAGTTCCAGCCCGGATACCAACCCCAGTAGTTATACCAGTAGTCAGAGCCATAATAGTAGTTCACGTTAGAGAAAGCTGATACGGTGACAATGAAACTCGGTTGTTGATCCTCCTCGCTAGTCGGTTCGATGTACGAGTATCCGAGTTGGGTAAAATTGTCTTTTACCAGTTGTAAGATTTGGGCGTCGAACTCGTGGTTCGGAGTTTCTCCTTTTGCCACGAAATAAACAATAGTGTCGGGGAGCGAGAATGTGGTGTACTTGGTGAAGTCCGCATTTTTGTCATAATTCGTTATGGCAACGTCCATCTCCTCCACGTTGTCAGCGCCTCCGGGATAGCATGATACCAGAAACTGTGCAAACAGCCCGATGAATGATAAAAATAATAAACGTTTCATACTGTGTTAGTTTTAGTTTAACAATTGTTGCTAATATATTTATCTACAACGAGATAATCATTACAAGCGATGAATGTCAAGTTTTGCTCACTTGTGAGGTTGTATACGCCGACTTGAACGATAGGTTTCAGCTACACGATTATTTTTTTCGTGAACCTGTTCTGGGCTAATTCGGTAGTATGAATTTTTAGAGGCTATTCGGGTTCCGTGCTTAGGATAAGGCGGTAGTTGTGATCTTTGGCGATATTCATCACTTTCACGATTTGTTCCAGGGGAACAGATTTATCCGCTTGAAGGGAGATACACGGATCTTCCAATTCCCGCAGTTCTTCCACGAGCCGGCGCTCCAGCATGGAGAAAGGGATTACTTTTTCGTTCAGGTAGAACGTGTAGTTTTTGTCGATAGACACGACCGTGACAGGTTTGTCCGAAGTTTGATTCGTGCTTTTGGGTAATAATAATTTCAATGCGTTGGGATTGATCAACGTCGAGGATATCATGAAGAATAGCAACAATAGGAAGAATATGTCGGTCATGGACGACATGTTGAAATTCGGGTTGATCTTGCTTTTACGTTTTATTGCCATGACGAAATAATTGAAAATTGAGAATTGAAAATTATTTTTTGGGACGGAGGTATTCGATAAGTTCAGAGGAGTAGTGTTCCATGCGGAAAACGATTTTGTCAACACGGGCAACCAAAAAGTTGTAGGCCAATTGACCGATGATTCCGACGATCAACCCGGCCACGGTGGTGATCATGGCGGTGTAGATACCCCGGGAGAGAAGACCTATGTCGATGCTGTTTCCGGCCATGGACATATCGTAAAAAGATTGTACCATCCCGACCACGGTTCCCAAGAATCCGATCATGGGAGCGGTTCCGGCACAAGTGGCTAAGGTTGGAAGACCTCGTTCCAAGTTGGCGACCTCGTAATTGGCCGTGTCTTCCATGGCCTGGCGAATTTCTTGCGGGTCTTCGTTGCTTATTTTGATTCCCTTGGCGATAGTGTGTGCCAGTGGCGAGCCTTCTTTGTCACATTCTTCGAGCGCGACACGTGTGTTTCCGGTTTTCAAGGTTTCTTGTATTTTTTCCATGAAAGGGACATCCGTTAGCCCTGTTTTACGGATAAGCCAGAATCTTTCGCAAGCAATGTAGATAATGATAACAGACAATATAAATATGGGGATCATCAACCAGCCGCCCATTACGACCATATCCCATAGATTCATTCCAGCGTTGTTTGCGGGTGCAGTTTGCACTGCCAGTATAAAAGTTTTAATCATACTCGTTTTTTATAGTCGTGCGAAGATAATGTGGTTTTTACGAATTCACAAATTCGAGGGGAGAAAGTTTGTAAAGTCTATAAAGTTCATAAGGTTTGTAAAGTTAATAGAGGCCTTCGAACAATGTTTAGCGGCAGCTCTAGCTGCCATCGACAAAGCTACCGCTAAAGTTAACGGATGTTATGAACTTTTAGAACCGAAGGTTCAACTTTATAACTTTACAAACTAGAGGTGTGCCAAAAGTCTTTTGACACACCTCTTGCATTATCGGGATCTGATTTCCTTTCTCATGAAAGAACCATACGAGAGTGCGAAACAGATGACGGTGGCGGCAATCAGTCCCGTGAGTTGTGGCCAGACAACCATTAAACTTTGTCCCAGTGGTAGCGGGCTGGGGATTGCCCCATGAACCTGTTCCATGGTCAAGGGACCCAAGCTACGAACCGAGGGCATCAGTAGTGTTGTGGTTGCCTCGTTGAAGAGCATGCTTGGGGCAAAACGCAATAGGTTGAGCATGAATTTCTGGTAACTGATGACTTGGTAGGCGCTAGCCATGGCCGAGGGGCTGATGGCTTTACCGACCAAGTTGATAATCATGTTGTAAAAGACGCTGAAGAATAACCATACGGCCACGCATGCCAAAGCCGAGGTGGCGGCCTGTTTGAACTTTATCGAGAAGAAAATGGATAAGTTCAGCCAGAAGGCCACGTAAATAATACTAACCACTACAAAGGCTATAATACGCAAAAACTCTTCCGCTGTCGGCGGTATTCCTATCGCTATTAGCCCGAATCCCATAACCAGAAGTGCAAGGGCTAGTAACATGCTCCCGATGACGATCAAGGCTCCCACGAATTTGGCGTTGATCAGGTAATCCCGGTGAATGGGTTGGGACAGGATGCGACTAAGCGTTCCTTTACTTTGTTCGGAATTGATGGCATCAAACCCGAGCGCGATGCCCAATAACGGCCCGAGAAAGTTAATGAAGATCACGAACGAGGGCAGGGTGCCGTCGGATACGGTGAATAGTTTCAAAAACAAGAATGAACCGTCGGGATCATTGGGTTTGATGGCTGCCCCGATATTGGTTAATGCCGTGTAGAGGGAACCCATGCAAGTCAGCGCGATAATGGCTATCAGGATGATGAATTTCCAGCTTCTGACATGGTCGGCCACTTCTTTACGGACAATTACCCAGAACGGACTTTGTATTTTATTCATGGCTTTTTCCTCCTCCGAAATAACGGTTATACATATTTTCGAGCCCGTGTTCCTCGTTTTGTAACTCGTTGACGTTGACCTCTGCCAAGAGTTTACCTCCCCCGAACAGGCCTACCCGGTCGCAGATTTGCTGAACTTGATCCAGATGATGGGAAGAGAATAGTACGGTCAGCCCGTTTTCTTCTCTTAATTGCCGGATCAAATCCATGAATTCCTGAACCCCTGCCGGGTCAATACCGGATGTCGGTTCGTCAAGGATAATCACTTCCGGTTGCTTGATCAGCACATCCGCCAGTCCGAGACGTTGGCGCATACCCCGGGAGTATTTCCCGGCTTTCTTCTGTGTGTCAACCGGTAGCCCTACCCGTTCGAGTAATTCCTCGGCCTTGTTTTTTGCATCCGCTTCCGGGATCCGGTTCAGGCGGGCCGTGTACAACAGGTTCTCGATACCTGTCATGTCATCATAGAATCCGACGTCTTCCGGCAGGTAACCCACCTTTTCCCGTACTTGTATCGGGTTCCGGGTTGAATTGATCCCGCAGACCTGTACCGTTCCGGAAGTCGGGTCCGTCAATCCGAGCATCATTAGGATTGTCGTGGATTTACCGGCCCCGTTCGGGCCGAGAATCCCGAATATTTCCCCTTTTTGGACGGCGAGATTTATGTGGTCAACAGCGGTGAATTTCCCGTACTTTTTCGTCAGTTCATGAAGTTCGATGATAGGCTCGCTCATGATTTACCTCCTTCCATATTTGCGGAACAGGTAGTACACGCATCCCAAGGCGACAAGGATGATCAGTACGCCCATCCAACCCCAGATCATTGGTGTTCTCACCGCGATTCTGAAATCTGCCGAGGAGTTTACTTCCGGAGTTTTGGCCGATATTTTAGTCACGTAGTCTCCCGGAAGAGCTTTTTTGGATGCTTTTACCGTGGCCGTGACGTTAGCGGTTTCACCTGCTTTCAAGCGATTGATTTTTGCCGGTTCGAAGGTTACTTCCCAGTCAACCGGTTTGTTGGCAGATAGCTGGATGTCTTTTAGTTCTGCCGATCCGGTATTCCGGACAATTAAGTCTATATTTTTGTTATCTCCCGCGGTGATCTCGCTGCTGAGCAGGCCACGGGGTGTTGTCAGTTCCATCTGGTAGGTTCCCGTGATCACGACTTCCAGCTCTAGCTCGGCAGAGGTGGTGCTTGTCGTGGCACGTACCGGAATCTTGTAACTTCCGGCTTCAACGTTGGCCGGAGGGTTAATGTCAATCGTGATGTTCTGGGTGGCATTCGGTTCAACTTGGGCCGATGTGGCTTGCTTGTAGTTTGCCTTGAAGACCACGTTCCAGCCTCTGGGAGCTTGTGCCATCAGCGCGTAGAGCTGTTGTTCTGCTGTTTGGTTTTTCAGCGTGGCGTTGAAGGTAAACGAGGATTTGGAGTTCCCTTGCATGTTGGGTTGATTCGTGGTAAAATCGGTTTGGTAGGTTCCTTGTTTGGAGACCGTGATCGCGATGGGGAGTTCTCCAAGTCCCTCGGCAACAACCGTGAAACGGTAAGTTCCTTTGTTGACTTTTAGCGGGATGTCCACTTTTAACGAAACGTTCTTTTTGTCGTGGGGTAGGACCGCAAGTTCACTGATGGTCCACGTGCCGGCCTTTAGTTCGTAATTCCAGCCTCGTGGCAGTCCTTTCACGGATAAGTTCACGTTTTTAACTACATCGTAGTTGTTGATAACGTCAATACTGTAGTTTACAGATTCTCCCGGTGGAACAGCGATTTTCGTGTAGGGAGTGTACAGAATCACATTCTTGTCGGATTCCGAGGCCTGCAATTGTATGGGAAGAACACCCATCAGCAGTACCAGTAACAGATTAAAATAATTTGCACGCATTGTCATAAAAATTTTCATTAGATAATTTTGATATGATTTTCAATACGTTTCCAAATATATATACTATCTGTATTACTTATTTTTAAAAGATTTGAAAAAAAATTATTTTGGTTCATAAGGTTCGTAAAGTGACGGGAGGCCTTCGGACAGTATTTAACGATAGCTCAAACTACATAGACAGGGGCTGTCCAAAAATTCAATTTTAAATAACTACCCCCACCAACTCCCCCTTACACAGGGGGAGTTGGTGGGGGTAGTTTGTAGATACTGGATAAGACTTTTGGACCCCCTGACTTTATGAACTTTGTAAAACTTATGAACCACATCATAGTAGCATGATCACGCTAGCCGATAGTGTGCTGATGCAAATCCAAAGGATGATGCCTAACAGGATCGGTTTGAAACCAACTTGTTTGATGGTATCTTTAGAGAGTCCGGCACCGATGAGGAATAGTGTGAATAACATTCCGACTTTAGCGAATCCCACGATTTGAGTGTAGAGATGTCCCCATTGCGGCGTGTAGGTGGCGATGATCATGGCGACAATGTAGAAGAAAATAAAGTAAGGAATGGATATTTTTGATTTGGTGTTTGTTCCTTTATTATAGAAGAAGGCGGCGATCAATGAAACCGGGATGATCCAAAGCGCCCGGATCAGTTTGGTCGTGGTGGCGATAGCCAAAGCCTCGTTGCTGTATGTTTTGGCCGCACCGACCACGGAACTTGTGTCGTGAATGGCGATAGCGCACCAGTATCCGAATTGATGATCGTCCATCTCCAACCAACGTCCGATTATTGGGAAGATGAATAGTGCCACGGCGTTAAGCATGAAAATGGTTCCCATGGCCACGGTGATGTCCTTGTCTTTGGCTTTAATGACAGGAGCCAAGGCGGCAATGGCACTTCCCCCGCAGATGGCGGTTCCCCCGGAAACGAGGAATCCGGTGTCCCGGTTGACTCTTAGTTTGCTGGTAAAGAATAATCCCAAACCGATGGTAACGACAATAGAAAATATGGTGAATAGGATTCCTGTTTTCCCGGCCTCGATGGCTTGTTCCACGTTCATACCGAAACCTAGTCCTACAACGGATATTTGGAGAAGTATATGGGTGATCCGGCTATTGATTGCCAAGAATGGGTGACCGATAGTCAGCGATAAAATTAGACCTAGTAAAAGGGCAAAGCCCGGATCAAGAAATGGTACAAGAAATAAAGCTACGATGAAAAGTACTTCCTTTTGATTTTTGTTCAGTTGAATTTTGCTCATAATCTTTAGTTATTTGTTCGGTGCAAAATTCTCTCAAATATATGAATCTTGGAAATAAGAAATATTCAGATGGTATAACTTTTAGTTATACTTCAATTACCTCTATATTTTATGTTTCGATTTCCGATTCCGGGATTCGCAGAATCTCAGGAGTAGCTCGGCGTAGGGGTCAATGGTACCCTGCTTGTGAATGGCATAGAGCGTGCGGGAGATTTCGAGGTCGTCGATGTCGATGATTTTTAGCAAGCCACAGGCCAGTTCGTCTTGGATGGAAAACACGGAGACCAAGGCATGGCAATTGGAGTGTTTGAGGTATTGTTTGATTCCCTCGGTACTTCCGATAACGATCTGTTGGTTTAGCTCGTTGATAGACATCCCGGCTGCGGATAGCTGGCGCTGGATAATATTATATGTTCCGGAGCCTTCTTCCCGAACGACGAATTTTAACGTCTTCAGTTGTTCTTTCGTGATCGATTCCGGGGAATCATTTTTGGCCGAGGTAACCAGGACGATTTCATCCCTTAAAAAAGGGATGTAGTGAATGTCCGTTTGCGAGGGTACACCTTCAATGAAGGCGAGTTGGATGTTTTTATCCAGTAATTCCTGCTCGATCTGGTAGGTGTTACCGCTGATCAGGTTTATTTCGATATAGGGATGAGTTTCCCGGAAACGGGCCAAGTATTCGGGTAATATGTACTGGGATAGCGTGGTACTGGCCCCGATATGTAAAGTCCCGGAGAACTCTTTTTTCATGTGCTGCAGGTTGAAGGTGATGATGCGTTCCCGTTCAATCAGTTCTTCGCTTTGTTCCAAGAGGTATTTCCCAGCAGGGGTAAGCATCAACCGCCCTTTCTCACGATCAAAAAGAGTGATCCTCAATCCCTTTTCCAGTTCCTTGATACTTTTGGAAATGGCCGGCTGGGAAAGTCGTAATATCTCGGCAGCTTTTGTCGTGTTCAAATGCTTTGCCGTGTGATAAAAGATCGTGAGTTTATGGTCTAGCATCTTGTTTACTTTTAATTCTGAACAAAGGTAGAGAAAAATGGTCAATCTATTGCTTTAAAGTACACGTTCCTTTGCATCGTGGCTATTTTGACGTCATTATTGGTAAAAAGATAGTAATAATCATGTAATAATCTGATGTAAGTCTTTGAGGGGAGTTCATTCGCACTTCTAGTTCTATTGACAATGGGCGATGAAAGGGCGATGAAAGGGTGTGAGATGGGAGAGAGGAGATTATTATGGTGGCTTTTGTATGCCTTTATGGAGAATATATAGTGTTAAATGACTAATTTTTTTTCAAGAAAATATTATTTGTTTTTTGTAAAGAATTTTTGGGTAGGAAAAGGGGGTAATTTGTTGTTTATTAGTATGCTGTAAAGATCGAAAAACGATCGTTTAATGCGCTGCAAATATACATCAATTTTAAATATCACCATCTATTTGTCAATTTTTTTTGGATTCTTGTAATTAGATATTTACACTTTTAGGTTATCAATTTAACAGATCTGCTTTGTTAATATCATTAAACGATCGTTTTTTAATTTGAATGAATCGTTCGTGCAGACAGCTTTCATGCATTGTTGCTGTGTAGAGTGAAGTGCGTGGAACACATGGCCGTAAATCAGGACCCGTGACAGGGTTAGTGCGCGAAGCGCGTCCGGGCGGTTCGTGTGTCCGGGGATTACAAAGACAAAGAAAATCATCGTTCGCTAGAAAATAGGGAAAGAATAAAAATAATGGTTGCGTGTAACAAGTTAAACTGGTATGCTGCTTATACCCGTGTAAATCAGGAATTATTGATCAAAAGAAAGCTGGATGAACTGGGGATCGAGAATTTTTTGCCCCAGGAGGAACAGGTACGAGAAACCCCCGTTGGACGTAAAAAGATCCGGGTACTTTTGATTCATGGTTTAATATTTATCCGGACAGATAAGGCAACAAGTTTTTCCTTGATAAATGATCATTCGTTGAATATTGTTTATTTGAAAGATATAGAGGGACGCCATTCGCTGATAGTTCCGGATAAACAAATGCAGGATTTCATGTTTTTGTTGGATTTCTCAACTGGTAGCGTAGAAGTTTTGAACAAAGGAATCAAACGGGGTGATCGGGTAAGAGTTATTAAAGGTCCCTTGCAAGGATTGGAAGGAGAGTTGGTACGTTTGAAAAATCATAAACGTGTAATTATTCGTTTGGATGGGGTGGCCTCTATTGCTACTTCTTATATTCCAAGTTCGTTTCTTGAAAGAATAGAGTGATACAAAATAATGGAAAAAGGTTTATTTCACGAATTGTATAAACGGTCGTGTGAGTTAGAAATGGGGCGTTGTCCCTCCCCGGCGTTGTCAGGATTCTTGCATGGTTACTTGTCCGTGTACTCGATGGTTCGCGTCTATCCTTGGTTGGAAGAAAGTTTTGGGGAGACGTATGAAATTCATGAACGAGTGCGTGAGATCGCCCGGTTTATAGAGCCTCTGGCTGGAAACAAAAATCTCCCTGCAGATGTTCGGGCCGGTTACGTGGTGGATTTGATGGATGCTTACCTGTTATATTCTGACTTGAATTTCTTAAATACGGCGTTGGATGCGGCTTATGACATACTTACCCCGTGGGGAAGTGACAAAATTGTTTTACCGTGTCGTACCCCGAATATTTGCCGATTGTTATGTAGTTGTTACTATTTCACGGGTGAAATGGAGGACGGGGTTTTGGCCGGTAGTTTGATTTCCGAGGCGCTTGGCTCTATTCGTGATTTGGGCCGTCAGGGATCGATGGTATGGTGGGATGCATTCTGTTTTTATGAAGATGTTGTTGGGGCAATGGAGTTGCCGGAACCTGAACAGGTACGATTGGCCGAAGAGCGAGTTCGGTTGGCCGTCAGTGTAAAGCAGGAGGAGGAGGAAATGATAGAACGTTTTGTCCTGTCTACTCGTGACGATTTGGAGTTGTTCGGCCGGGTGTTTTGTATCTTGGCTAGGCGGGAGTTTGCCGCCAATGACAAATTGTATGGTAAAAAGGAATAATTTAGACTTGATTCACAATATAAATCTCAGATTCCGGGAGATGCAACCCCCGGTTATAGCGTCTCCCTCAACGGTACTTCTAAGCCGGATCAGCTATTAATACCGGAGGGGACGCTCCTTTTTGAAGTTTGGTATAAATGAGATACTCCATTCATTCCATTTGTGATTGTTTGTGCGAGAGAAAGAAGTACGTTAATTCTTGGACGGTTCTTTTCGTGGACATTTTGTTGTCCGTGGGAAGTTCATTTGTGGCTCTTCTTTTTGTAGACAATTTTATTGTCGACTTGTCAAGGAATGCTTACTTGTTCGTCATTGTGGGATCGTTCTTGATCAGTCTTCTCGTGTTTATGGCGTTGGGGGTGAATAAAAATATAATTCGCCATGCCACCATAAAAAGTATCGGGAAGATGGGCGTTGCGATCTTTTTTAAGGAGGTGCTTTTACTAGGACTAGTTTCTCTTGTTGTTTCCCGGATGTTCAATAACCATGCTTTTGCGTGTTTTCTTGTTGATTTTCTGGTAACAACGGTGGTTCTTATCGGGTTCCGGGTGATGCTTGTGCTTGTTTATGATTTGGTAATATCGCTGTATCGTTCAAGTAAAACGAGGGTGCTGGTGTACGGGACGGATGATAAAAGTGTGGCGTTGAAAAAAAGGATGCACACGAGTAAGCATTATCACGTGGTGGGATTCGTGAATCCGGATAAGCGACTTAAGTCTTACTCCATTTCGGAACTGCCGGTTTATTATTTTGAAGACGAGGCTAATTTTGCTTGTTTCGTGAAGAAATACAATATAAATGGTCTGCTATTTCCTTCTCCGGAAACAGCTCAACGGGAGGCTGAAGGGTTGGTACGTTACTGTCAGGCTTATGGAGTGAGAAACTTGGTGGCTCCACCCATAAACGTTTTGGGTGACGGGTTGAAGAAAACTGTTATCCGAGAAATCCGGATCGAGGATTTGCTTGGTAGGGAGGAAATCGAGATAAACACAAAGGGGATTGAGGCGAATTTTGCCGGAAAGGTCGTGATGGTAACAGGGGCAGCCGGGAGCATCGGTAGCGAGTTGTGTCGTCAACTGGCAACTTTTGGTGTAGCTCATTTGGTATTGTTTGATAATGCCGAGACCCCGATGCATGAACTCCGTCTTGAATTGGAACGGAATTTTCCAAGCCTAAAATTTACCCCTTTTATCGGTGATGTTCGGCAGAAAGAGCGTTTGAAAGGAGCTTTTGAGAAATTTCATCCGCAGGTAGTGTTTCATGCTGCGGCCTATAAACACGTTCCGTTGATGGAAGAGAATCCTTGCGAAGCTGTTCGGGTGAACGTGGTTGGTTCGAGACTCGTGGCTGACTTTTGTGTGGAGTACGGGGTGGACATGATGGTGATGATCTCGACGGACAAGGCGGTAAACCCGACTAACGTGATGGGGGCGTCGAAACGTTTGGCAGAGATATATGTGCAGAGTTTGGGACTGGCGATGGAACGAGGAGAGATCAGGGGAAAGACCCGGTTTGTGACCACCCGATTCGGGAATGTGCTGGGAAGTAACGGTAGTGTGATACCGTATTTCCGAAAACAAATAGAACAAGGTGGGCCGGTTACGGTAACCGATCCGAGAATCACTCGCTTTTTCATGACGATTTCGGAGGCATGTCGTTTGGTGATGGATGCGGCGACGATGAGTACTGGAAATCAGATCTTTGTTTTTGACATGGGGGATCCCGTGAAAATTGTTGACTTGGCAGAAAGAATGATTCGATTAGCCGGATATACGCCAAATGAAGATATCAAAATCAAATTCATCGGTCTGAGGCCGGGAGAGAAGTTGTACGAGGAAGTACTAAGTAACGAGGAAAATACGGTACCCACGGGACATGATAAGATTCGGGTGGCTAAAGTCCGGGAGTACAAGCGAGAAGAGGTGCTGGGGGCTTACGATCGGTTGGCTGAGTTGGCGTTGGCGGTGAAAGTGGAAGATTCCGTGCGATTGATGAAACAAGTGGTGCCGGAGTTTAAGTCGAAGAATTCGGTGTACGAAAAGTTTGATAAATAAGGAGGAATAACAATAAAATAATTAATTAGCGTGTTATGTTGAATAATAAGTCTGTGTTAATAACCGGGGGAACGGGATCTTTTGGAAAAAAGTTTGTAGAAACAATTTTGAGGGATTATCCTGAAGTAAAACGTATTGTAATTTATTCGCGGGACGAATTGAAACAGTTTGAATTAAAGCAAAAATACCCGCATGATCAATATCCTCAATTGCGTTTTTTTATTGGAGATGTGCGTGATTTGGAACGTTTGACTCGTGCATGTGAAGATATAGATGTGATTATTCATGCGGCAGCAATCAAGCAAGTCGATACGGCCGAATATAATCCAGAAGAATGTATTAAAACGAATGTTCACGGAGCTCAAAATGTGATTAAGGCTGCGTTGGCATCAGGTGTAAAGCATGTGGTAGCTTTATCTACCGATAAAGCTTGTGCTCCAATAAATTTGTATGGTGCAACAAAGTTGACTTCTGATAAATTATTTACGGCAGCTAATAATATTAGTGGTTCTAAAAATATTAAATTCTCGGTTGTCCGTTATGGAAATGTGATGGGATCCCGAGGGTCTGTGATACCATTTTTTGTGAATAAAAGAGATAACGGTGCAAAAGAATTACCTATCACGGATATGAGAATGACCCGTTTTAATATTTCATTGCAAGCGGGGGTTGATTTGGTGATGTTTGCTATTGGTCATCACCTAGGAGGTGAGATTTTTATCCCCAAAATACCTTCTTATCACATTAAAGATGTGGCGAAAGCTATTGCTCCCGATCTACCATGTCTGGAAGTGGGTATTCGTCCGGGAGAGAAGTTGCATGAAGAAATGATTACGACAACAGATGCGTTGAACACGATAGACCTGGGAGATTATTATGCAATATTACCCTCGGTGTCATTCAAGCATAAAAGAGAAGATTTTATTAAACATCATAATGCAGTTCCGGTTGCAGATGGATTCCATTATAGTTCGGATAATAACACGGAGTGGGAAACAGTCGAGAGTATACGGGAAAAGATAAAAAAGTATGTTGATCCTAATTTTGAGATAAAATGATAGATAAAGTGATTCCTTACGGTCGTCAATATATCACGGATGAGGATATTCAAGTCGTGGTCGAGACTTTGCGATCAGATTACTTGACCCAGGGACCAAAAATAACGGAATTTGAACATGCTTTTGCCAAGTATGTGGGAGTGGAGCATGCGGTAGCGGTGAATAATGCTACCGCCGGTTTGCATTTGGCGGCTTGTGCCTTGGGGATTAAACCGGGGGATAAAGTGATCGTGACTCCAATGACATTTGCAGCTAGTGCCAACTGTGTTCGTTATTGTGGGGGAGAGGTTGTGTTTTGTGATATTGACAAGGAGACTTATTTGATGGATGTTGTCAAGTTACGTCAATTGTTGGTTGAAAATCCTAAAGGAACATTTAAAGGAATTATTCCGGTCGATTTTGCCGGTTATCCCCAAAATTTAGAAGAGTTAAAAGAAATTGCGGATGAGTATGGCTTGTGGATATTGGAGGACGCTTGTCATGCTCCGGGAGGTTATTTTGTAGATCGTAGCGGAGAAAGACAATATTGTGGAAATGGAAGATTCGCAAATGCGGGAGTTTTTTCCTTTCATCCGGTGAAACATATTGCGACGGGAGAGGGAGGTATGGTGACAACGAATGACGAGGAGTTATATAAAAAACTTTGCTTATATCGTACGCACGGGATCACAAAGGATGTAGCTTTATTACACGAGAATCACGGGGGATGGTATTACGAGATGCAGGAACTAGGCTTCAATTACCGGATGACGGATTTTCAGGCGGCATTGGGCGTTTCGCAATTGAGTCGGGCAAATACCGGCTTGAGTCGCAGGCAGGAAATCGCTAATCGTTATGATGAGGCGTTTCAAGATATTCAAGGAATAAAAATACCATATCGGGCAGGAAACGTGTATCACGCCTTTCACTTGTACGTGATACAAGTCGAGGATCGGTTGGGATTGTATAATTATTTGCGAGCGAATAAAATATTGGCACAAGTGCATTACGTGCCGGTTCATTTGCAACCTTATTACCGGGAGTTGGGTAACAAGTCGGGGGATTGTCCTGTGGCTGAAGAATACTATAAACATTGTTTGAGTTTACCGATGTTTCCGACATTGACGGACGAGGAGCAACAATACGTGATCGATAGTGTTCTTGCATTTATGCGATAAAGAAAGGTGTATGAGATATGTATCCATTGAGTCTGGAGTATTTGTCGGAAAGTTATGTTGAGTAACATATCGATCAAGTTGTATCGATATGACACGTGGTCATCTTGTTTGGTTATCAAGTATCAGAAAAAGTAAAAGAAAATTATGGCAAATAATTTGGCAATTATTCCGGCTAGGGGAGGTAGTAAGCGAATACCTCGTAAGAATGTAAGACCTTTTATGGGGAAGCCTATTATGGCTTATTCTATCGAGGCGGCTTTGAAATCTGGATTGTTTGATGAGGTGATGGTATCTACTGATGATGAAGAAATCATAGGAATTGCCCGGCAATATGGTGCTCGAGTACCTTTTGTTCGTACGGAAGCTACGGCGAATGACCACGCAACTTTGGCTGATGTTATTCGCGAGGTGATGGAGCGTTACGAGGAAGAGGGGAAAGTTTTCGATAATGTCTGTTGCATATTGGCAACGGCCCCGTTGATTTCTCCTGAAGATATACGATCCTCGTACGATAGATTGGTGTCATCCGATTTCGTGACGGTGTATCCTGTCGTTGCGTTCTCTTATCCTATATTAAGGGCGTTGCAGATGGATGAGACGGGTTTTATGGATATGCGATGGCCGGAATATGCGAAAACACGCAGTCAGGATTTGGAGACAATGTACCACGATAGTGGAACATTTTACTGGCATAAAGTGGCTCCTTGGAGAGCTGGAATCCAGCGGCGCGGTGGAATCGTGGTGGATGAATCGAGAGTGCAGGATATCGACACGGAAACGGATTGGAAATTGGCAGAGATGAAATTTCGAATGTTGCATGGATAAAAAAGTGTATATATGGGCTGATGCTAGTCAAGATATTGGCTATGGCCATTTTACCCGTAGTTTGGCATTGGCTGATATGTTGAAGGCTGATTTTGATTGTACTTTTTTCACCCAATATCCAACGAATTACCAGAAAAAAGAGGTTTTGAAAGTTTGTAAGTTGATAGAACTTCCCGATACAGATGAAAAGTTTAATTTGTTTTTGAAGGTTTTGAGAGGGGATGAAATAGTTGTCCTTGATAATTATTTTTTCTCTTCAGATTATCAAAACGAGATAAGGAAGTGCGGGTGCAAGTTAGTATGTATAGGTTCGAATGATAAACATTATTATGCGGATGTTGTTATAAATTACATCCTGTCGTCACATGATTTTTCGGCAGAGCCTTATACCCGTTTTTGTACGGGAATAGAATGGGCAATATTGAGAAAACCGTTTTGGATATCTTCACCGGTAAGGGACTTCCGCCCCACAGTCGAGCGGATTGTTATCTGCTTCGGAGGTACAGACCAATTTCTGTTGACCGAAAAAGTCGTTAGGTTTTTAAGATCGTATTTTAATAAGCTGGAAATACATGTGGTGTCGACGGATGTACTCGGAGAAATACGAATTAGTTCTTTGGCGAATGAAGGGGTAGAACTTCATATAAATGCTTCGGCTCAACATGTACATGACCTTTTCGAGTATTGTGATCTGGCGATACTTTCTGCAAGTACTGTCGTATTGGAGGCTCTTGCTTGCAGAATACCGGTTTTGGTGGGATATTACGTGGCAAACCAAGAAAGATTGTACGAATACTTAGAACGGGAGTTGCCGGGAATCGGACTCGGAAACTTGTTGGATGCTTCTTTGGAAATGCGGGTAATAGATGTACTAAAAGGTTGGAGTTGTAAGAAATCGCAATTTATTTTATCCGGTTTACAGGATAGTAAAGCCAAGTATTTGGAGTTATTTAAAACATTATGAAGATAGACAGATATAAAATATATACGTTAGATGGGTACACTTACGAGAATTTTGTATCCTTAGATCGCAAAGAGCTTGAAATGATTTTAACGTGGAGAAATCATGCTGAAGTTAGAAAATGGATGATGAATACCGCTCCGATTACATTAGAAGATCATTTGGCTTATGTGGAAAGTTTGAAGCAGCGGGATGATGCTTACTACTGGTTGGTTCGTCGAGGGGGAATTCCCGTGGGGGTTCTTAATATTATGGGAGAAGGTATTCAAGAAGGTATTGGAGAACCGGGGTTTTATTTGGCACCGGAAGTATTGAATCGAGGCGAAGGAATTTTACTATTGCAGAATTACAAAAAATTGTTTTTGAATATATTAGATTTTGAAATATTGTTAGGACATAATTACGTGGAGAATGTGAATGCACTTCAATTATCTTTATTTTTTGGGGCAAAAATTGATGGTGTAATAGAGAAGAGTGGAAGAAAATATATATCTATTTCTTTGCGGAAAGAGAATTTTAAAGATTTCAGGAACGAGAATATTGTATTGAGTTTTGTTCGTTATAAAAAGAATAATCCGGTTTCGATCAGTGATATCCTTTTAAAATACAATTGTCATGAATAGTGGAAAAACATTTATAATAGCAGAATTATCCGCAAATCATAATCAAGATTTTGATTTGGCAGTAAAAACGATAGAGGCGATAGCGGAAGCGGGAGCTGATGCTGTAAAAATACAGACGTATAAGCCAGAGTCGTTGGTGTTAAACATGGATAATGAATATTTTGGAACAATACAATCTGGATTATGGAAAGGTTTGCGGAGATATGATTTATATAAGATGGCCGCAACACCTTATGAATGGCATCCGAAATTGCAACAAATAGCTCAAAACTTAGGGCTTGTTTTTTTCTCGTCTCCTTTTGACTTTGAGGGAGTGGATTTGTTAGTTTCCATGCATGTTCCAATTTATAAAATCGCTTCGTTTGAGATTAATGATATTCCTCTTATCAAATATGTGGCAAAACAGGGAAAACCAGTGATCATGTCCACGGGATGTGCAAATATAGATGATATTAATCTTGCTATTGAAGCTTGTAAAGAGATGGGTAATGAGCAAATTACGTTATTGAAATGTACATCGGAATATCCGGCATCTTACGATCGGGCAAATTTGCTTACTATTCCTGATATGAAAAAGCGTTTTGGTTTACCTGTGGGGGTATCGGATCACACACTTGGAAGTGTTGTACCTTTAACAGCCGTAGTGTTAGGGGCAGAGGTCGTGGAGAAACATTTTATATTAGATCGTTCTTTGGGTGGGGCAGATTCTGCATTTTCGATGGAACCGGCAGAGTTTAGGCAAATGGTTAATGATATACGTAATGCGGAAGCGTCTTTAGGACAGGTAAAATACGAAATTACAGAGCAGGAGCGTTTAAAACGTCGTTCATTATATGCCGTGGAAGATATTAAAAAAGGTGATATTTTCACTTCGAGTAATGTGCGTTCTTTACGTCCCGGATATGGATTATCTCCGTTTTTTTATGAGAAATTATTAGGGAAGGAAAGCGTTAGAAATATTAAAAGAGGAGAACCTTTAACCCGTGAAGATTTATGTTAAGAGGTAAAAATGTTATTATCACTGGAGCTAACAGAGGGATCGGGCATACACTGCTTGTTATGTTAGCAAAAAGCGGTGCAAATATATGGGCTTGTTGTCGTAAAAGTAATTCTTCATTTGAAGAGGAGATTGCCTGTCTGGCAGCAGAGAATAGAGTGTGGATAAAACCTGTTTATTTTGAATTGACGGATTCGAATTCTATCGAGAGAGGTTTACAATGTATTATTGCGGATCGGCAATCTATAGATGTCCTTGTGAACAATGCCGGAGTCACGGCAACGGCGTTGTTGTATCAAACATCCATCGAAGAAATTAAAGAAATTTTCGAAGTTAATTATTTTTCGTTATTAACTATAGTAAAGCGAATCAGCAAGGTGATGATTCGGCAGAAATCAGGTAGTATTGTAAACATGGCTTCTGTTGCGGGCATGGAGCATCAGCCGGGGCGGATTGCTTACGGTTCTAGTAAAGCTGCCGTAATATGGATGACACAGGCTTTGGCGAAAGAGTTTGGACCATTTGGTGTTAGAATTAATGCCGTGGCTCCGGGTGCGATAAAAACGGAAATGATCGCTGAATATTCGGAAGAAAAAATAAATAAAATTGTATCAGAAACGTCTCTTCGAAGATTGGGAAATGTAGATGAAATTGCAGAGGTCGTGTTGTTTTTAGCATCCGATGCTTCTTCCTTTATTACAGGACAAATTATAAAAGTTGATGGGGGACGATGAAATGAAATTGAATAGAGAAGATGTGGTGCGTATAGAAAGGATGTGTCAGAATATGCGTTTGTCGTTATTGGATATGGCGTTGTCCTCTGGGCAGCGGGGGGCGCATATTAGCGGGAGTCTTTCTTGCATAGAAATTTATGCCGTATTATATGGTTTGGTTTTAAAATACGATGTGAATAATCCTGCATGGGAGGGACGGGATCGGATGATTGTGGGGAAGGAGCATGCGCGGTTGGCCGAATTTCCCGCTATGGCCGAATGTGGTTTTTTCCCGAAGAGTGAATTGCTCCATTTCGAGGGCGACAATGCATTACTAGCAGGTCACCCGCGAAATTTAGAAATAGGCTTGGAATATAGTTCTTGTAGTCTGGGAATGGCGCTATCTTTTGCTGTTGGTAAAGCGATATATGCCAAACAACATAGGCGAAATTATCGCCATTATGTAATATTGGGTGATGCAGAATGCGGGGAAGGTTCTGTTTGGGAATCCGTTATGGCGGCGGCTCATTATAAATTGGATAATCTGGTTTTGATCATAGATCGCAATTACCTTTCTGTTGATGGAAATACGGAATATCTAATGGCTCAACGAGATATGGAAGAGAAATTCAAAAGTTTCGGATGGAGTTCCGATACGATAGATGGGCATAATATAGAAGAACTTTACATGTATTTAACAAGTGTGCGTGAAGAAAAGCCATACGCATTAATAGCTGAAACTGTGAAAGGAAAGGGCGTTTCTTTTATAGAGAATCATAAAGAATGGCATCAAGCGGTATTGGATGCAGAACATTATGATATGGCGAAGGAGGAAATCTTGAAAAAATATTCAAATGAAGATTAACGGGGGATTAATAAAGGCTTATTCCCAAATGGGACAGAAAGGGGCTGCATCCGGGATTGGAATGTTGGAAGTAGTCAAGAGAAATCCGGATGTAGTGGCGGTTGTGGCAGATAGTGTTGCGATAGCTAGTTTGGATCGTTTCCAGAAATTATACCCGGATAAAATTGTAAATGTCGGGATAGCGGAACAAAATATGATCGGTGTTGCTGCAGGGATCGCTTCAGAATCCGGTAAGAGCGTGTACGCATTTACCTATTCGGCATTTATTATAGCTAGGGCATTGGAGCAGGTACGGCTAAACTTGGCATATCATCAATTTAACGTGAAGTTGGTCGGTAATTCCGCTGGTTTTGCTATGGAAATGTTGGGCGTTTCGCATTGGGCAGTTGAAGATATTGCTTTTACGAGAGTATTACCCAACATGACGGTATTATCGGCGGCCGACAGTTTACAGGCAATAAAGATGGTTATTGCGGCAGATGAAATAGATACACCTGTTTATATTCGGTTGTCCGGGGGGCAAAATATTCCTGTTGTTTATGAACAGGATTTCGAGTATCAGATAGGAAAAGCTATAAAGTTAAAGGAGGGAAAGGATATTGCTATCATTGCTACTGGATTGATGGTTCACGAGTCGCTTCTTGCTGCAGAATTGTTGGAAAAGCGTGGCATACATTGTTCAGTCATTGATATGCATACGATAAAGCCTTTGGATGAAGAGATTCTCGATGATGTTTTTTCGACTTTCGAATTGATTGTAACCGTGGAGGAGCATAATGTGATTGGTGGGTTGGGCAGTGCTGTTGCCGAGTACAAAGGAAGTCGAAAAAATGCACCTCGCCAAGTGTTTATAGGTGTGAAAGACCAATATTTGAAGCTTGGAACTCAACGATATATATGGCAACAATACGGACTTACAGCAGAGCAGATTGCCAATAAGATTATAAGTGAAATATAATAAATAATAAAATTATGACGAATATTGAGAAGTATAAGAATGCTTTTGTAGAGAGTTTGGATATACCATTAGAGAATGTGGAAAGAGCAACGATGGATTCTGTCACTAGCTGGGATTCCATTGGTCAGATGAGTTTGATTGCTATGCTGGAAGAAGCATTTAATATTGAACTGAAACCGGATGATATTATTGGTTTTAATTCGTATGAATCAGGAATATCTATATTGAATGCATATGGGATAAAGTTATAATTGCAAATAATGTTGGAGAAAAGGAGTTATTCAGTAGATGTTTTAAAATTGGTATCAGCATTATTAGTCGTTTTTTGCACACGACAAATTATTGGGGCAAGAATATGTATTTGCTAGTTGCAAGAAGTTCCTCTGTTTTTTATGATATCTAGCTATTACCTGTATAATTGAGGAGAATCATTTGGTTATTTCTAGAGTTAAATTATTTCTATGATAACGATTGTTTTTTGTTTGTTAAAAAATAAGATATTTTATTATGTCTGAAAGTGTAAATAAGCGAATAGCAAAAAATACATTTTTATTGTATTTTCGCTTGTTAGTGGTAATGGGGATTTCTCTTTTTACGGTTCGTGTCGTTTTAAAAACATTGGGTGTTGTAGATTATGGTATTTATAATGTTGTTGGTAGTATTGTGCTGATGTTTAATTTTATAACAACTACTTTAAGTACTGGTACTGTACGTTTTTTTGCTTACCAGTTAGGTGAAAACAATAAAGAGAAGTTGAATCAATTATTTAATTTGTCCATACTGTTTTTCTTTTTAATAATTGTTGTTGTTATTTTGTTTGCAGAAACAATAGGAATATGGTTTTTGAATACTAAAATGGTTATCCCCGAATTACGATTAGACGCTGCAAATTGGGTTTTTCAATTTTCGATCATATCATTTATTATACATTTATTGACAATACCGTATAAATCATTGATATTAGCTCATGAAAGAATGGGTATATATGCCTATATTAGTGTTGTTGAAGTGGTATTGAAATTGTTGATTGTCTACATATTGGTCATTTTCCCTCTAGATAAATTGAAAGTATATAGTGTTTTAATGTTTTGTTCTACATTCGTGATTTCATTCGTATATTTTTTTTATTGCAATAAAAAAATACAAGGTTGTAAATTGCGGATATTTTGGGATGTGGCGATGTTTAAAGAATTGTTTGGTTTTTGTGGGTGGAATTTATTAGGAGCGATGTCCAGTGTGTTACGAAGTCAAGGTATAAATATTTTGTTGAATATTTTTTTTAATCCGGTTGTAAATGCAGCGAGGGCGATAGCATTTCAAATTAATAATGCGGTAAATAATTTTGTCCTTAATTTTTATTCGGCCTTTCGTCCACAAATAACTAAACAATACGCATCAAAAGATTATGATAGTATGATGAAATTAGTGTTCGTGTCTTCACGAATCAGTTATTATCTTATTTTCGTGTTGGCCTTACCGATTTTATTAGAAACGACTTTTATTCTAGAGTGGTGGTTGAATAGTGTTCCTGAGTACACGAAAATTTTTACTAGACTTGTAATAATAAATGCGATAATAGAGGCTTTCAGTTACCCGCTTTCTGCGGCAGTATTAGCTACAGGTAAAAATAAATGGTATCAGATTATTACTGGAGGTATACTTTTGTTGAATTTACCGATATCATATGTGTTTTTAAAATTAGGTTTTCCTCCACAAATAACAATGATTGTCTCAATTGTATTAACAACTTTTTCAATAGGAACACGAGTATATTTCGTAAAAAAATTATTATCAATTTCGATTAAAAATTATTTACGCAGTGTTTTCTATTCGGTCTTTGTGGTTACAATGTTTTCTTTACTAATGCCGTTGTTTATTTATAATGTGATGAATGATGGGTTGTTGAGGTTTATTATTGTCGGAATAATTTCAGTGTTGAGTTGTTTGTCATTTATTTATTTTGTCGGAATTACGAAAAATGAGAGGAAAATAGTTAATTCATATCTAAAAGGAAGGATAACTCACATTTACAAAATTATGAAATCATGAAACTAGGTATTCTTACATATCATAGGGCTGAAAATTATGGGGCATTATTACAAGCTTATGCCCTGAGAACCTATTTGAAAAGGCATGTAGAGAAGGTGGAATTTGTTGATTATTGGCCGGATTATCATCGAGAACACTATAAAGTATTCTCATGGAAAAAATTGAAAAAACAAAATTTCAAAGGCAAGATGTCATATCTCGTCTATTTTTTCATATTTGCGATATTTAAATACCAACGTAAGAATAAGATAAATAAATTTCTACGTCGACATTTGAATTTAGGGAGTGTGATCACTTATAAGACAGATCAGGATATTTGTAAAGAATTTGATATTGTTGTTTATGGAAGTGATCAGATTTGGAGAAAACAGGATGTATTATCGAAGATTGGATATAATCCTTGGTATTTTGGTAATGCAAATGTTGAGGCATCCCGTAAGATAAGTTATGCTGGAAGTATGGGCGTAATAGCTTCTGATATAAATGAAATTTTATTGTTGAAAAAGAATTTTGTAAACTTTGATGTTATTTCAGTGCGCGAGTTGGATCTGCAGAAGTTTTTGTCTGATCTTGGTTTTGATGTTCGTTTGGTTATAGATCCGGTATTTTTGTTAAACAAAAAAGAGTGGCGGAAGTTAACGCAAGTAAGAAAGATTGCTTCGAGTGAGAGATATATATTATTTTATAATTTATTGAATACCCCAGAGAGTAATGATTTTGTGAATACATTGCAGGTAAAAATGAAACTGCCCGTTAAAGAAATTAACATGAAACTTGATTTTGCCCATTTAGGAGTGAAGTATATCAAATCTGCATCGGTAGAAAAGTTTCTTTCCTTGATTGATAATGCAGAGTTTGTTGTAACTAATTCTTTTCACGGTACTGCTTTTTCTATTATTTTTGAAAAACAATTTTATGCTGTTGGGTTAAGAGACAAATCTTCAAGGGTGTGTTCACTGCTGGAGTTAGTCGGGATAAGAGAACGTTATATAGAGGATATAACGATGCCGATAAACGATGACAATATTGACTACGTGGAAGTAAATACCCGTCTTCATGAAGTGGTAGAATATTCCAAATCATTTTTGATAGAGAATATTGTTGATGAAAAAAAGTGATCTGATATTTGGTTTTTTTCTGGTGATTCTTTTTTTATTTGTACTATTTTCAATAAATTATTGGAATCAGGTGACAAGTGGGGAAGCTATAGAGGGATCAAAACATTCTTTGTTGAAGATGATCTCTTTAGTTATCGTTTTATTTTGTGTTCCGGTACTTTTGGAATATAGGACAAAGATTCGCTTGAAGGGAATTCATGGGGTATGCTTGTTGTGGGTGTTTATCATGCCTATCGTGGTCTATATTAACAGAGGATTGAATTCGGATTATATTTTTACCTTGTTATGGCCCTTGTTTTTCGAAATTTCGTATGTGATGATAAGTTCGAAAAACAAGCGGATGAAGATATTTGTACGATTTTTCTTGGTAGTGTTTTGCGTGGGTTTTTATCTGTTTATTGGGGCTATTAGTGCTGCTGATGGCAAACAATCAAATGCCATATTTTTTCCGTTATTGACATTACCTTGGTTAGCATGTATCGAACGAAAATATTTGCGGGTATTGTTATTAGGAGTCCTTACTATTGCTGTGTTATTTTCGATGAAACGCTCAAGTATTATTGTGATATCGTTGGTTTGGGTAATATATGGTTGTTTGACTATTCGTAACGAAAGGCGAAAAATGGTAGCATTGCTAACGGTTGTAATTTTGTTTGTTGTGGGATTTTTTGCCTTTGATATAATAGACGAGAGAACAGGAGGAATGATAACAGAACGCCTGAATAGAGAGGAAACGAATGAAGGACGTAATAGACTGGCTATTTATGAGATCGTGGGGGAAATGCAGATGAATTCTTCGAAGCTGGCTTGGGTGTTGGGACACGGACATAACGGGGTTTGGAAAAATTCTCCCTTGGAGATATCAGCTCATAATGATATACAAGAAGTCCTTTATGATTATGGGCTAATCATTATGGTGCTTTATTTATGTTTATGGTGGTATGTGATAAAAAGAAGCATATATTTATATAGGATTAAATCGCCGTACCTATTTCCTTATTTGAGTTCTCTCGCTATTTTTGTTGTGATGTCGTTGGTTAGTCATTTGATTTTGTATACCTCATATTTTAATTTTTTGGTGATATTTTGGGGTTGTATTGAAGGGATGATTTATGTAGAAAGAAGGATGAAATTTGTGCGCATGATGCAAGATCGGGAACAAAAAAAATGATATACGAATGAAAGTATTGTTTATAACGCGAGGTTATCCCTCTAAGGCGAATCCTATGGATGGGAATTATGAAGCAGTGCAGGCAAAAGCAATAAAAGCAAAAGGGCATGAAGTAATTAATATTTCAATTAAATGGAAATCTGTTTTCTATTTATTCAAATGGAATAGATTTAAATACAAAAATGATGAAGGGATACAAGTTTATGAGTATGTTGGAATTTTGCCTACGATTCCTTTTGTTTTTAATAATGACCGTTTGTCATTATGGATGAAAAAAAGAATATTGTGTAAAGTTTATTCGAAAATATTCAAAAAGCAAGAGAAGCCCAATGTGGTACATTCTCATTCATTGTTTATTTCGGAGTTCGCTATTGCCCTCAAGAAAAAATATTCACTTCCGATAGTTTTTACGGAACATTGGAGTAAATTGAACACTGAAAATATAGATGTGAATTTATATAGAAAGGGGCAAGTTTACCATGAGGCTAATAATGTGATTGCCGTTTCAAATGCGCTATCAGAGAAAATGTTGAAACATTTTGGGGTTAAAAGCCAAGTCATATATAATATGGTTGACAATTCTTTTTTTGATGAAGTGAGCATAGATGATGTGTCTCATTCTAAATTTACGTTTGTTTCTGTTGGAAATCTATTGGTAGGGAAGGGGTTTGACACGCTTGTTAAAGCTTTTTTTGAGTCGAAGTTTCCTTCAAATGTTGTTTTGAATATCATTGGCGAAGGTGGGGAACGTGAAAAACTAGAAGAGTTGATTCGTGCATTACATTTGACAGACCGAGTTAAATTGCTTGGGGTTAAATCTCCGGTGGAAGTGAGTTCGATTTTAGCACATGCTGATATTTTTGTTTTAGCAAGTCGGAAAGAAACTTTCGGCATTGTATACGTAGAGGCCATGGCTAAGGGGTTGCCCGTAATTGCAACAAAATGTGGTGGACCGGAGGAGTTCGTGAACAAGGAGAATGGAATTCTAGTACCAGTGGATAATGTAGAAGAACTTTCAAAAGCTATGCTTTTAATGTATAAAGAAGGGCAACATTATTGTAAACATGCTATTCGGAAATATTCTTATGAAAATTTTTCACAGGATGTAGTTGCAGATAAGATTTTGAAGGTATACAGGGATATATTATAATTGAGAATAGCCATGTTTTTAGATATAGATAAAAAAATCATCAAATTTTATTTAATCCGAATGTGATAGATATATAAATAGTTATGAGAAATATTGCAGTTTATGGAGCCGGAAGTTATGGTCAAGAGATTGCTTGTTTGATAGAAAAAATTAATAGTCGGAATACGATCCCCGGTACAGAATGGAAATTTGTCGGTTTTTTTGATGATAACGAGAAATTGAAAGGAGAAGATTTGGGATATGGAACAATTTTAGGAGGAAGAGATGTTTTGAATGATTGGGATTCTTCTCTTGCTGTTGTAATTGCTATCGCAAATACTTCTATAATTAAGAATATTTTGAGTGGAATTTGTAATGAACGAGTGTATTTCCCGAATATAGTTGATCCTGATACGTCATTTTTAGATCGGAAATCGTGTAGAATGGGGCAAGGAAATGTGATCGGGGAGGGGTGTCGATTTAGTCCGAAAGTATCCATCGGGGATTTTAACATTGTGGTGAATGATTCGGTGTTTGGACATGATGTCGTGATGGGAAGTTACAATGTGCTGTTTCCAGAAGTTCGTTTGTCGGGTTATGTGAAAGTTGGCGATAGTAATTTATTCGGGGTAAGAACGGCTATTTTGCAGGGCTTTTCGGTTGGATCGAACGTGCGCATAGCTTCTGGTAGTATACTAATGAATGATGCGCAAGACGGTTTCGTGTATAGGGGAAATCCTGCAAGAAAAATGGCGCTGTAAATAAATTTTGATAACGATGTTTTTAGATATAGATAAGAAATTATCATCGAAAATTGCGGCAATAGATGATAGTGGTGCTTTGATTACTTATGGAGCACTGAAGGAATTTTGTGAAGAGTTTTATGACGCTTTACCTCGTAGAACGTTAATATTTATAATGGCAGAGAATGTGATCGGGTCTCTGGGTGGTTATGTTGCCGCTTTGTCGAACCGGATCGTGCCGTTGATTATTAATGCTCATATTGATAGGCAACTCTATGAAACATTGAAAGATTTATATAAACCGGAGTTTATTTGGGGACGAGAGACTTTGTTGGAGGGGATGCCGATCGTGTTTTCCAAGTATGGCTTTGGACTTGCCAGAACGGGTTTGTTACCTGATCCTTTGTATGATGAACTGTCGTTGTTGCTTCCAACTTCAGGATCGACAGGAAGTCCTAAATTAGTTCGCCATAGTTATCGTAACGTGGAGTCGAATGCTCGTAATGTCGCAAGTTTGTTTAACTTGAATGATCAAGAACGAGCGATGGCATCATTGCCCATGCATTACACGATGGGATTATCTGTAATATCCAGTCATCTGTACGCTGGGGCAACGCTTTTGCTTTCTGATAAGTCGTTAATGGATGCGAGTTTTTGGAGGATGATGAAAGAAGAACGAGCAACGAGTTTTACGGGTGTTCCATATAGTTTTGAGATCTTAAACAAGATGAGGTTTTTTAGAATGGATTTACCTTATTTGAAATTGATCACTCAAGGTGGAGGAAAGTTGCCGGACGAACTTTTTAAAACTTGTGCGGAATATGCGGAGAGAACGGGCAAGAGATTTATTGCAACTTATGGACAAACAGAAGGAACGGCACGGATGGCTTATTTGGCACCAGAGTTAGCTATGACAAAGGTTGGAAGTATAGGTGGCGCCATTCCTAACGGAAGTTTATCAATTATAGATGAGAGTGGGCATGAAACGAGCGAGGGGGAAGGCGTGGGAGAGATGATTTATAGAGGTCCGAATGTGACCTTGGGATATGCTGTTTGTGGGGAGGATTTGGGGAAAGGGGATGAAAATAACGGGATATTACATACGGGAGATGTTGCCCAAAGGGATAAAGACGGTTGTTATTACATCGTGGGACGAATGAAACGCTTTTTAAAGATATTCGGTTTACGTATAGGATTGGATGAGGTTGAGCATTTGGTGAAATCTGCTTTTGATACGGATTGTTTGTGTGGGGGAGATGATGAAAAATTGATAATTAAGATAACGAATAGAATGATTCCGGAGCAAGTTCTTGATTTTGTTGTTCAAAAAACAAAATTGTTTCACAAGAATGTACAGGTGGAAGTTGTGGATGTGATAAAAAGGAATGCGGCAGGAAAAGTAATTTTGAATTGAAATGGAAAACGTGGGAACAAAAAGTTTAGAAAGTAAGGTTTGTTTGATAACGGGGGCTGCTCGCGGCATAGGGAGAGCGATTACCGAGAAACTTGCTGCACGGGGAGGTATTGTATATGCTAATGACCGTTTGGTAGAAGAAATGGGGGAATGGGTAAAGGAGTGTGCGGATAAGTATGCGACAGAAATCATTCCAGTGTCTTGTGATATTTGTGATTTTCAAGCCGTCAAACAAATGATAATTCAAATAAAGAAAGAACGAGGACGTATTGATGTCTTGGTAAATAATGCTGGGATTGTTACATATGAATACTTGGGAATGATTGATTTTGAAAAATTGAGACAAATGTTCGAGGTAAATGTGATTGCCATGATTCATTTGATACAACTTGTTTCGAGGTTGATGACAAGGCAAAAATCAGGTTCAATTATTAATATGGCAAGTATTGTTGGTGTAAAGGGAGCGAAAGGGCAATTGGCATATTCTGCCACAAAAGGAGCCGTTGTTTCAGTTACAAGATCAGCTGCAAAAGAATTGGCAGAACATCAAATTAGAGTGAATGCAGTGGCTCCAGGTATGGTGGCGACTGATCGTTTTTTGCATTCAATAGAGAATCGTTTTGAAGACAGGTTAAATAGTGTGGGTTTTGGACGTTATGCGTTGCCTGAAGATATTGCCGATGCAATTTCGTTTTTTGCCTCGGACGAATCAAAATATATAACAGGACAAGTGTTGGGTGTTGATGGTGGATTTATTTTGTAAAGAGTAATCTCTAGTGATATGGAAAATGGAAAGAAGTATAATGTGATTTTCATGGAAGTCTTTTCTGTCGGAGAAGAGTCCCTAAATGATGAGTTTAAACAAGAGAATGTTGAGAATTGGAATTCAATACATCAATTAAATTTAGTTTCTTATATAGAGGAATCGTTTGATATTATGTTGGATTCGGAAGATATCTTAGGGTTAACGTCTTATTCTAAAGGTAAGGAAATTCTTACTTCTAAGTATAATATTAATTTTTAATTTTTAGATAGGTGTATGCGTGTATTGTATAACACATGTGTGGCAGATCCGTGGGTAAAAGTTGCTCAAAGATTGCGGGATGATTATGGATATGAGCCCGTGTATTGGATTGGTTTTAATTACGATGATTCGGAGAATATCGTGAAAGAATTGTTGCCAACAGCTTGTTATCAATCTTATTCTAATGCATGGAGAGGAATTTTTTCAAAAGAAATTGCAGATAAGGCTAAAGAATGTTATGTAGATATTGATTTTTTGAAAGAAATTGCCGTGTATGAATTACAAGCTATTAAAATGATGGATAGATTGGATTATGATCGGTATAGCTTTAATTATATGGAGCGGGAACGGCATTTCCTTAATTTGTTGAAAAGTTGGATGGCTTGCATTGAAATTTATAAACCAGATTTAGTAGTTAGCGCAGTGAATCCTCATCGTGTATATGATTATGTGTTGTATTTGTTGTGTAAACGAATGAATATAAAGTTTATTACATTCCAATATTCCATGTGTGTGGAGCGGATTTATGCAACAACTAATTTTTATACCGTGGGAGATCTTTTTGAAAAAGACTATAAATATTATTTGTCAAAAAAAGAGTTGGATAAAAACGAACTTCCAGTTGAAATTCTGAATCAATTTGAAAAAGTTTTGAAAGATTATTCCGAAGCTGCACCTGCTTATATGAAGACACATCCGCTTATGGATAAAAAATATAGGAATTTTTTCTTTTTGGTAAAAACCTTTGTAAAGAAATATGACTTTTTCGGGAAAAATGGAATTTTGCGAAAAGGGTATGTTTCTGTTACAATGTTCAAAAATCGGAAATATAGCTTAGAAAAATCTCATTTTGGAATAATCGAAATAGCACTAAAAAAGGAAAAAAATCTAGCATACAGTAAAAGAATGCATAGATATTATTCTTCTTTAGCAGAATATCCGCAAAAGAATGTCGATTATATTTTGTTACCGTTACATTATCAACCGGAGGCGACAACTTCTCCGGCTGGAGATATTTTCGTGAACCAGAGGTTGTGCGTGGAGATGTTATTGAAATATACCTCAGACAACTATTTTATTTACGTGAAAGAACATCCGCAGCAATTTATGTCTCATATGTTGGGGCATACAAATCGAATAAAGGAATTTTACGATGATTTAATAGCTAACCCTCGTGTAAAATTGATGCCATTTGAACTGGATTCATATTCTTTAATGAGAAATGCAAAAGCTGTTGCAACTGTTACAGGTACTGTGGGGTGGGAAGCAATGATGCATAGGAAACCTGTCATCGTGTTTGGTATGATTTGGTATGAGCAATGTCGTAGTGTGTTGAGAGTTACGGATGAAACTTCTGCATCAAAAATAATGTCTTATATCGAAAATTATTGTTATGACGAACACGATATTTTAGCTTATCTCATGGCTTTTGCTAAAAATTCCATTCGAGCTTATCATTATCAAGGTAGAAAAGAAAAAATGAATTTATCGGAAGAGGAGTGTGTACGCAATATAATAGGAAAGCTTTTATTTTTTCAGGGATAAATTGTAATGAAAATCCTATTTTTTATACTTATTTGTAGTTTATTGAGATGCGAGTGTTTATCTGCTCAATGTGTGAATATTAGCAATAAGAGAATATTGTTTCTTGATTATGACATTATTGAAAAATTGGACGGTGCAGAACTCAAGATGAATTCTCCTATTGATAGAGGAGTCGCTTTTTATTTTGATAAATCTTGGGAAGGACCGAGTTGTGCTTATGTTACAATAATAAAAGATTCAACATTTTATAGGGCTTATTATCGGGGACGGTTGACCTCTAAAACGGGTGGGGCAAAACAAATAACATGTGTTGCAGAGTCAAAAGATGGTGTTCATTGGTATAAACCACGATTGAGTATTTATCGAATTGCAGGATACGATAAGAATAATATTGTGTTAATGAATGAAGGGGATGTTTCCCATAATTTTTCACCTTTTATTGACATTAATCCCAAGCATGATCTTCGATATAGGTATAAAGGTATTGGAGGTAAAGAAGGTAAAGGACTTTTTGTTTACCAGTCAATTGATGGGTTGAAGTGGGAGAAAATGAAGGAAGAGCCTTTTTATACAGATGGAAATTTTGACTCGCAAAATGTCGTGTTTTGGAGTCCGGAGCACAACTCGTATTTGTTGTTTTTTAGAAAATGGAGGAAAGTTGATAAGGTGTTATACCGAACAATAGCGATGAGTCGTTCCGAGGATTTTGAAAAGTGGGAGAAATATAAATTATTGGATTTTGGAGATACTCCCATTGAAAACTTGTATACAAATCAAATCGGATTTTATTATAGGGCTCCTCAGTTCTTAATTGGCATAGGAGCAAGGTTTTTTCAAAATAAGAAGGTGATACCAGATTCTTTATCTACAAGGATGAATGCTGCTTATGTGAATGATTGTTCGGATGTTTATTTAATGTCATCTAAGGATGCTCTTCATTTTGATCGGATTTTTATGGAATCTTTTATAAGACCAGGGATAGGGTATAATAATTGGACTTCCAGAACAAATTACCCGGCATTGAATATTGTTGAAACGTCGGATAGCGAGTTGTCTGTTTATGTGAATGAAAATTATATGCAGCCTGAAGCCCATTTGAGAAGGTATTCTATTAGAATAGATGGTTTTACTTCTATTTGTGCGGGGTATGTCGGTGGAGTAGTTATTACGAAGCCAATTAAGTTTAGTGGGACAAAACTTGAGATAAATTATTCTACTTCTGCAGCGGGAGAAATACGAATAGAATTGCTTGATGAAAGAGATGACGTTATTCCGGGATATTCAAAAGAGGATTGTGACTCTATTGTTGGAGACGAGATTTCGAGGGGTGTCACTTGGCATGGTAGGGGCGATTTGTCTTCCATTGAAGGGCAAATTGTAAAAATGAAATTTTATTTGAAAGATGCGGATGTGTTTTCGTTCAGATATTACTAGTTGTTTGAAAGAGTATATCGGTTATGTATAAAAATTGTTTGAAACGTTGCGTTGATTGTTTGCTTGCTATTTGTGTGCTATTTATTGTTTGGCCATTTTTACTAATTGTTATTATCTTCTTGTATTTTGCAAATAAAGGGGCTGGTGTATTTTTTACACAAGAACGTCCGGGGCGAAATGCTAAAATATTTAGGGTGATAAAATTTAAAACGATGACTGATGAGCGTGATAAGGATGGAAAATTATTGCCTGACGAGAAACGTTTAACAAGGGTTGGAAGGGTGGTGCGCTCTTTGTCGATAGATGAATTACCACAATTGATAAATGTATTGAAGGGAGATATGGCGTTTGTTGGGCCTCGTCCTTTGTTGCCAAAATATTTACCGTTATATTCAAAAGAACAGTTTCGACGTCATGAAGTTCGTCCCGGTATTACCGGTTGGGCGCAAATTAACGGAAGGAATAACATATCGTGGACAAAAAAATTTGAATATGACGTCTGGTATGTCGATCATTTGTCTCTGGGTTTGGATTTGAAGATTTTGCTTTTGACGGTAAAGAAGGTTTTTGTGAGAGAAGGAATATCAAAAGAGGGAGAAGCAACGACTGTTCCTTTTGATGGAACAAATTGAGTACGTTGTTTTTTTCGCAAAATAACGTTATCTCCGTATGAACCGAAAGGAGAATGTATTATGACAGCGATAGAATTAGATGCCTTTAAGATGCAATTGATACGTGATATCCTTGCTATTAATAATTTGGAGATGTTGGATGATGTGAAGAAGTATGTAAGGTAATTGATCAAGATACACCAACGTCAATGTTCTTCGGAGTTTATGCTAAATGTTCCTACCACTGTAGAGGAATTGAAGGAAAGTGTCGAACGGGGATTAGCTGATATTAAAGCCGGACGGCTGACTCCAAGCGAAGATGTTTTTTGCGAGTTGGAGAAAAAATATCTATAATGTATACGAGTAGTGTGGTGGTGGGTAACTAGGTATTTTGACTGATGAGTTGAAGGTAGAATAATCATTAAAAATTTTTCAATATAGAGTTTCAAGCGGGACGGGATGAATAAATCCCGTGATGGCCCGTGGCGGGACGTTTACTGTTTATATGTATGGATCGAAAACGAATTTATCTTTGCTTGGCACATATGAGTGGCAAAGAACAAGACTTTATTAAAGAGGCGTTTGATACGAATTGGGTGGTTCCATTGGGACCGAACGTGAACGCTTTCGAGAAATCCCTTCGGGACTTCTTGATTGAAAATGGAAAATTGAAAGTTGAAGATGAGGGGAAACAGGTGGTGGCGTTGAGTGCGGGAACGGCAGCTTTACATTTGGGGTTGATATTATTGGGGGTGCAAGCGGGGGACGAGGTGATTTGTCAGAGTTTCACGTTTTGTGCATCAGCGAATCCGGTGACTTATTTGGGGGCAACGGCTGTTTTTGTGGATTCGGAAGAGGATACTTGGAACATGAACCCCGTATTGCTGGAGGAAGCTATACGAGATCGGATGGCAAAAACCGGACGGAAACCGAAGGCAATTATTCCGGTACACCTGTACGGGATGCCTGCAAAGATGGACGAGATTTGTGCCGTGGCCGAGAAGTATGAGATTCCCGTATTGGAGGATGCTGCAGAGGCGTTGGGATCGGAATATAAGGGGCAGAAATGTGGTACTTTGGGGGTATATGGGGCGTTGAGTTTTAACGGGAACAAGATGATCACGACCTCGGGGGGAGGTGCGTTGGTAGTGCCTAATGAAGAATCCAAAAAGGCTGCGATGTTTTACGCTACGCAGGCACGGGAACCGTACCCCTACTATCAACATGAGAAGATTGGCTATAATTATCGGATGAGTAATATTTGTGCCGGGATCGGGTTGGGACAAATGACTGTATTGGAAGAGCATGTAGCTCATCACCGTCGTGTACATGAGTTATACGAACAAGCGTTTGCCAATGTGAAAGGGATCGAGTTGAAATCGAATCCCGACGAGCGGTTTCATGCAAATTACTGGTTATGTACAATACTAATAGATAAGGAGGAGACCGGTGTGGATTGTGAAGAGTTGAGAGTGTTCTTGGATAGTAAAGGAATTGAAACCCGGCCACTCTGGAAGCCAATGCATTTGCAGCCGGTGTTTGCGGGCAGTCCTTGTTACGTGGACGGAACTTCGGAGAAATTATTCGAGAAAGGATTGTGTATTCCTGCCGGGCCTTGCGTGACGGATGAGGATGTAGCTTATATTGTGAGTGAGATAAAAAGTTGTATCTGTAAATAATTAAAAGTATGCATGTGATAAAGAACGTGATTATGTTGGTATGGGCTGCGGGATTGTTTGTTTCGTGTGCTTCGAGCAAGAAGGTGGTGTATTTGCAGGATGTTGATGTAAACAAACGGATCAAAGCGGAGTGTGAATATAAAACCGTGATTCATACGGATGATTTGTTGTCGATTATCGTGTCGTGTGATGATTTGGAATCTGCACAACCTTTTAATACACCAATGATTGGATTGGGACGTGACGTGAGTACAACCTCTAGCCAGCAAATTCCGAGGGGGTATCTCGTGGATAAGAATGGTGAGATTGATTTTCCTGTGTTGGGAAAATTGAAAGTCGTGGGAATTTCGAGAAACGAGTTGGCGGAAATGTTGAAAGAGAAGTTGTCGGAGTACTTGAAGAACCCGATCGTGACTATTCAGTTCCAGAATTTCAAGGTGACGATATTAGGGGAGGTGAAAGCTCCTGGTAGCTATAAGGTCGTTAGTGAGCGGGTATCGTTGTTGGATGCACTCGGAATGGCAGGGGATTTACAAATTAATGGTAAACGGAAAAACGTCTTGGTGATGCGGGAGCAAGGAGATGAAAAGGTTTTTGCCCGAATAGATTTGACATCGAGTGATTTTATCGATTCTCCATTCTTTTATTTACAGCAAAATGATGTGGTTTACGTGGAACCGAACAAAGGACGGATTGCTGGGGGAAGTGTCAGCACATTTTTACCTTATATTTTATCAAGTTTGTCGACAATCGTGGCCTTGATTTCTTTGACAAGATAGTTCCAGATTAATAATATATGAAATGATCAATCAAGATAATAATTTGTTACAGACAGAAGAAGAGGAGTATTTTGATCTGAAAACTTTTTTCTATAAAATTTTGGCCCGTTGGTGGTGGTTTGCTATTAGCATACCGTTATGCGCTCTAATTGCTTTGTATATTTGTTTTAGTTCGCCTCCGGTGTATAAGGTGGGGGCGAAGGTGATGATTAGCGATTCGAAAAAAGGGGAGGTCGGGATAAATCCGATGTTAAAGGAATTGGGGTTGTTTCAAGGAACGATGATGGTGGAGAATGAGATTGTAGAGTTGAAATCCAAGAACTTGATATTGGATGTAGTAAAAGAGCTGGAGCTAAATGTGGATTATACGAGGGAAAAGGTGTTGAGAGAAGAGAAGTTGTACAAGGATTCTCCTTTTCGAATGCTCGTGGATTTACCCGAGAATATAAAGGATACAACCTTTTACGTGATTGCAAAGGGGGCAGATAGGATTGAGGTATTGGATGCAGATAAAAACGTGATGTTCGAGGGGAATTTTTCTCAAGCGATATCAATGGGAGACTACCGTATGACCGTGGAAAAAAATGATTCGTTATTACAAGTTGGAGATGAGATTCGAGTGGATTTATTATCTTACGGGAAAGCAGCAACGGATTTTCACAAGCGTTTGGAGATAAGTTTGTTGGAGAAAAATGCTAGCGCTGTGGGTGTTTCGTTAAAGGAAACGAATCCGGGGAAAGGGGTAGATTTCCTTTACACGATGATTCGGCGTTACAACCAAAATGGTATAGAGGATAAACAACTCGTGTCAGAAAAGACGGTTGAGTTTATCAACGAACGTCTTCGGGTCATTAATCAGGAATTAGGAGATATTGAGAATAGTGCGGAAACATTCAAAAAGACGAACCAGTTAACTAACTTGACGTCAGATGCAGCTCTTGCCATGGAACAAAAGAAGGCGACTGATGCTGAATTATTGAAATTGGGTACCGAGATGGATGTGGTGAAGAGTGTGCGTGCTTACTTGGAAGATAGACGAGGAGAAGAGTTTAGAATATTACCGGAACAGTTAGGGTTGACAGATGAATCTCTTAATAGTGGTATCAGTAAGTATAACGAGATGATTCTTCGTAGAGGGAAATTGTTACAATCGGCTAGGGAAAGTAACCCGATCGTGTTGGGTTTGGAGGCACAGTTACGGGAGTTAAAGAGTAGTATTCGGTCGGCTATTGCTAACGTGGAGAATGGATTGGATATAAAGATTAAGAGCTTAGAACGGGAAAGCCAACAGGTGGAGGATAAATTAACTTCCGTACCGACACAGGAAAAGCAGTATCGTTCTATTGCCCGAGAGCAGGAGTTGAAGGAGAACTTGTTTTTGTTCTTAATGCAGAAACGCGAAGAGGCGGAGATCGCCAAGTTGATGTATGTGCCGATGGCTAAGATCATAGAGAATCCGGATCCGGGGGAACATCCAGTGGCTCCTAGAAAAATGCTTATATTGTTGTTCGGAATGTTCATGGGAGTGGTGCTTCCCGTGGGAATCATGTTCGTGGCGGATATGTTGGATACAAAAGTGAGAAATGCTGATGAGGTGGGAAAAGTGGTGAACGCCCCGTTACTGGGAACTTTACCGCAATTGCCGGAAGAGAAAACATCGATAGAGAGTGAGGACTGGATGATGTCGGAGTCGATGCAGTTGATCCGGGAGAATTTGAATTACCTGATCAAGCGAAAGGACACGCCCGTGATCATGGTGTCATCGACGATACCGAGTGAAGGGAAATCTTTGGTCGCGGCGCATTTAGCGAGTGCTTACGCCCGGGCGGGAAAGAAAGTGATCGTGATCGGTTGTGACTTGCGTAACCCGAGGTTAAACGAGTACTTCAAGAGGGAAGGCCGGAAGGGATTATCGGCTTACCTGGCCGGGATGGTTGATGACCCGGGGATGCTGGTAGAGAAGGTAAACGATAACTTGCACGTGATATTTGGAGGAACGGTACCCCCGAACCCGACACAGTTGATAGCTAGTCCCCGGATGGGAGAGTTGCTGGCGTGTTTGAAGAGTGAGTTCTCGTGTATTATCCTTGACACGCCGCCGCTGGGTATCCTAGCTGACGGTTTCTCGTTGAGCGAGTATGCGGATGCTTGTGTTTACGTGGTTCGCGCGAACGTGCTTGACAAGAAAGGTCTGAGGGTTGTTGCCGATCTGGAAAAGGGTGGTCGTTTGGCGAACCTGGGAATCGTGGTGAACGGGATCAAGGTCAGTCGTTCCGGTGGTTACGGCTATGGTTATGGCTATGGTTATGGCTACGGTTACGGGTATGGCTACGGTTATGGGCAGGATGGCAAGGATAAAAAGAAGAAAAAATAACGATCATGGACTGGTTTAAAAGAAAGGACAAGCAATATTTTTCTTATGATCATGATATCCATTCTCACATTTTACCGGGATTGGATGACGGGGTGAAGCGGGTAGAGGATTCTGTGGTGATCGTGAAAAAGATGCTGGAACTGGGGGTGAAACAGTTTTCTTTTACCCCTCATATTTCTTTTCCGTCACCGATGAACACGCCGGAGATAATTCTTGGAAAACTGAACGAGCTGAAAGAACGTTTATTGAAGGAGAAAATTGAAATTGAGGCGGATGCAGGGGCGGAGTACAAGATCGGTGAATACATGATAGATTTGATCCGTCAAGGGAATATTGCCTCGTTTCACGGAGGAAAGGTGCTGGTGGAACATAGTTTCGTGGCCCCGTCTCCGGCTTTTGAGGAGGTGATTTTTCGCCTGCAGGACAAGGGTTACACGCCCGTGCTGGCACATCCGGAGCGTTACCCGTTTTACATGAAACATCTGACGGAACGGGTGTGGGAATTGAAACGACGGGGATGCCGGATACAGGTGAACTTGCTGTCGTTTGTAGGTTTTTACGGGAAAGAGGCAATGGCAGGGGCGAGGGAGTTATTGGTGGCAAGGTTGATTGATTATTTTTCCGGGGATATACACTCGGTGAAACAGGCGGAGTTGTTGGAAAAATTCTTAAAATCGAAAGAATCGGAAAAGTTATTGGTTTAAGATTTACAAATTCGTGTTTAAGCGGAGATATAACCTCGGACGAAGAGTGTCCGAGGTTTTTTAATTTATAAATTTTAATATTTAAGTTATGAAAGAGTTATTAAATGCAAGGTTTTTCTCTTGGTTGGAAGAGTGTGGTGGGAAAGATGTCACGAGGGAAGAGGTAGAACTGGTCGTCGGGGAATTCGTGGCGGATTTGGAACGGATGTGTGACAAGGAAAAGAACTACAAGGAAGAGGTACGGGTGTTGGAGCGTGTGCGAATCCGCCTGCACGTTTGGGATGAAGTGTGCCAAGCGAGTGACGGATCGGGGAAAAAAGGGGATGTTCGGGTATTGCGTGGAGGCCGTGTTGCAACGGGTGGAGGCCGAGATCCGGTTTGCCCGGGAGCGGCAGGAATACCCGGAGAGGTATGCCGGGAGTTCGGATGACGGGCCGTTGGCGGTCTGGACATCGAACAATAACAAGATGGAAATAGCAGAACTGATGCTGGGAATTTATCTAGCGAAGGTGTTACGCACGCCGGACGGAATGTTGATGGAGTATCGAGAGGTTATCCGGTTGGCCGAACGGGCGTTCGGGGTAAAAATTTCGAATCACAGGGAGTTGAAGCGGGATATTTTCAAACGGACGAACGAGCTGGTGATATTTCTGAAACGGTTGATCTTTTTGATTGAACAGGAACGGGATAAGAAAGATGCTTGACAGGGGGAAGGCGTGGTAAAAGTTTTTTGCCACGCCTTTAATTTATACAGTTTAATATCGGTTCTGAAAGAATTCATTAAGTCAATAAATATTTATTTATAATGAATAAAACACGTTTTAGCTGCCTGTATATCTGAGAAAAAATATTAATTTTGTGTGATAACTGATTTATAAGGAGGACTATCATGAATCGATCACAAGTTATATCTCAAATTAGAGAGGCTCTACATCGGCTTGCACCGGGCATTAGGGTTATTCTTTACGGAAGTGAGGCAAGGGGGGATGCTCGCCCAGATAGTGATATTGATTTGTTGTTATTGTTAGATAAAGACGTTATTACCTTGGAAGATCGAATGGCCTTGACTGCTCCATTGTATGATATAGAATTACAAACGGGTATACAAATTAATCCGTTCATAGAATCTATGCGCAAATGGGGAAAGCGTTTTACACCATTTTATGAAAATGTAATGAAAGAAGGAGTGGTATTATGACACCAGAACAAAGGTCGGATATAATATTATATAGACTTGATTCTGCGAGGAACTTGTTATTAGAGATCGAATCGCATATCGAACGGGGATTCTATAACACGGCGATGAATCGTATGTACTATGCTTGTTTTTATGCTGCAAGTGCTTTGTTGTTGTATGCTGAAATTGATGGTGTCAAAACACATGAAGGTGTACGCCAAATGTTTGGGAAACATTTTATTTTAACGGGAAAAGTGCCTAAAGAATGGGGTAGATTTTACACGGTCATATATAATAATCGTTCTGAAGCCGATTATGAAGATTTTAAGAATTTTGACTTGACTACGGTGGAAGAATTTTATCCTTTGGTTTGTGAGTTTATAAATTTGATCAGAGAGCGGATTGTTTCTAATAAGTTAGATTAATAATAATTTACTCAATAAAAACTTAATAAAAAGAGATCTGGGCGATGTGCTTGGGCCTCTTTTTTTTATTGATAATAATCAATGGTTTGTGGGAAGATGGAAACACACGTGGGATGGTGTGTAGTGATGAAATTTCGGGGGTGTTGTAGTTTTGTCGTTAGAAAAATGAGAGAGAGTATTCATTTAAAAAACGAGAAATTATGGCATCATTTAAAAATGATTTTGGATTAAACGGGAAATTGGGGGATGTGGTTATTTATCAAATAGGTAACAAGTCGTATGCAAGAAGAACGTTTCGAGCGAATAATCCGAAGACAATGAAACAACAGGAAGTGAGGGCGAGATTTTTAGTTGCAATCCGGTTTTACCAGAAGTTGAAAGAGACTTCGTTAAGGAGAATATTGAAGGTGTCTGCTCAAGGAAACAGTTTCAATGGTTATACGTTTTATCTTGAAAAAATATGAAGGTGTTCTGTGCGGATGGGCGTATCGGAGATTTCTCTCAACTTCAGTTTTCCGCGGGAAAGAGGCAACGAGTGTTTCATTTAAGAGGAGAGATTGATCCGGAAGGTCGTGTTTTATTGCAATGGGAAAAGGTGGGTGGACGAGGATTTGTGGAGGATGATGATCGTTTGATGGTGGTCGTGTTACATGAAGGGCGGGCGTTTTGTCCGAGGGTGTTGGAGAATATAGGGGGAGTGCGGAAAGATGGTGTGGCGAGTTTTACGATTGACGGGTGGAAGGGGGAAACGTTGCATTTGTATTGTCTCTTTATTTCGCCTGATGAGAAGCAGTTATCTATGAGTCAGTATGTACGTTTACAGGGAAGGAAATGAAACCGATAGCAGATGTTGTCAATGCTATTAGCGGGGTGATTAATGGCGTGACGCTCCCGGCACGGGAGAAGAAAGAGTTACAGGCGGAGATACTGAGATTGGTGTACGAGCGGGAACGTGAAATGATTGAAGCTCGGGCTGGCGTGATAAGAGCCGAGGCTACCGGAAGTTGGCTACAGCGTTCGTGGCGGCCATTGGTGATGTTGATATTTGCTGTTATTGTGCTTATTGGCACTTTCACGAGTTTGCCCATGTTGGCGGATACTTCCCGGTTCTGGGATTTGCTGGAGATTGGGTTGGGCGGGTACGTGGTGGGGAGGAGCGGGGAAAAAATCATGCAGGCATTCGCACGAAAGCCACGCTAATTTTAGATTTAGTGATTGTAGATCCTATCGATTAAGTGATTTAATGATTTTCGATTTAGTGATTTTAATCACCCAATCATCGAATCGGCAATCACGGAATCTTTTTCATACTAAACTCTAAATTTTAAACTTTAAACTTTTTATTATGGATGTATTTTCAAGTTTTAATTCATCTTTTTCAATTGTCAATCACCGGTTAATGGGTGGTGGGGTGATTCATCTGGAATGCCCGAAGAATAGACAGGGGCTAGGAGAGCCGGATATGATTATTTTACATTACACGGCAGGTGCTAGTGCCATATCTTCAGCAAAATTCTTGATAAGGCCGGATGTGAAGGCATCGGCTCACGTGGTGATCGGGCGGGACGGGCAGGTGATACAGATGGTGCCGTTTAATATCGAGGCGTGGCATGCCGGGAAGAGTAGTTACGGGGGAAGGAACGAGCTGAATCATTACTCGATCGGGATCGAGCTGGATAACCTGGGGCAGTTGCGACTGGAAGGGGGAAAGTTCGTGGCGGAATGTGGAAAGGAGGTTCCCGTGGGGGAAGTGTACACGGAAGATTCGGGAGAGGTGCCGACGTACTGGCATGATTACACGGACGTGCAGATGCGGGTGTTGAACGAGGTGTGTGGCTTGCTGGTGGATACTTATCCCATCGGGGATATCGTGGGACATTCGGACGTGACATCGAGGAAAGTTGATCCGGGACCGGCGTTGAGGGTGGCGGACTGGATTAAATTCTACTGATTTTAGATTTTAAATTTTAGATTTTAAATTCCAACAGTACGAGGCTGTGTTTCCATTCTAAATTTTAAATTCTACATTCTAAATTCCATTCTTCGTGTAGGGCCCATGCGGGGAGTGCGGAATCATTTTAAATTTTCTGATTTATTCATTTTTAAATTTTATTATTATGGCAAAATTTGATTCTTATTTATTGGGTAAGGTAACGAAAACCCTTGGTAACGTGACGATGTGTTACATGAACAAACAGAATATCGCTAGGGCGAGGATATTCTCGAGAAAGGATAAGCCGACTTCGGAGATGTTGGATCAGCGAGCCCGCATGAAGGTGTTGATCGAGTTGTCCCGTTTCTTGTTGCCGGTTGTGCAGAAAGGATTCGTAGGGATTGGGAACGGAACGACTTCGAATGCTTTCGTCGCGAAAAACATGAAAGCGGTAGACGTGGATGAGAAACACGTGGCAACGGTAGATTACGAGCGGCTGAAAATGGCTACCGGAGTTCAAGATGTTCCGGAAGTCTCGGTCACGTATTCCTCGGAAAATAAAATGTATTCTTTCGAACAGGAGATGCAGACGGAGGAAAACGGGTTCGCTTTGGTTGACGATCTGGTGTATGCCGTGGTATTCGAGAGCGTGTTGATGCGGGTGAAATTGATCTCGTTAAGAAGTCGGGGGGAGAATGGCAATACCAGCGTGGCACTTCCGAAAAATTGGAACCACGCGAACGTGAAGATCTATTGTTTTGCAACCTCGAAGAACGGGAAAAGTATTTCGCCTAGCCAGTATCTCACGGTTGAGTGATTTTAAGGTTATGATGAGCTTATACTTTTTCACGGGAATATTTTTCACGCTGAGTTTGAATGCTTTTTTCGCGCAGTTGGCAAATGATTTTGTCGCGGGTGTGTTAAGCATCGTGGGAGGAGTGATCAGTTCGGTCGTGGTGGCTTGGTGCAAACGTCGATGGGAACAACATTGATGCGGATGGGGTGGCAGAGATTCTTTGCCACTCCTTATCGTTTATAACGCGGCTTCGTTGTGCTATGAATTTTGTCTCTTTTATGGTTTGAGTGGAACCCTTGACGGTGGAATTCGTATCTGATACGGGGATATTTTCAAGTGTCCTATTGTATAATTTTTATTTGTTATTGTCAATGTTTTTTAATATCTTGACGCCGTTTTTCTGGATTACTGGCACATTTATTGACACTTAGTTTTAATGAAAGTTTGTAAGATAAAATTAATATATAACACGTTTTTAGTATGGAGAATAAATTAGATATTTTGACCCAAAAGCTTTACAACGAGGGGGTAGATAAGGCTCGCCAGGAGGCGGAGAATATCATCAACCAGGCAAAGCAAGAGGCCGAAAAGATTATTGCCGATGCGAAAGCGAAAGCAGCACAGATGAATGCTGATGCGGAGACAGAGGTTTCTAACTTGAAAAAGAAGGTCGAGTCTGAAATGACGTTAAGTGCACGCCAAGCTATCACTGCTTTAAAACAGGCAATCACGAATCTTGTTGCCGGTGATGTTGCCGGTGATGTTGCCAAGATCGGGTTCGAGGAAAAAGCTTTTATTCATGAGTTGCTTATGACGATCGTGAAGAAGTGGGATGTTGCCGGTGGAAACCTGAACATGGAAATTCTTCTTTCCGAGGATGAAAAGGCAAAGTTCGAATCGTTTGTTGCGGCCAAGTACAAGGATCTGTTGGATAAAGGTCTTGATGTAAAGGTTGGTAATTTAGAAGAAGGGTTTGTGATCCAGCCTAAAGATGGTGGTTTCCAGATTGCTTTCTCTGAGAAGCTATTTGAGGCTTTCTTTAATCAGTACATGAAGGGCTTCACGAAAAAACTGTTATTTAAGGATTGAGTGATTGGGTGATTATAGATTAAGTGATTGAATCACAAAATCGTTGAATCATTAAATCACAGAATCACAGAATGAATAATATGATATTAAAAAATAATTACTATTGTTTTATTGCAGGACTACCGGAGGTCTTTCTGGATGATCGAAAACTAGCGTTGTCCGTGAACGGGTTTCGGGAGTTGGCTCGGGAGGCTCTGAAGAAGGAGGATGTGAAGTTGATGGAGTTGTTTTTTCTGCCTGCCGATAATAAACAAGTTCTGCGGTTGCTAAATAAAATGGCTCCCGATACCAATCTTGAAACAGTATATCCATTACAACGTCTGGAAGACGAAATTACCGAACCGACGAATTCTTTACCTGCTTACCTCAATCAATTTATTGCAGATTTTAAAGGGGAACATTTGAAATATGATGTTTCTCCGGAGAATGTGTTGAGCTGGATGTATTACGATCACTTGATGAAGAGTGGTAGTAAGTTTGTCCGGAATTACGCAGAATTTGTGATGAACGTGAAGAATCTGGAGACGGCCTTGACTTGTCGGAAGTACGGGAAAGAGGTTGCCCCGGAGATTATTGGTGATAACGCATTTTCTAAGGCGCTGAGAACTTCGAACTCGAAAGATTTCGGTTTGGGGATGGAATTCCCGTACGCGGAGAAGGTGATTTCTCTGATGGGAAATACAAACCTTGTCGAACGGGAGAGAGGACTGGATTTACTTCTTTGGGATTATATCGAAGAGGCCGTGGTTTACGAGTATTTCTCCATGGAGAAAGTTTTGAGTTTCATGCTTGAGCTGATGATCGTTGAGCGATGGAGCAAGATGAGTTCCGAATCGGGACGAAAAGTCTTCATGGAAGTCGTGGATAAGTTCAGAAAGAGTTTCGAGTTTGCGGAAGAATTTAAAAATTAAAATTGAGACATGAATAAGACACAAGGAAAAGTTCATAGTATTATTTCCAACCTTGTACTTGTGCGTACCGAAGGACCGGTATCTCAGAATGAGATTTGCTTTATCCAGCTTGGAAACGAGCGGTTGATGGCCGAGGTGATCAAGGTTGTTGGGGATATTGCTTATGTACAGGTTTTTGAAAGTACCCGGGGATTGAAACCCGGTTCCCTCGTGGAGTTCGAAAACCATATGTTGGAAGTTACATTGGGTCCCGGTTTGCTGTCAAAGAATTTTGACGGTCTTCAAAATGACCTGGATAAGATGACGGGTGTATTCTTGAAACGAGGAGAGTACACGAACCCGTTGGAAGAAGATAAAAAATGGAGTTTTACCCCGTTGGCCAAGGTCGGTGATAAGGTGACCGGTGCCGATTGGTTGGGTAACGTGAAGGAGAACTGGCTGGATCATAAGATTATGGTACCTTTCAAGTTGAAAGGGGAATATACCATCGCATCAATTGCCGCTGCCGGAGAATACACGATAAAGGACACGATTGCCGTGCTGAAAGATGAGGCCGGAAAAGAGATTCCTGTTACGATGATCCAGAAATGGCCGGTGAAGGTGGCTATCCGTAATTACGTGGATAAACCTCGTCCTTCCCGTCAGATGGAGACCGGAGTACGTGTTATCGATACGATGAATCCGATACTGGAAGGGGGGACCGGTTTTATCCCGGGACCGTTCGGTACGGGAAAGACCGTGTTACAACACGCATTGTCCCGGTTTGCCGATGCTGATATTATTATCATGGCTGCCTGTGGTGAGCGTGCGAACGAGGTGGTGGAAATCTTTACCGAGTTCCCGGAATTGGAAGACCCTCGTTCCGGTCGTAAATTGTACGAGAGAACCACGATTATTGCTAATACGTCCAATATGCCCGTGGCTGCCCGTGAGGCTTCCGTGTACACGGCTATGACGATCGGGGAATACTATCGTTCCATGGGAATGAAGGTGTTGCTGCTGGCAGACTCGACTTCTCGTTGGGCGCAGGCTTTGCGTGAGATGTCCAACCGTATGGAGGAGTTACCGGGACAGGATGCGTTTCCGATGGACTTGTCGGCTATCATTTCAAATTTCTATGCTCGTGCGGGAATGGTGTATTTGAATAATGGTAAGACGGGATCCGTTACTTTTATCGGTACGGTATCTCCTGCCGGTGGTAACTTGAAAGAGCCGGTGACGGAGTCCACGAAGAAAGTGGCACGTTGTTTCTATGCCTTGTCTCAAGCTCGTGCGGATGCGAAACGTTACCCGGCAATTGATACGTTGGAATCTTACTCAAAATACTTGGAATATCCGGAATTTATCGAGTTCGCCAAGAAGAATATTTCCGATACGTGGATTGCTGATGTGAACGAGGCTCGTAATATGTTGGTTCGCGGTCGCGAGACGGCAGAACAGATCGACATTTTGGGGGATGACGGTGTGCCTTTGGAATATCACGTGGTATACTGGAAGTCCGAGTTGATCGACTTCGTGATTCTGCAACAGGATGCTTTTGACAACATTGACGGTTCTACCGCAATGGAGCGTCAGAAGTATATGCTGAACATGGTACTGGGTGTGGTTCGTTCCGAATTTAATTTTGACACGTTCGAAGAGATTAACCCCTATTTCAAACGTATCATTAATGGTTTCAAACAGATGAACTATTCCGAATATCAATCGGAAGCGTTTAAAAAGTATGAGGCAGAAGTGAACGAGATCATTAACGAAAGAAAAAAATGAGATAATTGTAAATTTTAAATTTTGAATTGTAAATCGATAAAGAAGAGCAATCTAAAATTTAAAATCTAAAATCTAAAATTATATGACGACTGCTTTTCAAAAAGTTTATACAAAGATCACCCAGATCACGAAAGCAACGTGTACGTTGAATGCCCAGGGCGTCGGGAATGACGAGCTGGCTATTGTAGACGGACGGTTGGCGCAGGTCGTGAAGATTTGGGGAAATGATATAACCCTTCAGGTGTTCTCCGGGACAGAAGGGATTCCGACGAATGCAGAAGTGACATTCTTGGGAAAAGCGCCTACTCTGAGAGTGGGAGACGATTTATGCGGGCGTTTTTTCAATGCCTTTGGCGATCCGATTGACGGAGGGCCTGCTGTTGACGGGGAAGAAAGAGAGATTGGTGGACCTTCGGTGAACCCGGTGCGTCGTAAACAACCGTCGGAATTGATTGCAACCGGTATTGCGGGAATCGACTTGAACAACACGTTGGTGTCCGGTCAGAAGATCCCGTTCTTTGCCGACCCGGATCAGCCTTACAACCAAGTGATGGCGAACGTGGCACTGAGAGCGCAGACAGACCGTATCATCTTGGGTGGTATGGGGTTGACGAACGATGACTACCTGTATTTCAAAAATTTGTTTGACAACGCCGGGGTGTTGGATCGTATCGTTAGTTTCGTGAATACCACGGAGGCACCGCCTGTTGAGCGTTTGTTGGTACCGGATATGGCATTGACGGCTGCCGAGTATTTTGCGGTGGACAAGAACGAGAAAGTATTGGTGTTGTTGACGGACATGACGTTGTATGCCGATGCTCTGAGTATCGTGTCCAACCGTATGGATCAGATCCCGTCGAAGGACTCCATGCCGGGTTCATTGTATTCCGATTTGGCGAAGATTTACGAGAAGGCCGTGCAGTTCCCTGCCGGAGGTTCTATCACGATCATAGCCGTGACCACGTTGTCTGGCGGTGACATTACCCATGCTATCCCGGATAACACCGGGTACATCACGGAGGGACAGTTGTTCCTGCGTAAAGACACGGAGATTGGTAAGGTTATTGTTGACCCGTTCCGAAGTTTGTCTCGTTTGAAACAGCTCGTGATCGGTAAGAAAACCCGTAAGGATCACCCGCAAGTGATGAATGCCGCCATCCGTCTATATGCCGATGCCGCTAACGCCCGGACCAAGATGGAGAACGGTTTCGACCTAACGGACTACGACCGCCGTACCCTAGATTTCGCCAAAGACTATTCCAACAGCTTGCTTGCTATCGATGTAAACATCAGTACCGATCAGATGTTGGATTCCGCTTGGGATCTTTTCCGCAAATACTTTAACAAGGCGGAATTGGGAATTAAGCAGGAAATCGTGGAAGAGTTTGGAGGATTTAGTGATTAGGTGATTGACGATTCAGTGATTAATTAATACAGTTTATGAATCAGATAGAGTTTAAACGTAGAACAAAACAGTTGGGGTTAGCCGTGATCAGGATGACAGAAAAGTTTCCGGGGACACGGTTAGCTTGGGTCGTGAAAGATCAGATTTTACGTTCGGCTTTATCGGTTGGTGCTAACTATCGGGCTGTGTGTCGAGCAAAATCGGATAAGGATTTCATCAATAAAATGAGGATCGTTGAAGAGGAAGCGGATGAAACAGCTTATTGGCTTGAAATTATTGAAGAGTCTGATTTACTAAAATCAGATGATTTGAGAGAACTCAAGAGAGAAGTAAATGAATTAGTGGCTATGGTTGTGGCTTCTATCCGGACTAAAAGTATCGGGCTTAACAAAGAGCAGCAATCACAGAATCATTAAATCGCAAATCACAGAATAATTTAATAATTTGGTAAGGTGATAAAGTTTCAATATAATAAGACATCGCTTCAAGGGCTGGATAAGCAGTTGAAGATGCGAGTGAGGGCATTGCCTACCATCAAAAATAAGGAGTCGGCTTTACGTTCGGAGGTGAAGAAGGCGAAACAGGTGGCGGATGAGTTTAATGTGAAGTTGGAAGAAACGCTGAATTCATTGAACGATATGCTGCAACTTTATGACGAGTATAAGGAAGACATACTTGTCGTGAAGGATGTCAGGATGTCGGTGAAAAAGATTGCCGGGGTAAAGACGCCTGTTCTCGACGGGGTGGATTATGAGGTGAAGGATTTCAGCTTGTTTAATCAACCCGGGTGGCTACTCGATGGTGTGGAATACATCAAAGAGGTAGTAAGTATCGCTTTGGAGAGGGAATTTTTCACCCGGAAAATGGAGCTGTTGGATAGGGCGAGAAAGAAAACGACACAGAAGGTGAATTTGTACGAGAAAGTGCAGATTCCGGGATTCCAAGAGGCGATTCGCAAGATCAAGCGGTTCTTGGAAGACGAGGAAAACCTTTCCAAGTCGTCACAGAAGATCGTGAAAACCCGTAAATTGATGGAGGAATAGCCTATGATAGTACCTATGATGAAATTGTCCCTGTTGATATTTTACAAGGAATATCAAACATTTCTCGGAGAACTCCGGGAAAAGGGAATGGTTCATATTCATGAGAATACGGAACGTACGGCAGAAGATACGGATCTACAGGCGAAATTGATGTTGATCAGGCGGACTGGGGAGATGATCACGCACATGCAGAGTCGGAATGACGTGGAGCAGGTGGAAAAAGTGAAGGTGGATGACGAGCATTTGCTGGATTATCTGGAAGGTTTGTATAGTCGGCAGGATCAGATCGAGCAACAATTGGCAGGTTTGGAGAAGGACCATGCGGCTTATCGTCCTTGGGGAAAGTTTTCCCGGGAGATGATCCAAAAACTGGAGACTGCCGGTTGGGAATTTCATTTCTTTTCCGTGCCGGAACAGAAGTATCAGCCGGAATGGGAAGAGATGTATGACGCTGTTATAATCAGCGAGATGATGGGACAGAAATATTTTGTTACTGTTACTCCTGCTGGGACAAGCGTGAACTTGGAGGCTGATCCTTATCTTTTCCCTCAAGCCACGGCAGAAGAGTTGGCAAAGCAAATTACGGCTTTGCGAGAGGAATCCGTGAACATCGGGAAAGAGTTGGATGCTGTTTCTCAGGATGCGATTGAACGGCTGAAAAAGTATCGTTTGAAGATTACCGAGGTGGCAGACAAGATTAAAGTGGAGGATGCCGCTCAACATCTGATTGACGAGAAAGTCATTGCTTTGGAAGGATGGGTTCCGGTGGAAAGAGAGGCTGAAATGAGAAGTTTTCTGGAAACGAAAGATGTGTACTTCGAATTCACCCGGCCTACTCCGGAGGATGATGTTCCCGTGCAGCTGAAAAACAATGCTTACTCCAAGTTGTTTGAACCGGTAACGGAAATGTTTGCCCTGCCGCAATATAGGGAGTTGGATTTGACGCCTTTCTTGGCCCCGTTTTTCATGCTGTTCTTCGGAATGTGTATGGGTGATGGCGGCTACGGGTTGATCATCTGGCTGGCTTGTTTCATTATTGGCCGGAAAGCCTCGCCTTCGGTGAAGGGTTACCTTGTGCTGGGGCAATATTTGGGAATCATGACGGTTATTGTCGGCTTACTGACGGGTTCATTCTTTGGTATCGCTTTGGATTCCGTGGAATGGCCTTGGTTGGCTGGCGTGAAGTCACTCTTCCTGACGGAAGCGAACTACGGGAAGTATCTGGGGGGATATAACCCGATGATGATTATCGCGGTTGCCGTGGGTATTATCCAGATTCTTTACGGGATGTGCTTGAATGCCGCAAGGTTAACGAAACAGTTTGGATTTAAATATGCGGTATCGACGTTAGGTTGGGTCGTTGCCATTATCCTGTTGGGCGTGTTGATCGGGTTACCGATGCTAAAAGTTGTGATCCCGGAAGGTTTGAAATACGTGCTTTACGCTTTGTTGGGCCTTTCAGCGTTGACGATTTATTTCTACAATTCTCCGGGAAAAGGGATTTTCTCTAATTTTGGGTCAGGATTGTGGGGGACGTACAACATGGCTACGGGATTGCTGGGAGACACGCTTTCATATATTCGGTTGTTCGCGATCGGGTTAACGGGAAGTATCTTGGGAGGTGTGTTTAACACGCTGGCTTTCCAGCTTACGGATGGGCTACCGTTTATCGTGAAATTCATTGCCGTGTTCTTGATCCTGCTTGTCGGTCACTCGATTAACTTCGGGTTGTGTATGATCAGTTCGTTTGTACACCCGATGCGTTTGACCTTCGTGGAATTCTACAAGAATGCCGGATTTGAAGGCGGGGGTAAACAATACGCCCCGTTCAGAAAAAAAGTAAATGATTAAAAATAAAGATTATAAAAATAACAATTAAATAGATTAGAATTATGGAACCAATTTTATTAGCTTATCTAGGTGTTGCATTGATGGTGGCATTATCAGGAATCGGTAGTGCGTATGGAGTTACTATTTGCGGTAATGCCGCGGTAGGTGCTTTGAAGAAAAACCCGACTGCATCGGGTCAGTATATTGGTTTGTCTGCGTTGCCTTCCTCTCAGGGGTTGTATGGTTTCGTGGGATATTTCCTGTTAAGTAGTTTCTTGACGAACGTGGATATGGGTTGGGGGCCTGCTTCAGCTATCTTCGGTGCCGGATTGGGTCTTGGTTTAGTGGCTTTCTTCTCTGCTATTCGTCAAGCACAGGTATGTGCTAACGGTATAGTGGCAATCGGTAGCGGTTACAACGTGTTCGGAACCACGATGGTATTGGCCGTGTTCCCGGAGTTGTACGCCATCTTGGGATTGTTGGTATTGATCCTGATTACCGGGTTGATTCCTGCATAAGGGGATCCGGTTGAATAGATGATATAGGTGGGAGGTGTGGTCGTTTGTCACACCTCCCTTGTTCATTTTACAGATTACGATATTGTTCGGGAGACATCCCGGTTATTCGTTTGAAATACTTGCCTAGGAAAGATTGATCACAAAAATTCATCTCGTAAGCAATCTGCTTAATTGTCATATCTGAATGACGCAAAAGGATTTGGATTTCAAGAATGACATATTCTTCTATCCATTGTAAGGCATTTTTTCCACTGGTTTTTTTTATCGTTGTCGTGAGATATCTGGGTGTCAAGGATAGGCATTGAGCATAAAAAGCCACGTCTCGGTGGGTCTTGTAATGTTGGTAGATTAGTTCCAGAAAGTCATGTAACAATTTTTCGTGTTGTGATGTCGTTTGTTTTTGTGCCAATTGCTGTTTATAGACTTCTCCGATGGCATAAAACATGCTAATCACTAGATGTTTGATGATCTCATTTCGGTTTTCTGCATCCTTTAATTTGGTATGCGTGCGGATGATGGAAAAAAAATCCAGTAATGGTTTCTTCTGATCGGGTTCTATTGGAAGACAGGGGACGGTGCGGGTCAAGGCGTTGAATGCATGGGTGTGGAGTAATGTTTCTTCCCAGTATGCTTTGGAAAGAATGATCCCGACACATTTGAAGTCCTCGCTACGCTTAACGATACGCACGGCATGTTCGTGGGTGAAAACGAGAATATGATTTTCATCCATTCGCATAGGGGTAAGGTTTATTTCTACATCTAAAGTTCCGGCTGAACAGATGAAGATTCCGGTAAAATTAATCTTCACGGGATATCCCAGTGCTGGGAAAAGATCGTCTTCTTCCCATAAGAGAAAAGAGTTCGCCGTGGTTTCCTGCAAGCGTCGGGTGATGATTCTGAATGTGGGTTTTGTTTCCATGTCGTTCCTTGTTTATGGGTATAAAAATACCAATTATTGGGTTTATTTGGTCTATTTGTACGGAGCAAATCATACAAATAGACCAATAAAAGTAAAAAATATACCTTTACGTGTTTTCCGTCTGGTTTTATCTTTGTTATATAGATAATGTTTTATGTTTAAATGAAAGTGTATTATGAAGAGGAAATTGTTTACCGGGGGAATAGCTGTAATGCTTTGTTTGGCTATGAGTGGGAATGCCCAACAGAAAGCGACTTCTTACACAGAAAAAGAAAATATGGCGGTGAAAACTCGTTTGAATTTTAATAATCGGGCGGATTTTGAAGATGCGCATCGGGGGTTTATCGCGACATTGGAAGATGAAGCCATTAAAAATGAAAATGGAAGTGTTTCCTATCCTTTAAATGCGTGGAAATTTCTGGAAGGAGAAGCCCCGGCGACGGCAAATCCGAGTTTGTGGAGACAGTCTCAATTGAATGCCATTCACGGGCTTTTTGAGGTGGTTCCCGGGGCTATTTACCAAGTTCGGGGATTTGATTTGGCCAACATGACTTTTGTACGAACGGATCACGGATGGATTATTATTGACGCGACCACTTCGGAAGCGTCGGCCTTGGCCGGTTATCGTTTGGTTAAGCAACATTTGGGAGATTTACCCGTGCGGGCACTGATTATCACTCATCCCCATATTGATCATTACGGGGGAATGGACGCCATTTGTCGGGAAGTTTCAAATAAAGACATGAAGATCATTGTTCCCAAGGGATTTTATGAAGAAGCGTTGAGTGAGAACGTCATGGCGGGGACTGCTATGGGACGAAGGGCTTCTTACATGTACGGGCTATTATTACCCCGTCATGCCGGGGGAAATATCGGGACCGGGTTGGGAACAACCAATTCCCGGGGTAAGAGTATGCTTGTGCGGCCAACGGATGAGATCGAAACCACGGGGGAACGTCGGGTGATAGATGGGTTGGAGATGGAGTTTATGTTTGTTCCGGAAGCGGAAGCTCCGGTGGAGATGATGATTTGGTTCCCGAAATACAAGGCTTTCTGTGCTGCCGAAGAAATTACGCATACGATGCATAATTTGTTAACCTTGCGAGGCGCCAAGGTTCGTAATGGTTTATTGTGGAGTAAGTATATTGATGACGTGATTGCTCGCTACGGGAATGACGTGGAGGTGACTTTCTCCCTGCATCACTGGCCTACGTGGGGGAATGAGAAGATAAATACTTACTGGGCCGCACAGCGAGATATGTACCGGTATTTACACGATCAAACCTTACGCATGGCAAACCAAGGATTGACTCCGAACGAGATCGCCGAACAACTTGTATTGCCTGTCGGGTTGGATTCTTTATTTGCGTGCCGGGGATATTATGGTTCATTGAGTCATAATGTGAAGTCTCAGTACCAAATGTATTTCGGGTGGTTTGATGGTAATCCGGCTAATCTGAATCCGTTACCCCCGGTGGAGTTGGGACGTAAATACGTGGAGGCGATCGGAGGGGGAGAACGAGTGATTGAAGTTGCCCGGAAAGCTTATGATGAGGGGGAATATCGTTGGTGTGCTACTTTGTTGAATAATTTAGTGTTTGCGGAACCTGAAAATCAAACTGCCAGACAATTACTGGCGGATGTGTATACGCAACTGGGATATCAGGCAGAATCTGGCCCTTGGAGAAACTTTTACCTCACGGGGGCAAAAGAGTTAAGAGGTGAAATTAATCGTCAGGTACCGAATTTGGTGAATGCTAGTTCTGTAAGTAATTTGGGTGCGGACATGTTACTGGATTTTTGTGCCATCCAAGTGAACGGGATGAAGGCTGGGGATAAACGTATTTGTATAAATCTGACTTTTAAGGATTGCGGAGAGAAGGCCATGCTACTGTTGAACAATGGAGCACTGAATCATCGGATGGGTTACACGGATGCAAGCGCATTGTTGAGTCTACAAGTGACTAGAAATGATTTTGCCCGCTTAATCTTAAAAGAGGTTCGTCCGGAAGAGTTGATAGATACGGGGAAAATGAAGATTACCGGGGATCTTAATGAGTTGAAGGTTTTGCTTTCTCTGTTGGATAGTTTTGATCCGATGTTTAATATTATAGAACCTTGACGGATGATTGTAAGAGAGAGATTGTCGTTTAAAAATAAACTTGTTAGACAGTCTCTCTCCGATGATAACATAAGACATAACAAAATTCAATTTTTGACGTATTATCATTTAAAAATGTTGTAGATGATGATATGGATAAAATGTTATACGTTGTTGTTCTTTTTAATTTGTTTAAATAGTGTTGGGTATACTGTAAAAATAGAGAAACGTTTGTTATATGACCGACACACGCTACATGATACCTATAAATACGGGAAACAGGAACGACGATTTCAATGGGATAAGATATCGGCATTCCTTGATTCATTGATGGTCTTTCAGGAGAAGAATGACGGGTATGGGGTACTTCGGAATTATAAAAACGTGAACGGGATGCCACCCCTTTCGAGAAAATACAAAATTAACAAATATAAACAGACTCGGGATTCGTTCGGCGTGGATCGTTCTCAAGGAATTCCTTTATATCAACGGGGAAATTTTAGCGTGCCGGAACGTTATGGGCGGGATGGGGCTTATGTTGCCGTGATTAGTGACAGTGCTGGTTGTTTTCAGGTGAGTTCGGCTACTTTTGCAGGGGAATGGTATGTTCCTAAAAAATACATGAAGTTAATAGGGCCTCTTTCGATTAAAAAAGTTATATTTGTAGACCGAACGAATCAGAATATTGCAACTTTAGAACAAGAAGGGGTTACTTGGTTAGTGAGAAGTATGAATCCCGTGACGACGGGAGCTAATCGACCACCTTATCAAGAAGCCACACCACCGGGAATTTATTTTGTACAGAGGAAATTGTCGGAGATGCTTTACCTGAAGGACGGGACAGATGAGAAAGGAGGGTTTGCTCCTTATGCTTGTCGTTTTACCGGAGGTGCCTATTTGCATGGGGTTCCGGTCAATTATCCCGATAACAAGTTGATTGAATATAGTTGGACGCTCGGAACGACACCCCGGTCTCATATGTGCGTGAGGAATGCGACATCACATGCCAAGTTCATGTACGATTGGGCGGAGGTGGAAAAGACGTTGGTAATTGTGTTTGATTGATGAAAAAATGACTTTATGCGTGTGTTATCGCTTATCTTGATTATCGGAGGAATTTGTTGGGGATCGCTATCGGGGATTGCGGCAGAGAGGTCGTCAGTACCGAATAGCCGGGCGCTTTATCACGAGATGGCGTTAGCCGGAACGATTGATTACGCGGTGTTCGAGCGGGCTATTGCGGGGTACAACCGGATGGGCGGTCACGACAAGGACATCCTTACGGTGATTGATTTCACGAAACCTTCCACGGAAAAACGCTTGTTCGTGATTGATCTGAAACTGAAAAAGATCCTGTTTATTTCTTACGTGGCTCACGGTCGGAATAGCGGGGAGAAATATGCCACGTCATTTTCCAACCGGGAAGGCTCTTTCAAGAGTTCGTTGGGTTTTTACAAAACAGAAAACACGTATTACGGGAAGAATGGGTATTCTTTGGTGTTGGACGGTTTGGAGCGGGGAATTAATGACAAGGCGAAAGAGCGGGCGATCGTGATGCACGGGGCGGCATACGCAGACCCGTCAACCATTCGGTCATGTGGGCGGTTGGGGCGTAGCTTGGGATGTCCGGCATTACCATTAGCCGTGAGCAAAAAAATTATAGATACAATTAAAGGTGGGACCCTTCTGTATATTCATGGAGATGACAAAACTTACGCGAGCCGGAGTACGTTCATAAAACAAGATGAGGCACAGAAGGATCGGGCGGATATTTAATAACATTATTTTTTAGAGTAGATTATGATGACTTATGTTATACTTATTGTCACGGTTGTCGTGTCAATTGCTTGTTTTAACAATTATTCCCTGTTCAATAAATTGTCGTGTAACCCCTACCGGATGGTACATTCCAGAGAGTGGTACCGAATTATTTCTCACGGTTTTGTCCATGCCGACTGGACGCACTTGATCGTGAATATGTTCACCTTTCTCTCTTTCGGGTTATACGTGGAGAACCAGTTTGTCGCGTGGGGATTCGGTAGTTCCAGTTTCTTGATCCTGTATTTCGGGGGAATGGTGGCCGCTTCGGTCTATGACGTGTGGAAATACCGGAACAATCAATATTATTCTTCCATCGGGGCATCCGGTGCGGTTTCGGCTGTTTTGTTCACGGCGATATTTTTGCATCCTTGGGATAAGATTTACTTCTTTGCGATCGTTCCGATTCCCGGTATCGTGTTTGGTTTCATCTACTTGCTTTATTGCCAGTACATGGCAAAACGAGACGGCGATAACATCAATCATAATGCCCACTTCTATGGAGCGGTGTTCGGCTTGATCTTTCCCGTGTTACTGGAACCGAGATTATTACAGATGTTCATTCAGCAACTTTTAAGGCATTAATTCGTTGCGTACAGAAATAAGAACTTCATATTATCTTTTGTTCCGGAAATTAAATCTCCTATATTTGTATAGTTCAAGTGTGGAAAAGTTATGCGTCCGATAGATCAAGAGATTTGCTCGTTATTAAAAGTGCGGAAGATTGGTGGAATGGAACTTCTGTTTCGTGAATACTACAAGCCCTTGGTGGTTTGGGCCACGACTTTTTTACATGATACCCAGCGAGCCGAAGATATTGTGCAGGACTTTTTTGTGAAACTTTGGGAAAAACCTTATTCTGCGTTCCTTCCGGAAACGTTAAAATCTTACCTGTTTACCTCTATTCGTAATCTGGCATTAAACCAGTTAGATAAAATTGATCCTTTGCGTCAGGCTTGTGATGTGGCTTACTACGATAGTCCTTGGAATGAGTATGATAACTTTGAGGACGAAGTTTTTCGGCGTGTAGAGGAAGAACTGGAAAAATTGACTCCCCGGGCGCAGGACGTGATCCGTAAGATATATTTGGAAGGGATGAAATATAAGGATGTGGCAGATAAGTTGGGAATATCTGTTGCCACGGTAAATAGCATTCTGGTAAGGGCTTTAAAAAAACTCCGTCAACAGGCTGATAATAAGGATGAGTTGGCAATCTATTTATTTTTTCTTGAAAAAAGTTTGATTTCAGAGCAATGATTTTTGTTGTTGAGCTGTATTATAGTTGTAAAATGGATTATAACTATGATACAGCAAAACGAAATAGATGAAAAATTACTGGCGTATCTTCTTGATGAGCTGGATGATGTCGAGCGGGAGGAAGTCAAGGCATGGCTCGAAGAGAGTGAAGGTAACAAGGAATATTTTCGGGAATTTCAACGGGTACATCTAGAATTTCAATGGGGTGTGTATGCCCGGGAGGTAAAATCGGATTTTAATCTCTTGCGGAAAAAATTGAGAAAGCGCTCCTCTCTTCAAGTTTGGAATGGCGTGGCCGCAGCCGTGGTGATATTACTGAGTGTGGGTGGAATACTATTATGGAATTCGGGTGAGATAGAGGAAAAACCGGTACAGGTGGCAAAAAAGGTAACCATTCAACCGGGAAAATCACAGGCCATATTAGTGTTGTCTTCGGGAGAGGAAGTGGCGATGGGCAATGTTTCCCGGCAATTGGAAGAAAAGGACGGAACTTCAGTTGTGGTGAGTGAGACGGGTCGAATCTCTTACCAGTCAGCCGAAGGTAAAGGAGGAACAACCAAGGATACGGCAAGAGTAATGAATCGTTTGGTTATCCCGAGAGGGGGAGAATTTAATCTAACCTTGTCCGATGGAACCCGTGTGTGGCTGAATGCCGAGACCGAGTTACGTTATCCGGTACAATTCAATGGAAAAGAGCGGGTCGTTTATTTGAAAGGAGAAGCTTATTTTGAGGTTTCCAAGAATAAGGAAAAGCCTTTCTTGGTACAGGTTGATGATATGTCTGTCAAAGTGTACGGAACGGCATTCAACGTGAATACCTACAACAAGATCGAGACGGTTCTCGTGACGGGAAGTGTGAGTATGAATCAAGGCGGGAAAGAGGTCTTGCTGAAACCCAATCAGAAAGGAGTGTTTGATCAGACCTCGGGAAAGATCACGGTGGAGGATGTGGATGTATTGGCTTATGTGTCGTGGAAAAACGGGGATTTCATTTTCCGGAATGAATCTCTGAATTCGATCATGGATAAATTGAGTCGGTGGTACGGGTTGGAAGTGCTTTATCAAGATGCCGGGTTACAGGAGGTACGATTGTCCGGAAACTTGAAACGTTACAAGGACGTACGGGAATTGTTTGTTTCTTTTGAAAAAATATCAGATGCACGTTTTAAAGTACAAGGAAATAAAGTAATAGTAAGTAGTAAATAAAAAAAGTGAAGATGTTTCCCCCATCTCCACCTTTTGAAAGATCAATGAATAGGTCCATTGGCAAACGGATACCTATTCAGAATGTATAATCTTTAATAACAAAGTTATGAAATCTAATTGGAAAAGCGCTGTTTTCAGCGTGAAAAAATCAAAGACTTTTAAAATTATGAGACTGTTGATGATTTTTTGTTTCTTTTTCGTTTCCGGGGCCATGGCGAATGGTTACTCGCAGGAGCAAGTTGTTTCCCTCAATTTGCATCAATGCGACGTGAACACGTTGTGTCAGGAAATATGGAAACAGACAGGGTTACGCTTCATTTACAATGAAGAACACGTGAAAAATCTGACAGCTTTTGACGTGAAGGCGGACAAGAAAACGGTGCGGGAAGTGTTGGATCAGGTTTTTGACAACACCTCGTTGCGTTATTTCTTCGAACAGGATGTGATTTATATCCTCGCGAAAAGCGATCAGGTAAAAAAGCCGGAAACAAAACAGGCTTCCGGAACGGTAAAAGATAAAAAAGGAGAGCCACTCCCGGGGGTAACGGTGTTGATTAAAGGAACTCACAACGGGGTGGTAACCGACATCGACGGAAACTTTATGATTAAGATTCCGAGTGACACGGTCACTTTTGTTTTCTCTTTCGTGGGAATGAAAAAGCAAGAGGTGAAATATGCTCCCGGCAAAAAACTGAACATCGTGATGGAAGAAGACGTGGAGCAGATGGAAGAAGTGGTCGTGACGGGATACCAAACCTTGTCAAAAGAGAGAAATGCCGGTTCTTTCGGTATTGTTTCCGGTAGCGAGATTAAAGAGCGTGTTGGTCTGACCGGTAGTGTGTTGGAAAGTATGGAGGGGTTGACTTCCGGTTTGAATATCAACTATGCTGACGGGCAGGATAAATACTTGATCCGGGGATTAACTTCAATTTCATCCAATCGAAGCCCGTTGTTTGTGGTTGACGGGGTGGCCATGAGTTCCGAGAATTTCGAGAACATGGTAAATAGCAATGACATTGAAAACATTACGTTTTTGAAAGATGCAACGGCAGCATCTATCTGGGGAGCCCGGGCGGCTAACGGTGTTGTCGTGATCACGACGAAAAAAGGTAAAGATACCGATCGGAAGATTAAAATCAGTTATGACGGTTCCTTTACTTATAAAGGAATGCCTGATTTCGGTTATATGCAGTATATGTCAAGCGGCACGTTAATCAAAAGTGCGACAGAAATCTTTGATCCGGAATTTTATACTTGGAATGCGGTAACGACAACCAACAACGGTATTGGCGGATTCCTCCCGATCGTGTATCCTCACGAACTCCCGATGTACAAGGCTGTCAATAAGGAGTACACTGAGGCCGAAAGGGATGAGGAACTCGCGAGACTGGCCTCTCTGAATAATCGTTCGCAAATTGAAGATTTGTTCATGCAACCGGCTTTTTTCACCAATCATAGCCTTTCCTTCATGGGGGGAAGCGGGGTACATCGTTATTACGGATCCTTGGGTTTCGGTAATGACCAGACCAATGATAAAGTGCGGACAAATAAATACATGCTAAACCTGAAGCAGGATTTTAATTTCACCGATTGGTTGAAAATTGATTTAACCGTCAATCTGGCCATGACAGACAAGAAAAATAAATCGATGTATTCGGTAGATAACAGCATATTACCTTATATGATGTTCAAAGACGAGAATGGAAATGCACTTTCTCATTCCGTGTTGAAGTTCTACGAGCCGGATCGCTTGAATTACGAAAATTTAAGTGGAGTTAGTCTGGATTATATTCCTTTGGAAGATAATCGGGATGGATTCAATAAATCGACACTTCTGAATGCCCGGGTGAATGCCGGAATTGAAATCAAACTGTGGAAGGGCTTGAGTTATAGCGGTCGTTTCCAATACCAACGCAGCGAAGGTAAAGCCGAACAATTTGATGACCAAGAATCCTTCTCCGTGCGTCGGGAATTAGTGGAATTTGCCCAAGCAGCCACGACAGAGAACGGGGTACCCACGTTCTATTTGCCGGAAACCGGAGGTCATTACACGAATACCTCGACGTATAACACGGACTGGACTGTACGTAACCAGTTAATGTATGATCGGAACTTTGAAGAGAGTGTCTCTCACGTGACCGGTCTTGCCGGAATGGAGGTGCGGGGAACCTTGACCAATAGTCATGGCACCTTCTCTCGTGGATATGACCCGCAGACGATGACGTATAATTCTTATGACGAGGGCGAATTAATAAAGAACGGGATCAAGAATCCGATTTTAAAACAAGGAACGTCTGCCGTGAACAAATTGACAAAGAAACATTTCACGGACAGCGAGACGGAATATCGTTTTGTTTCTTTCTATGCGAACGGGGCGTATACCTATAATTCCAAGTACACGCTGAATGCCAGCATCCGTGTGGACCAGTCAAATCTATTCGGGAGTGATCCGAGTGTTCAATACAAACCGGTATGGTCCGTCGGTGGTGCATGGACCTTGGGACAAGAAAACTTCATGCAGAACATTAGTTGGTTGGATCGCTTGGTTCTTCGCTTTAGCTACGGTTTGGGTGGAAATTCTCCGGATCCGGGTTTGGGCGGACCGTATGATGTATTGATTGTGACGCAGGATGCAGCCTATCCGGGTAAGGGGTATAACGTCGTGACTCCTGCCAATGATAAATTGACTTGGGAAAAGACCCGGACCGTCAATGCTGGGGTGGATTTCTCGGTGTTACAAGGACGTTTGAACGGAAGCTTGGATGCTTATTTCAAAAAAACGACCGATTTGTTGGGTAACGTGCCGTTGAATCCTGTTACGGGTTGGGTGAACGCCTTGGCAAACTTGGGAACGATGACGAATAAGGGATTTGAATTCTCGTTGAATAGTCAGAATATGAGTGGCGTGTTTAATTGGTCAACGAATTTTACTTTGACTTACAATAAAAACAAGATTGAAGAGTTATCCGTTGCAAATGCTTTATCTCCTTCCAGCATTATCTATGAAAACTATGTAGAGGGATATGCCGCCGGTAGTTTATTTGCTTACCGCTGGGCAGGTTTGGATAATATGGGAGACCCGCAAGTGTACGATGAGAACGGGGAGAAGGTGAAACTGACACAGGACCTTACCGATTTGAAATGTATGCGCTACATGGGAACCATGCAGGCTCCTTGGTATGGAGGTTTGACAAACACGTTTAGCTACAAGGGGATAGAATTGTCATGTATGTTTGTCTATAACTTGGGACATAAAATGCGGAATGATGTCAATCAATTTTATGCCGGACGTATCACCTCGAACCTGCACAAGGATTTCGACAAACGGTGGCGTCAACCCGGGGATGAAAACATTACGGACATTCCTTCTTACGAGGCGAACACGAAGACTTCAACTACTCGTCGGGATATAAGTCTCTATCGTTTCTCGGATCAACAGGTGTTGGATGCGTCGTACATAAAATTGCGTAATCTATCCTTGGCCTATGCTTTACCTAGTGGAATCTGTGATCGTCTGTCGGCAGAAAATATCAAGATACGTTTTCAAGTATCCAATTTATTCTACTGGGCGGCCAACCATCAAGGTATAGACCCGGAGGCAATGAATCTACGGAATGGCGTGCGGGCAACCCAGTTCGGACCCTCTTGGTCGATTGGATTAACAGTTAATTTTAAGTAATAATATAATGCGAAAAGATATGAAAACGAGATATAATATATTTTTTCTGATATGGGGGTTTTTGCTTTGCGGGTGTGATGATTTCCTCGATGTGAAGCCTAAAGGGAAGGATATTCCGGAAAAGATTGCTCATTATGACGGGTTGTTCAACAACACGATCCTGTCAAACCTGATCTTTTCAAAAGTAAATGAAAACGGTTCTATTACCGCACAGCAGTCCGAGATATATTTTATTTACATGACGGACGAATTGATCACGGATGAGGCTTCATACGCTAATATGGGACGTTCGGCCCGGGCGGCATACACGTATGATCCGGATATATTCTTGGAAGAAGATTACAGTGCCGAGTGGAGTGCGGCCTATCAGCAGATTTATTTATACAATGTTATCGCCAACGGTGTGATGGATGCCGAGGACGGAACAACCCAAAAGAAAAAGGAGCTTTTGGCCGAGGCCAGGGTGGGACGTGCATTCATGCATTTTTATCTGACCCAATTCTTCTGTAAACCTTATCAAGAAGCGACGGCAGCAACTGATCCCGGTGTGCCTGTCGTGACAAAGGCTAATTCAGGGGAGACCTCTTTCTCCCGGGGAACGGTAAAAGACGTGTATGATTTTGTTACCAAAGAACTGGAAGAAGCTTGTCCTGATTTACCGTTACAGACTCAACATCGTCAGCGGGTGTATCGTGCCGCCGGTTATTTCATGTTAGGTAAAGTGTATATGGCAATGGGTGAATACGGTAAAGCTTTGGAGGCTTTGGAAAGTGCCTACAAGGGAACTCAAAATTCATCCATTACCTTGGAATTGTTTGATTATAACCAAGAGATTTATAATTGGGGCTACACGGGAGCTTCCAATACATGGGGAATGACGTGTACCTATCCGATTAACTTGAGTGAAGATAATAATGAATTGATATACAACAAACAGGTAAGCATCCTGCCGATTACCTTATTCCTGTATCCCCCGCAAGTGTACGTGAAACCGGAATACATGGCTTTGTACTCGAAGAATGACCATCGGGCGAAGTTTTTCAGTGACAAGGATTATACCGGGGTAACTCAATGGCCTTATTCGAAGAGAGTATGTCGTTATATGTTTACCGTTTGTGGCGATCTCCCGGATTTGTACTTGATGCTGGCGGAATGTAAGGCCCGTACGGGGGACGAAACAGGAGCGAGAGCGGATTTACTGACACTGAGAGAAAAGAGGATGCCGGCAGTAGAGGCCGCTATCCCGGCAAGCGTGAATAGTAAAGAAAAATTGCTTCGTTTCGTGTTGGAGGAAAGAACACGTGAATTCATGATGAGTGGTATGCGCTGGTTCGATATCCGCCGCTTGTGGAATGATCCGCTTTTCCAAGATGATAAGAAAAATTATACCCATAAGGTGGGTGAACAAACCTACACGTTGACCGAAGATCGGTTGACTTACCGGATCCCGCCTAAGGTGATGAGCTTTAACAGCGGATGGGTGAATAATAATTGATAGTTAGTTGTGACATGAATTGAAATATGATGAAAAGAATAATATTGATCGGATTCATTTGCTTGTTTTGTGGAATACAGCAAATGATGGGGCAGACGGATAGTTACACGGTGAAAGGGAAATTATCCGGGATGAGTGAAGATATAAAAATTATCGTTTTGGACAGGCAGGGTGGAAATTCCAAGTTTGATACCTTGAAAGTGGAGAACGGTGAGTTCGTGTACTCCGGGAAAGCGGATCAACGACAACAACTGACGTTTATGCGTTTATCCCAAAAAGAGCAGGAAGCAAGTCGGGCGAAATGGAAAGGGAAAAGGGGAATGATTTTGTCCGGGAAATTTGATTTGACCTTTTTTGTCAGTCCCGGGGCCCAAATTGAGATTCAAGGTGACCAGAAAGATTTTCCTTTCGTGGAGGTGGTAAGCGAGGATGAATTTAACCAAGGGATGATGGAATTACAACATCTGAATCTGAAAGAGCTGAATGAGATAAACGTTTTACACGATGCGTTGAATGATGCCGTGTTGGCCGATGATTCGGTGGCCAAGATGGATGTTTTCGAGCAACAAAATGCTTTGCGGGCACGAATTTCTCAACGTACAACGGAGTGGATTACTTCTCACCCGAATCGGGAATACGCTATGTGGTTATACTTGAATTCCGGTTTGACCAGTAAGACTGCGGGGGAATTGAAACAACAATATGATCGGTTTTCAAACGAGGTGCAACAATCTGAAGCCGGAAAGAAACTTGCGGAATTGATTCGGGTTAGAACGGCTTTGGCTCCCGGAGCTCCGGCTCCTGATTTCACGTTGAAGAATATTTACACGGGCGAAGATATTCATTTGGCAGATTACAGGGGAAAATACGTGTTATTGGATTTCTGGGCCTCTTGGTGTGTACCTTGCCGGAAAAGTCATCCCCATCTGATTCAAATTAATCAAAAATACAAGGGTGAAAATTTTGTTCTTCTGGGAATTGCTTCGGACCGTAAGGATGAGGTCATTAAAAAAGCTGCCCAAGAAGATAAAATAGACTGGCCACAAATGAATATTTACGAAAAACGGGACCAGCAAAAACAACTCAACGAGATGTATGATATTTCAGCAATTCCGACTAAAATTTTGATTGATCCGGAGGGAAAGATTGTGGTGAAATATGTTGGCGACTCGGCTGGGCTTGATCGAGAATTAGAAAAGATATTCAAGAAATAATTAGCGTTGATATAGGGAAATTTTAGGTTTTTCATAGATTATTTTTTTTAATCTATGGAAGACCTAAAATTTTTGGATACAGTTGGATGGGAATTTGAGAGGAGGATAATAATAATTTCATGATGATTAAATGATTACTACTGCATGAATAGTCTAAGATATTTTTTTGATAGAGTTTAATAATACTTTATGAACCTTATTATATATAAGGTTCATATAAGGTTTTTATAAGGTATTTATAAGGTTCATGACGGTGTTCATCAGGTAATGATCAACTTGTAATAAAGAATTTAGGTATTAATTGGGATTAAAAAGTGGGTGTCTCCAAAAGTCATTTTTTAGTTGTTCCGGAAAATGTGTTATTCTGGTAGCAATATTTCAGTTGAAAAACCGTGTGGCTGTAAATTGTGAAAACAGATTTTTCCTTTATGTAGTTTCACGATCTGGCAAACAATGCTTAATCCCAAGCCGTGTTCCTGCCCGGGAAGGAGGTCCGGGATTTCCCCTTGAGCCAAAGTTTGTAATTTTTGCAGGAAGGCAGGAGAAACTCCTTTGCCGTTATCGGAAACGGAAAAGCGGTAGAAACCCGATTGATAGGTCAGGCTCAACGTTAATGTCGTTCCTGCCGAGGTGTGCTGGATACTGTTGTAAAGCAAATTGTTGATGGCCCGGGAGAGTAGGCCGGGGTCTCCATGCAGGGTGCTTTTTTCGATGTTCGGGTCTATACGGGTTTCAATTTGATAATATTGGGTGCGAGGGTCGTTGTTTAGAAAAGCGGCAATGGTTTGCCGGAAGAAAACGGAGGGGGGAAAGGTTTCTTCCCGCAAGGGTTGAGTCCCTTTTTCGAGTTGAGAAAAGAGGTTTAGGTCGTTGATGAGTTCCCGTAATTTAAGCGCTTGATTCTTGATATAAAGAGCCTGTTTACGAGTCTCTTCCGAGGAATAGTCTCCGTCTTCCAGTTGTCCGGCACGTCCGAGAATGACGGACAAAGGGGTGCGTACGTCATGTGACACGCCTGCGATCCAGTTTTCCCGATAAGCGGTTTGTTTATGCAAAAGGTCTGATGTCTGGTTCAGACAAGAGGCAACATCCGAGAAGATACCTTTTTCATTCACCCGGACGGTTTCCCCGCGAGATAATCTTTGTATCCCGCCAAGAATACTTTTCAGGGAATGCAGCATACGGCGATCAATGAACAAATAGCCTAAAATCAACACGGAAATGTTACCCAAGATCAAGAGGTGGTTGAGAACCGGGAAGAACTTCATTTCCGTGATTTGTTGCATGTTGTCGAAATTTGGAGAGTTATCATTTAGGTCGCTGGCAGCGAACATCTCTTCGTCTCTTTTGCAACCTGCAGGAGAATCGTTTTTCAGATGGGATTTTGCGAGCGTGGAGATGTCTCCTAGCGTGGTGGTGTCCGGTAATAATCCGGGGAGATTGACGGCCCAGCGGATATTTCTTTGCTTGTCATCAAGTAGCATGACCCATATTTGCTGTTCCTTGACCTGCACGAGTAACAGGGAGTCGACCTTGAAATTATTATCCTCGATGTGCAAGCGATCAGCCAGCTTGCGGATAAATTGTGCTGGCGGCTGGGAAACCCCGGCTTTCAGGTAATAGTGGACGACGAGCGAGTAGATGAGAATGTTCACGGAGATTAGCAAGATGGCCCCGATGAGAACTCGTTTCCCGATACGCTTTATGGAATGTTGCAGGTCTTTCATGGTTTTATAGGATAAGTTTGTAACCAAGCCCCTTGATCGTGATGAGAGATTCCGGGGAGGAAGGGGTCATTTCTATCTTTTCCCGGATACGCCGGATGTGGGCCATAAGGGAATTTTCATACCCGTAGAGATTATCGCCCCACGCTTCCGCGCAAAGGGCGTCCATGGTAACGATGCGGTTGGCCGATTTGTAGAGTACGTTCAAAATGGCGTGTTCTCTGGCGGTGAGCGGGAAGGTCTCACCTTGGCGGTTTATTTCTGCCTTGTCGAAATCGATGGTGCAATGGGCCAGCTCGATCACTGTTTTCTCATTTTTGTATGATCGGCGAAGAATGGCACTCAGCCGGAGAAGGAGTTCTTTGGGAAGAAACGGTTTGGTCATGTAATCGTCGCCCCCGGCATCCAGTCCCGTGAACATATCTTCGGGCTTGTCCCGGGCGGTTAGGAACAGGATGGGAATATCCTTGATCTGTCGGATGTCTTTCATCAGGGAGAACCCGTCTTTATCCGGAAGATTCACGTCCAAGATGGCGAGATCGGGGAAGGAGGTGTGGCAGGCGACAATGGCTTCTTGAGCGGAACCAGCGGTGGTGATGGAAGAGAACCCGTCGTCCCTGAGAATGCTCTCGATGAGGTCGAGTAATTGTCGTTCGTCATCGACAATCAGGATGTGTTTTCTTTTGATGAAATTGAATTCTTTATCCATAGTGACGCCGTTTTCCATGATTCTCTATACAAATCTAGGGAAAAAAAACGTGAAATCTAGCGGGTGGGATGAAATGTAAGGTAAATGTAAGGAAGGCGTAAGCTACTCGCAAGGATTCGGGAGTATATTTGTTAAAAAATCGAACGAATGGAGATCAATAAATATTTAGGCTTGATTTTATTGTTTTGCGTGACGTCGGTGGCGTATGCGCGGCAAGATGAGAAAGGATGTATCGTGAAAGGATGGGTGAAGGACACGGTGTCGTTGAAAGCGATCGCATATGCCACGGTGCAGGTGGCGGAGGCGGAACATCGAACAATTCCCGTGAAGCTGACGGTGACCGATACGAATGGCTTTTTTAAGGTGGGACCTTTGGCGGTAGGGAAGTATGTACTTACTTTTTCTCACGTGGGTTATCGGGGGGTAGTGTGGGAATTCCGGGTTGAGGCAGGACGGGACGAGATGAGTGTGGGAACATTGTACATGGTGGCGTCCGCGGAGAGATTGCAGGAGGTGGATGTGGTTGCTAGGAAGTTGCCGATCCGGTTTGAGGTGGATAAAATTACTTATGACATGGGGGATGATCCTGACGCGAAGAATGAAAGCGTGCTGGAGGTGTTACGTAAGGTTCCATTGGTGACCGTTGACGGGATGGATGGCATTGAACTGAACGGGAGAAAATGCAGTATTTATATAAACGGACGCCCGTCGGGGCTGGTGAAACAGCAACCGGGAAAGGGATTGAAAGGGATTCCCGCCGTAGCGGTGAAAAAGATCGAGGTGATCACGGACCCGGGTGCGAAATATGATGCATCGGAGGTGGGTGGTATTATAAATATTGAAATGGCGAGGATGGGGCTGGAGGGATATTCCTTGTATGTCGTGGGAGGCGGGGATGATTACGGGACTTGGAATGTGGCCGCGAACGGGATGTTGAAGTATGGTAAATTGTCGTTGTCGTCTTTCTTGTCTTATTATGACGTGGGGGCGAGGAGGTCGGAGTATCATAACGTGTTGGAGAACCTGAACGATCAGGAGCAACGTTATCTCGTGTGGGATATGAATAGCGAGGTGGTCCAGCCGATGACTTGGGGAAATGTCGAGATGAGTTACGAGGTGGATTCGTTGAATTTGTTGACGTTTTCTTTTTCTTCCCGGCAGACGGATTCGAGGTGGAAACAGACGGGATGGAATGAGGCGCGACGAGAGGATCATGCTTCTTTGTATGAATACGGGGTGTCAGAGAGAATCGGGATGGACGATGGAACACGGGAGCTGGCGTTTAATTATCAACGGACGTTCGAGAATCCGGATCACGTGTTTACGCTTTCTTATATGTATAATCGGACGCCCTCGGAAGGATATACAAACCGGGACGTGTTTGATTTCCAAAAGATGGATGAGGGGGTGAAGTTTTCTCCTTATGAAACTCGGAACCGGAATAAGGCTTACACGGGAGAACACACGGTGCAGGCAGATTACGTGAATCGGTTTAGTGCGGTACACGCTTTGGAGAGCGGGGTAAAGTATATTCGGAGGAACACGTCGAGCAAGAGTTTTTATCGGGAGCGAACGGATGCGGGAGCGGATTGGGGAATGCAGGCTGAACGGATGGAGAAACTTTTGCACGTGCAGGATATTTATGCTGCCTATGCCGCTTATTCGTTCAACTATAAGAAGTTCGGGATGAAGTTGGGGACTCGTTTTGAACAGGCAACTTTGGATGTTTCTCTGTACCCGGATACGCAACCGGATTTTGATGCCCGTTTTTCTAATTTGGTACCCTCCGTGGCGTTATCGTTTCAGGCGGCCCGGACACGGGTGTGGAAGTTGGGGTATAATATGCGGATCATGCGACCGGGAGTTGGTTTGCTGAACCCGTACCAGTCGGAAACGAATGCCAGCGTGGTGTCTTACGGGAATAGTCGTTTGAAGGCGGAACGCTTTCATCATGTCAGTTTCGGGTTTAGTTCCTTCGCTTCGAAATGGATGGTGAACGCCAGTCTCGATTATCGTTATGCCGGGAACGCGATTCAAGGGTATGGCTTTGTGAGCGAGGAAGGACGGGTGGAGAATACCTACGGAAATATCGGGAAGGAGAATAGCGTGGCGTTGAATCTGTTCGTGAATTGTAATTTGAAGAGTAAGACCAGCGTGCGTTTGAACGGAAACGTGGCATATATTGATTTGGAGAGTAAGGAAGTACCGTCAAGCGCATGTGGGTGGCAATATTCGGTGACGGGGATGGTACAACAGACGTTGAGATGGGGTATCCGGACGATGGTGCAGGGTGGTTATATCGGTTCCCGGGTCAGCCTGCAAACGGATTATCCGGGGAGTTATTACTACGTGTTGCAGGTGAATAAGAGTTTCTTGAAAGATCGTTTTACCTTGTCTTTGGCGGCTAGTAATATTTTTGATAATGAACGGAAGTCGGAAGGGAAGAAAATAGGAGCGGGGTATGTCCAGCATTTTGGGAATGTCATGGAATATTCGAGTGTTCAGTTTTGGTTGTCTTACCGGATCGGGAACTTACGGGCCGCGGTGAAGAAGGTAAAAAGAGGAATTGTGAATGACGATGTGCTGAAAGAGTGAGCGGGGGCTTTAGAATGCAATTTGTGTAGAAAAAGTATAAATATTGGATCATTTTTGTCAGATGGTTGATAATTGTGTTATCTTTGATTGACTTGCTGTAGGAATCAAGTTTAAAATGCGTGTGAAATTTATACTTTTTAGATGAAATTATTAGTTAATCTATGTTCGTATTTGGGATATGGAATGTTGTGGGGAGTTAGTTTTTTACCTTTACCCGTGATGTATCTGGTGACAGATGTGTTGTTCGTTATTTTGTTTTATGGTGTTCATTATCGTCGGAAGGTGGTCGATATGAATTTGCGAAATTCTTTCCCGGAGAAGAGCGAGGAAGAGCGAAAGGGAATCGCCCGGAAGTACTATCGCCATTTGTGTGATACTTTTGCCGAGTTTTATAAATTGTGGCATATCTCGGAGGACGAGATCAAGAGGCGTTGCGTGATGGTGAATATGGATGTACCGCACCGTTATTTCGAACAAGGACGTAGCGTGATTGCTTTTTCCGGGCATTACGGGAATTGGGAGATGATGTATTCTTATAAGTTGTGGGAGAAGGATGTCGAATTGATCCCGATTTATAAACCGATACATAATAAGGTGTTTGATCGGATGACGTGTAAGATCAGGAGCCGCTTCGGGGCCACGCCTTTGGCAAAAGCGGATACGCTACGGGTGATGTTGAGGAATCAACAGGAGGGAAAGATTACGATGACCGGGTTTATTGGTGACCAGACACCTAATAAACGCTCTCTTCATTTCTGGACTCGTTTCTTGAATCAAGACACGGCCGTACTGGAGGGAACGGAAAGGATCGCCCGGAAGTTAAACCAGCCGGTGGTTTTCGTGAATATGCGTAAGGTGAAACGGGGCTATTATCATGCCGAGTTTTACGACTTGTGTTCCGACCCGCAAAGTTTGGAACCGGGGGAGTTGACTCGTATGCACATCCAGATGCTGGAACGTTTTATCCGGGAGGAACCTGCCTATTGGTTGTGGTCACACCGGAGGTGGAAGCACAAGAGGGTGGTTGTTGCATAAAAAAATCCAGGACTGAAATCCTGGATTTTTTATGAAGTGATGTTTTAACACTATTTCATTGCTTCTTCGATGGAAACAGCGACAGCAACGGTTGCTCCAACCATCGGGTTATTACCCATTCCAAGGAATCCCATCATTTCCACGTGTGCGGGAACGGAGGATGAACCCGCGAATTGGGCGTCTCCGTGCATACGGCCAAGCGTGTCGGTGAAACCATAGCTAGCCGGTCCGGCTGCCATGTTGTCCGGGTGAAGGGTACGTCCGGTACCACCACCAGAGGCGACAGAGAAGTATTTTCTTCCGGTTTCCATACACTCTTTTTTGTAGGTTCCGGCAACCGGATGTTGGAAACGAGTCGGGTTGGTTGAGTTTCCGGTGATGGAAACGTCCACTCCCTCGTGACGCATGATAGCTACGCCTTCCCGAACATCGTCAGCCCCGTAGCATCTTACTTGGGCACGTTCGCCTTTAGAATATGCTTTTTCTTTTACGATTTTCAGTTCTCCGGTGTAGTAGTCGAATTCGGTTTGCACGTAAGTGAAGCCGTTGATGCGGGAGATGATCATGGCAGCGTCTTTACCCAAGCCGTTCAAGATTACTTTCAACGGTTGTTGGCGTACTTTATTGGCTGATTTTGCGATACCGATGGCACCTTCTGCCGCGGCGAAAGATTCGTGTCCAGCAAGGAATGCAAAGCATTTGGTTTCTTCACGGAGTAACATGGCAGCCAAGTTTCCATGGCCTAAACCCACTTTACGATCGGCAGCAACAGATCCGGGAATACAGAATGACTGTAAACCTTCTCCGATTGCTTCTGCGGCTTCAGCAGCTTTTTTGCATCCTTTTTTGATTGCGATAGCTGCACCGACTACATAAGCCCAAGCTGCATTTTCGAATGCGATGGGTTGAATATCTTTACACATTTTGTAGGGGTCGATCCCTTTGGCATCACAGATGGCTTTTGCCTCTTCGATGTCTTTTATTCCGTAATTATTTAGAACCGTGTTAATTTGATTAATCCGACGGTCGTAACTTTCAAATAAAGCCATAATTAATTTTAGATTTAATGATTACAAAGTCGCGGGCGACTTTTGTGATTTCAGATTTTTTGATTAGGTGATAATCACTTAATCATAAATCGTAAATCACTAAATTGTTTTATTCTTGACGCGGATCGATGTATTTTACTGCATCTGCGAAACGACCGTATGATCCTGTTGCTTTTTCGACAGCTTCTTTGGGATCAATACCTTTTTTCAACATATCGGTAAATTTACCCAAGTGGATGAATTCGTAACCGATGACTTCTCCGTCTTCATCAAGACCCATACGGGTTACATAACCTTCGGCCATTTCAAGGTAACGGGTACCTTTGGCTTTGGTTCCGAACATGGTTCCTACTTGACTTCTCATGCCTTTACCCAAGTCTTCGAGGCTGGCCCCGATGGGAAGTCCGCCTTCCGAGAAAGCACTTTGGCTACGGCCGTAAACGATTTGCAGGAAGAGTTCGCGCATAGCTGTGTTGATGGCATCACAAACGAGGTCCGTGTTCAAGGCTTCCAGTAAAGTTTTGCCCGGTAAAATCTCGGAGGCCATAGCCGCGGAGTGGGTCATTCCGGAGCAACCGATCGTCTCGATCAATGCTTCTTCGATAATCCCGTCCTTGATGTTCAAGGTCAATTTACAAGCTCCCTGTTGTGGGGCACACCAGCCGATACCGTGAGTCAATCCTGAAATGTCCTTGATCTCTTTGGAACGAACCCATTTCCCTTCTTCCGGGATAGGTGCCGGACCGTGATTCGGTCCTTTTTTCACAACACACATGTGTTGTACTTCATGTGAGTAAATCATTGTTTTTGTTTTTTTGTTGATATATTGTTAAATACCTTGTCTTTGTTTTAAAGTCGGGCAAAATTAACACATTTGTTTTGGATAAAAAACATCTTATAAAACATAAAATCGTGCATACGTTTGCATGATAAAATATTGTAATATAGTGTATTATTGGTGGAGTTTCAATGGAAAGGAAATAATGATTGTTGTGTTTGGCTTTTTGTTTCTTTATGCCTAGTTTTGAGGAATAAAATGTAAGAGGATGAGAAAGTTGTTATTTATTTGGCTTGTTGGAGTATTGGTTTTCCTTTTCGAAAGTTGTAGCGAGCCCCGGCATGTAAAGTACGTGTTCTATTTTATCGGTGATGGTATGGGGGTCAATCAGGTGAACGGGACAGAAATGTTTCTGGCCGAGTTGGATAGTGTTATCGGGGTGAAAGGGCTGAATTTTGCCAGTTTCCCGGTTCGTAATTACGCAACGACTTATTCTTCTTATCATGGTGTTACTTGCTCCGCTGCCGCCGGAACAGCCTTGGCTACCGGGGAGAAGACGAAGAATGGCACGATCGGGATGGATAAGGAACAGAAAGAGCCTTTATATAGTGTTGCCGTACGGGCAAAAGAAGCCGGACGTAAAGTGGGAATCATTACTAGTGTCGGGATGAATCATGCCACTCCGGCGGCGTTTTACGGGCATCAGCCCCGGCGGACGATGTATTTCGAGTTGGGGAAAGATGCCATCAAGGCCGGGTTTGATTTATATGGCGGTGGAGGTATTATTCAATCCGTATCCCCGAAAGATTCCACGAATCTTTTTGATTTGTTGCATGAGTCGGGATATTTGGTTGTTCGGGGAAACGAGATGTTTCGGGAAAAGATGGTTGAGTTGTCTAAACTGGTGGTCATTCAAGGCGGATTACAGACAACGTTACCTTACGCGATAGATCGGGAAGAGGATGATTTCACGTTAAGTCAGATGACGGAAGGGGCGATAGATTTTTTGAGCCGGGGAAAACAGGGTTTTTTCCTAATGGTGGAGGGTGGTTTGATTGATTATGCTTGTCATGTGAATGATGCTGCCACGGCTTTTCGAGAAGTGGAAGATTTTGCTGATGCGGTACAAAAAGCATACGAGTTTTATTTGAAACATCCGGATGAGACGTTGATCGTGGTTACTGCCGATCACGAGACGGGAGGCATCGTTCTCGGGACTGGCTCGTATCAATTGAATCTTCGGGTATTGGAGAATCAGAGGGTGTCTCTGGAGAAATTGACTCGTGAGATTCGGGAATTACGAGATATGAAGAGTAATCAGGTGGCGTGGGAGGATGTGCAGGAGCTTCTGGCGAAGAATTTAGGTTTCTGGAATACCGTAAATTTATCAACGGAAGACGAACAGGCCTTGAAGAATTGTTATCGGGAAACATTCTCGGGCAAGACCGTTGAAATGGTTAAAAATTTGTATTCGGAGAATGAGCCGATCGCTCAATTGTCCATCAATATACTGAATCGTCTTGCCAAAATTAGCTGGGCCAGCGGGGGGCATTCGGCGGGAGTTGTTCCGGTATATGCAATCGGGGTTGGTGCGGAATGGTTTAATGGACGCTTGGATAACACGGATATTCCTAGAATAATTGAGGCTTTGGCAAAATATGAGTAGTATTTAATTAACAATGTTTATTTTTTATTAGATGTTATTGGGTGGCGTGGTGTCGTTGAATTTAATTCCTTTATCAGTTTTTATTTCGTCAATAAAATTGATAGAATGGAAAAGCGAGAGATTACTGGAGTACAAGGTCAAGTTAACAATATTGAGGTAATATTCAAAGAGTATTACGGCTCTCTTTGTTATTTCGCTTCCCAGTTCTTGAAAAACGAGGAGGTGATAGAGGATCTTGTACAAGATGTTTTTATCGCTCTGTTGGAGAAAAAGATGCTTTTTCAATCCGAAGTACATTTGAAAAATTTCTTGTATTTATCCATTCGGAATTCTTGTTTAAATTATATCCGCAATACCCGTTCGAAAGATCGGTATATTGCTTCATTGGCTCATGAAGAACAGACTGAAGATTTCGAGGAAAGCATTATTTTAGCTGAAATTCATAGAGAATTGGCCACTGCTGTTGAAAAATTGCCGGAGGAGTGCCGGAAGGTCTTTCAGCTTTGTTATTTTCAAGGGTTGGATAATGAAAGTGCCGCACAAGAACTTGGATTGAGTGTTAATACTGTAAAAGCACAAAAGGCTCGCGGAAAAAAGATTTTAAGAGAAAATTTGAAAGATATTTTCCCATTATTAATGTTACTAAATCCCTTGTTCTAAGGGATAAACGTGGTGTGTGAAAATTAGGCGTAGGTGTGAATTGTATTTTTTTTGAAAAAAATGCGATCCCGTTTAATCCTTTCGAGGTAGGGTTGTGTAATAATAATGTATGAAAAATAGTATTAACACATATCCGTATGACATTGCCGCGATAATATTAGCTTATTTGCGGAGTGAAATAGATGAGAAAGGACAACAAAAACTAGATGCATGGTTGGAGGAGGCCGATTCTCATAAAGCTCTTTTTGCCCGGATTCAGGATGAAGCGATGCAATATGAAGACATTCAGAAAATATTGTCTTATGATGCTGGCGGAGCATGGCAGATCGTGAAACAAAAAGCAGCCCGGAGAAGGAGAAAACGTTTGATGAGGGTATATCAAGTTGCGGTTTCTGTTGTGGTTGTTTTGGGAGTGGCAATCGCTTTCTTGTTGAAGGAAGAGGCTACTGTTGTTCCGGTTGCCAAGGTGGAAGAGATTACTCCGGGGCGTTCCATTGCTAAACTGACTGTCGCATCAGGGGACGTCTATCATTTGGATTCATTGAATCAGGTCGATCTCGTTACTTCTTTGGCAGAAAATAACGGAAAAGAGGTTGTTTTTACAGATCGACAATTGGAGGAAAGTGTGAGAGAAATAAGGTATAATAAAGTCGAGATTCCAAGAGGGGGAGAGTATCAGATTGTGTTGGGAGATGGAACCCGGGTGTATTTGAATGCACAGACGGAACTTCGTTTCCCGGAAAGTTTTGCTAATAGCGAGCAGCGTTTGGTGTATTTGTCCGGAGAGGCTTATTTCGAGGTGGCTAAAAATCCGTCCAAGCCTTTTATCGTACAATGTAAGGATTATGCGGTGAAGGTTTTGGGAACTTCGTTTAACGTGAATAGTTACGAGGGAGACGAAACTTCTAAAACAACGTTGGCTACCGGTAAGGTCGAAATTGATATGGATGGGAAACAGACGATTTTGAATCCTGGTCAACAGGCGATTATAAAAGATGGAGAAGTGAACGTGAGGGAAGTGGATGTTGAGGTGTACACGACTTGGATGTATGAGAATTTCCGGTTTAAAAGTGAAAGTATTCAGGAGATTATGACGAAACTTTCTCGCTGGTACACGATAGATGTGTTCTATATGAACGAGGCTGTCAAAAATTATCACTTTACCGGTTACTTGCCTCGTTATGCCAAGATTGCTGATGTGTTGGAATTATTGAGTTTAACAACAAATATAAAATTTGATGTAAAGGGTAGAACAGTGACAGTAATGGAGAAGTAGTGAAATAGTAAAGCCGAAGCTGCAACTCCGACTTTACAAAAATGTGTACTAAAATAAACCCAAAGGGGATTTCACAAATATACTTGATTTTTCTCCAAAACAAAATGATGTGTCTCAAACAATGGAAAATAATTTCATTGAAGGTGCGTGTTATGTTTGAATTTTTAAGTTTTAATAAACATCAATTGCTTGGGCCAGAGGCAAATTCTTTGAATTTGCCGAAACGTCCGGGTGTATGTGTGCAAAAATGACCTAAATAAATTATCAATGAAAAGTAAAATTAAAAACTGCATGTTGGGTGGTAGCAAACGATCATTAGTCTGCAAGCTAATGATGATGATGCTATTGCTTACACATTTGGCATTTTCGGGCGAAAATGCGTTCAGCCAGCAGAGCATTACAGTTCGGTTTGAACAACAGTCTTTGAGCGAAGTCTTGAATGTTCTAAAACAAAAAACAGGTTACGAGTTTCTGTATAATGATGAGGAGATTAAAGGAGTGACCGGAATTACACGTTCATTCTCTAATGCCTCTCTTCAGGACATTCTGAATAGTTGTTTGTCAGGAACGAAGTATACTTTTAAGATTGTTGACAATCTGATTGTAATTACTCCCGACGACAAAAAAGATGAGGTAAAAAAAGTGACGGTACAAGGGAAAGTCGTTGATGATCGAGGAGAGATTCTTCCGGGTGTAACTGTGCTTTTGAAGGGTACAGCAGTTGGTGTTGTGACGGATATTGATGGAAAGTTTAAAATTGAATTACCCAAACGGGATACGATGGTGTTGATTTTTTCTTTCGTGGGGATGAAGTCACACGAGGTGGATTTGAATAAAGTAAGGGATTTAGGCAAGGAGATTTCTATTAAAATGTTTCCGGACACGGAGGATTTGGAAGAAGTTGTTGTGACCGGATATGCTAATGTGAAGAAAGAGAGTTTCACGGGTAGTTCCATCTCTGTAAAACGAGAAGATTTGCTAAAGGCTTCACCAACGAATGTGGTGCAGGCATTAGCCTCGTTCGATCCATCTTTTCGAATACAGAAGAGTAATATTTGGGGATCGGACCCGAATGCGGTACCTGAGATGTATATCCGGGGACGGTCGGGAATTGGTGTGAAAGGATTGGATAAGGATGCATTGTCAAAATCGTCTTTGGAGAATAATCCGAACTTGCCAACTTTTATCATGGATGGATTTGAGGTGAGCGTTCAAAAAGTGTATGATATGGATCCGAACCGGGTGGAAACGATTAATATATTGAAAGATGCTGCTGCTACGGCGATGTACGGTTCTCGTGCTGCCAACGGTGTGATCGTGATCACGACGAGAGCTCCGAAACCGGGAGAAGTGACGATTTCTTACAATTTGACGGGATCGCTTTCTTTGCCGGATTTGTCAGATTATAATTTGGCTAATGCCCAGGAGAAATTGGAGATAGAGAGACTTGCGGGGATATATGAACCGGAGAATGGATATTACGCTAATCGAGAAGATGCTATCCGGGCTTATAATAAACGTTTGGTGAATGTGCAGAAAGGGGTTAATACGGATTGGTTGTCATTGCCCTTGCGTAATGCGGTGAATCATAAACATAGTTTGTCGATAGAGGGGGGGAATGTTGATTTGCGTTATAACTTGGAGTTAGGGTACACAAACGAGAATGGTGTGATGAAAGGTTCTTACCGGGATAATGTGGACGTGGGTTTTACGGTAGACTGGAGGTTGAAAGATAAATTGCAGGTATTGAATAAGATTTCGTATAATTTCACGGATGCCCCAGATTCTCCTTATGGAAGTTTCTCGGATTACGCTCACTTGCAACCGTATGATCGTTTGTATAATGATGAGGGAATTTTGGTACAACAGCTTACGTTTTCAAGAGATAGGGGGGATAAGCAATTGAATAACCCGTTCTACGAAGCTAAATTGAATAATTATAACTGGAATAAACAGGATGAAATTATCGAACAGTTTATGTTCCAGTGGTTTATTAATAATTATTTAACCTTGAAGGGGCAATTGGCATTGACAAAGACTATGGGGAGAACGGAGCGTTTTATTGACCCGAAATCCTCTAACGCTACGGCAAGAACGGCGAATACCAGTACTAGTGCAAATTCTTCTTTATTGGGGGATCTTTACACAACTAGTAGTGATAACACGAAATGGGACACGCAGTTCTCATTGTATTATTCCAGATCGTTGGGGTTACACAATCTGAACGTGTCGGCTATTGTAAACGCTCAGTCCACGAAGTCTGAATCTACTTCGGCTCATTATAGAGGGTTCCCGTCGGGAGCATTCCATTCTCCGAACTATGCGGCAGAGATTTATCAGAAACCGGGTAAGAGCGAGAGCTTGAAACGTTTGGTCGGTTTTTTGTTAAGTGCCAACTACACGTGGAATGATATTTATTTGGCTGACTTATCCGTGCGTTTCGACGGTTCATCGGAGTTCGGGTCAGATCAAAAATGGGCTCCCTTCTGGTCTACCGGCGTGGGGTTGAATGTCCATAATTATGGTTTTTTGAAAGATAATGACGTGATAAACCAGTTGAAAGTGCGTGTGTCTTACGGGCAGACGGGTAAAGTGAATTTCCCATCGTATTCGGCCAAGACGGTTTATGCAACAAATGACCGTTGGTATGCGACCGGATTCGGAACACAGTTAAAAGCATTGGGGAATCATAATTTGAAATGGGAAACGACGAATAAGTTGAATATGGGTACGGACTTGCAGTTTTGGCACGAACGTATCTCGTTGAATTTTGATTATTATTACAACAAGACGGTAGATTTGATCACGGATGTGTCATTACCTGCGTCGGCTGGATTCACTTCTTATAAAGATAACCTAGGGGAAACATTGAATAAGGGATTTGATATTCAAGTACGTTTTGACGTGTATAAGGATAAGGATTGGAATGTGTCGTTGTGGGGTAATTTGAATCACAATAGAAATGAAATATTGAAGATTTCAGATGCTTTGCGAGCTTATAACCAACGAGTGAACGAGAAGTATGAGGCAGCGGAAAATGCGCAAGGTAATGTCCATTTATCTGAATGGGGGTCAGAGTATTCAGAACCGGAAATGAAGTATGAAGAGGGAGCCTCGTTAACCTCTATTTTTGCTATACGTTCGTTGGGTATTGATCCCATGACAGGTAACGAGTTATTCTTATATAGGGATGGTTCTGTCTCTTCACTTTGGAAAGCGACTGAAACAGTGCGTGTGGGTGACGAGGAGCCTAAAGCGAGTGGTTCATTTGGGGTGAACCTGACATACAAAAATTTGACGTTGTTTGCTTCATTTGCATACGATTGGGGAAAACAGACATATAACCAAACCTTGGTGGACGGAGTAGAAAATGCCGACATCGAGAATAGTAATGTGGATCGTCGGGTGTTAACTCAACGTTGGCAAAAACCGGGAGATATTGCTCCTTTGAGAAACATTAAGGATATGAACACTTCGACAATGCCGACCTCTCGTTTCGTGCAGGATGATAATGAATTGTCATTAAGTGCGTTGACGTTGAGTTATGATTTTAATACGGATTGGTTGAAGAAGATTCGTCTGAAGATGTTGCGTTTAGAGTTGAGTACGAATGACCTTTTCAGGGCGTCTACGGTAAGATTGGAACGGGGAACGAGTTATCCGTTTGCCCGGACATTTAATTTCTCTTTGAGAGCCACTTTCTAAAATGGGAAAAGTTATGAGAAAATATAGATTATTATCATTGTTGTTTTTAACGCTGTTTGCATATTCTTGCAATAGCTGGTTGGATGTGAAACCGGAAGACGAGCTTGATGAAAGTGATATGTTTGCTACCGGAGATGGGTATCGGCATGCTTTGAATGGTATTTATTATGGAATGAGTGGTCAGGCTCTGTATGGGGAAGATTTGACTTGGGGGTTGGTTGATGTATTAGGGCGTACCTACACGACATATAGCGTTTATGGCGGCGGTAATCGGGCTCTAACTATGTTTTATTATGGAATATATAAAAATAATTGGGATAACGATTTATTGAAACCGGAGATTGAGTCTATTTGGGAGAAAGCTTACAAGATGGTTGCCAATTGTAATAATTTGATTCAAAATATCTCGAAGGAGGATCCCAGTAAATTTGCATATAAAGAGCGAGAACAGAAGATGATCTGGGGGGAGGCACTTGCACTTCGGGCTTTTATTCAGTTTGATATGTTGCGATTATTTGCTGCATCTCCGGCAATGAATCCTGGAACAACGAAGTATATCCCATATATTTCGGAGTACCCGTCATACGTATCTATCCCGTTGACCGTGGATAGTTGTTTGAATAGTGCAATCCGGGATTTGAAGGTGGCACGGGAGTTATTATGGAAGGCTGATTCAGCAACAACTTTCACGGCGCAAAGACGTTTCGAGACGACTTCTTCAAAAGATGACTTTTTCTTAGAGCATAAGAGAGGTTACCGATTGAATTATCATGCGGCAACCGCTATTCTCGCCCGGGTCTGTTTGTATGCACAGCGGGAGGATGAAGCCTATCAATATGCCAAAGAATTGATTGATTACAACACGAAGACGAATAGCTTTACTGTGAAATACAGTAGTGTCAAAGATGGAGATATCAAGTTGTACGGAGATGTTCTCTGGGGGGTAGAGTCATTAGATGTGATAGAGTATATTAATATTTATAATGATTTGACGGATCCGAGCCCCTATAAACATACCTATTTAATGACAACTAATCTAGATGATATTTTCGAGGGAGAGGGAACTAAAGACATGCGCTATAAGAAATGGCAGAATAATAGTTCGGGCGAGTATCGTTTTAGTAAATATGAAAAATATGATGCTGGTAATACAGAAGCTAATATAAGCAATTATCTGGTGCCATTGGTACGCATGTCAGAGGCATATTATATTGCGGCAGAAACTATTTACAAGAAAAATTTGGATGAGGCAAAGGGATATTTGCGGGCAGTGAAACAGTCTCGTTATTCTTCTTATAATAGTCTTTCGCTAGACAAAGTGAATAATGCCGATGAGAATAATTTTATGGATGTGTTGATTAATGATATGCGTAGAGAATGGATTGGGGAAGGGCAAATTTTTTATTTGTATAAACGTTTGAAGAAGGATATTCCTTTTGAAGGTAGCGAGGTTGTGCCGATTGAAACGAAGTATGTAATTGTGCCGATTCCGGATACAGAAACGAATCTTAAATAAAATAGTAGAGAGTATGAAAAAAATATATGTTTATTCGATCATATTGTTCCTGTTTTTCTTGGGAGCTTGTTCGAAAGAAGAAATAAAATTATATAGCGGAGAAACCGTGTATATTTCTTTCGTGAAAAATTCAACGCAGGATAGCGCAGTGTATTCTTTCAAAACGTACCCGGAAGGAGAGATTGTGGCTGAAATTCCGGTGCAGATCCATGGGGCTTATTTGACCGAACCTCGTAAGTTCACGATTTCCCCGACAGATTCGACCACGCTTCCGGCGACCGCCTATGAGTTGCCGATGGCATGCGAGTTCACTCCCGGCCAGGATGTTGATACGATACGGGTGAAGTTCTTCAATAATTTTGACGAACTGGATAATAAGTCTTTCCGGTTGTTTTTGAAGATAGATAATAGCGAAAGTGTAAAGCAAGGGGATCGAGATTACCAAGTAGCGAAATTTTACGTGTCTGATAAATTAGAGATCCCTATTTGGTGGAGTCGTAATGATGGTACGGTAGACCGGCCATCTAATATTGTGGAAGATGTTTATCTGGGAGAGTATTCGGAAACAAAATATATCATGTTCTTGGAAGAGTTAGAAAAAGGAGGGGAGTCATTTGACGGTACGGATATGAATGTAATGAAGAAGTATGCAATCCGCTTGAAATATACGTTGGAGGAATACGAAAAGGTGAATGGTGAACCGATGAGAGATGAGAATGGGCGTGTAATAACAGTGCCTGTTGCAGGATAATTTAAATAGAAAAGTTATGAAATATATATTGTTTATATTTATATCGGTGTTTATTGCCGTGTCTTGTATTGATGATGAGACAAACTTGGATTACAAGGAGGTAAACGAGTATGAAAATTGGAAAGTAGAGGGGATTGATGCAAGTTATTCATTGTTTCCCGGGGAGTCGGTGACACTAACACCTAAAGTCCGTTTGTCAATTGACTCATTAAATCCAGATTTGAGTTACTCTTGGTTGTTGGATGGAAAAGAGGTATCTACGGAAGCTTCTTATACGTTCACGGCAGATGTGTACGGAGACTACGAATTGATCTTTAATGCTATTGATAACAAAACGAGTGTGGCTTTCCCGAAAGGGACTACCATGAATGTGACACCATTGTATAAATTGGGGTGGTTGTTTTTGGGGCGTACGGCTTCTGGAGCTAGCCGTTTGGATATGTTGATCACGAAAAGGCAAACGATTCATTATCTTCTTGATGGTAAATATGATCGGTGGAGAGATTCTTTATTGAATGTACAATTTGCCACAGGGCTAGGAGAACAATTAGGAACGGGGCCGATAAAATTAGTTGAAGAATTTTCCTATGATGATTATGTTTCAACTGAAAATTCGGAAGTAATGGTGTTGCAAGAAAGCGGTCCGGTTGAATTAAGTGGTAATGCATTAACCTATACCGGACGTCCGTTCGATGAATTTATGGGAACTTTTCCGGAAAATTTAGTCATTCGGGATGTAGCTCTTTCTAAAACAAGTAAATGGTTATTGGCGGAAAACGGGCTGTTGTATTACGCCGTTGCTAATGTGATGACGGATTTGCATTCGGGACGTTATAATGATGACCCGGCATTTAATGGAATGAAATTTACATCTTTAATTCAAACATCGAAGGCTGATAATGATTATTATATAAACGTGGTACCTGCAATTGATACAGAAGGAACAATGTGGGCATTTTATGATGAGTCTAGCAAGGATAATAAAACCTTTATTCTTGATCCGAAGAATGAAGTAGGACGGAAATTGGAGATTCGGAATAATACAGCAGGCGAGTTTGATATGAGTTTGTTTCAAAAGTTCAAAGGAGAGCGTATCAAGGATTGTTTTGTCAGTAAACATGATTATCTTTTATCGTTGCTGAAGTTGGAAAATGGAACTTGTGTATGGCATCGGTATGCTTTTGGTGATCATAAAAAAGCTGCGGATTTTATAGGTTTGGAAGAGTCTCAAGTGAGAGCGTTTGCAAATCAGTCAATGTTTACGGATTTTAAAGATGCTGCTTATTTCCATTATACTTATGGTTATGATCCTAATACTTATGACGATTATGATTGGCTATTTATTGCTGCCGGGAATCAACTTTACGGATGTAGTATGGTATGGGAAGGAATAGGGCAACAGCCTAGCGAGCATTTCTATACAGCGCCTGTAGAGATTCAATCTATAAAAATCCGATATATTAGGGACTTGGATTACATATTGGTTGGGGTGCTAATGGTAGACGGAACTTTTGAGGTGTTAGAGGTAAAACGGTCTGAAGAGGAAAGATTTGTGTATAAGAGTGTGTATAAAGAAAACTTGAAGACTCTGGATCCGGAGATGATGGACGTGGTTGATTTTATTCCTAAATGGGGAAGTGGGGCTAACCTATACCAAGGAACTTGTTTGTAATTCTGGTTGATGGAAGTTAATGCTTAAATGAGCCTCGCTTGCCCGTCATGCGGGGAGGCGGGGTTCATTTTAGATGTTGTATGTATGTTTGTTTTTACTTGTATGAAAAAGATATTTTTTTTGTTGGTCGGTTTGACGATGACCTCATTATTGTGGGGACAACAAAAAGCAAATTTTAAGTTAGCAGATCGTTTCACGAGTAGTAATTTTCGGGTTGCGGATGGAAATAGCATGAGTATATACCCTATGTATATCAATGACGGGGAATGTTTTTGGTATTCGTTCACGACAGAAGAGGGAAAACGTTATTACTATGTGAATCCAGAGAAAGGGGAAAAACGCTTACTGTTTAACCCGGAGAAATTGTTTGGATTTTTAAATCAGGAAACACATGGGGTGTGTGATGCAAAGAATTTCACGTTTCAAGAGTTGAAATTTGATAAAAAGGGGACTTCTTTTACGTTCAATTTTGAAAAGCGCAAGTATCGTTATAATATGATAACAGAGGACGTGACGAAATTGGATACCGTGATTAACGAGGGATTTGGGGACTCGTGGAAAAAATATTCACCGGATAGTACATATATAGTGTTTGCCCAACGGCATAATCTCTATGTCATGGGTAATAAGGATAAAGGGAAAGATACCACAATCGTGCAGTTGACGACGGATGGGGAGAGATATTTTTCTTACACCAAGGACGAGGACGAGATTGCGGCAGACACGTTTCCAACTGCACCCATAGCTGTGTGGATGAAGGATTCAAAAAAAATATATGCATTGCGTTGTGATAACCGACACGTGGATGAATTGTTTCTGGTAGATGTGATGACAGATCCCCGTCCCATGCTGAAAACTTACAAATATGCTATGGCAGGGGACCAGAAATTGGAAAAGTACGAGTTAACGGTTATTGACGTGGAAACGAAAGAGGTGAAAACGATTGATATTAATGGTTGGCAAGACCAGTACGTGGATATACTTTACACCTCAAAAGATGGCAATAAGATTTACTTTGAACGGAAGACCCGGGCTTTTGACGAACAAGAGGTTTGTGTTGCCAATCTCGCAACGGGAGAGGTGAAAGTGTTAATTCATGAAATAGACAAACCTTTTATGGATTATAAAATGGCGAATATTATGTTCCTGAACGACGGGAAAGATATTATTTATCGTTCCGAGCGTACGGGATGGGGACATTATTATCTCTACGATAACGAGGGGAATTTTAAACATGCCATTACTTCCGGAGAATGGGTGGCAGGACCTTGTGCGGAAATCGATACGGTGGGACGTACTCTTTATTTTTATGCATTGGGGAAAGATAAGAATATTGATCCCTATTATTATATTCCATGTAGGGTAAATATTGATAAGCCGGAGAGCTTGACTCAATTGACTTTTGATAACACGAATCATCAAGTGCATTTCTCGAAATCTTTCAAGTATTTTGTGGATATTTACGAGCGAGTGGATATGGTACCTCGTATCGTGTTGAAAAACCGGAATGGGGGAGAGATTATGGAATTGGAAAGGCCTGATATTCGCCGGGCGTTAGAGATGGGGTGGAAAGCTCCGGAGCGCTTTAAGGTGAAAGCTGCCGATGGAATGACAGACCTTTACGGGGTGATGTGGAAACCGTTTGATTTTGATTCGACGAAAGTTTATCCGATTATCTCTTCCGTGTATCCCGGTCCTTTTTATGAATACGTTCCGACGCAGTTCCGATTGATTCATGATGAAAATACCCGTTTGGCCCAATTAGGATTTATCGTAATTGCCGTGGGACATCGAGGTGGAACGCCTATGCGGGGGAAATTTTATCACACGTATAGTCATGGGAGATTGCGGGATTATCCGTTAGCGGATGATAAATATGCAATTGAGCAATTGGCTGATCGTCATTCTTTTATTGACGTGACGAAAGTGGGAATTTACGGCCATTCCGGGGGAGGATTTATGTCAACTGCCGCTATTTGTACCTATCCGGATTTTTATAAGGCTGCTGTGTCATCTGCGGGAAATCATGATAACCATATTTACAATCACTGGTGGGGGGAAACTCACAACGGCGTGAAGGAGGAAAAGAAAGTGATTAAGGATAGCGTGAATGGTGATCGGACCGAATCGACCTTTAAATTTAGAGTGGGGACGAATATGGAATTGGCAAAGAATTATAAAGGCGGTTTGTTGTTGGTACATGGTTGGATGGATGATAACGTACATCCGGCTCACACCTTGCGAGTGGCGGATGCGTTGATTAAGGCCGGTAAGAATTTTGATATGATTATGTTGCCGAGATCGAATCATGGTTTCAGTGGAGAGGAGAATACTTTTTATGAGCGTAAGATGTGGTTCCATTTTGCCCGCCTCCTGTTGGGGGATAATACCGGGGATTACTATTATGAAATTGAACAATACAAGAAATCTGATAAATAGGATATGTTAAAGAAATTAGTTATTAGTCTGTTTCTGCTTGTTTCTGTTGGAACATTCGGGCAGCAAAAAGCGAATTATGAGCTTGCCGAACGTTTCCGGCGTATAACACAAGTGCCTTTGACGAAGAATAGCTTGGAAGTGAATCCTTGTTTTATTAATAACACGGATCGTTTTTGGTATTCTTTTCGCACTAGTGAGGGGAAAAACTATTATTTAGTTGATCCGGCTAAGAAAGAGAAACGTTTGCTTTTCGACAATGCAGAGCTATTGATGAAAATCAGTGAGATCACTAAAAAGGGATACAATCATAAGGACTTGGAATTGAATTTTGACTTCGATGAGGATGGGGAAACTATTCGTTTCTGGTTTGATAGGAAAGATTTTACTTATAATATCAAAACGAAAGAATTAAAACTAGAGGAAAAGCAGAAGGGGCGGACGAAGTATGATCCTTATTGGATGTATTATTGTCAGGATAGTTCTTATATGTTGTTTGCTAAGCGGCATAATCTCTATATCGTGGGGAATGCGAGCAAGGGTAAGGACACGACTGAAGTGCAATTAACGACTGACGGGGAACGTTATTATACTTTTAATCGAGAGGATGAAGGCGAAGTAAATGAACGTATGGGATGTTCTGCCCAATGGTTTAAGACGGGACACAAGTTTTACGCTGTTCGAGACGATTCCCGTAAGGTGGAGGATTTGTGGTTGATTGATGCTTTAGCAGAGCCTCGTCCTCGCCTGAAAACTTATAAGGCAGAATTAGCGGGTGATAAAAACGTGATTCAATTTGAATTATTAATTGGGGATGCGAATACTCGGGAGGTAAAAAAGATTAATATTGATCGTTGGAAAGATCAATATGTAGATATTTTGTATGCTAGTAATGATGCAAAACGACTTTATTTTCAGCGTTACAAGAGGACGTGGGATGAATGTGAGATTTGTGTAGTCGATACGGAAACGGGAGAGGTGAAAGTGTTGATTCATGAAGTTGACAAGCCTTATTTAGATTATCAAATGCGAGCAATCCATTTCTTGAATGATGGAAACGAGATCCTTTTCCGTTCTGAACGTAGTGGGTGGGGACATTACTATTTGTATGATAAAGATGGAAATTTGAAAAATCAAGTGACATCTGGAGCATGGGTGGCCGGACCGATTATGAAGATTGATACCGCCCGTCGACAGATTTATTTTATAGGTTTGGGAAAAGAGAAAGAGATAGATCCTTACTATTATGTCCTTTACCGTGCTGATTTGGATAAGGCTAATGCAATAACATTGTTGACCCCGGAAGATGCTTCACATGACGTGGATATATCTCCATCAAGCAAGTATATTGTGGATTGTTATTCCCGGGTGGACATGGAGCCCGTCAACGTGGTGCGTGACCGGAAAGGAAAAGTGATTCTGGAGTTGGAGAAATCGGATTTGGAGAGCCTTTATGCTTTCGGATGGAAAAAGCCCGAGCGTTTTAAAGTGAAAGCTGCTGACGGGGTAACGGATATTTATGGTGTGATGTGGAAACCTGCGGATTTCGACTCCACGAAAATCTATCCGATTATTTCGTCTGTTTATCCGGGTCCTTTCTTTGAATACGTGCAAACTCGTTTCACGATAAATGATGATTTAAATACTCGTTTGGCCCAGGTCGGTTTTATCGTAGTTTCCTTGGGACATCGGGGAGGAACGCCTATGAGAGGTAAATATTACCATACATATGGGTATGGCAACCAGCGAGATTATCCTTTGGCTGATGATAAATATGCAATTGAACAATTAGCAGAACGTTATTCTTTTATAAATGGGGAAAAAGTGGGTATTTTTGGTCATTCCGGAGGTGGATTTATGTCTACGTCGGCTTTGTTGACTTATCCTGACTTTTATAGTGCTGCGGTGTCGTCTGCTGGAAATCATGACAATAATATTTATAATAAAGGTTTTGTCGAAATTCATTACGGGGTGAAAGAGAATAAGCGAGTCGTCAAGGATAGCGTGAATGGAGATAGAGAGGAGATTACTTTCGAGGCGAAGAGTAAAACGAATCAAGAATTGGTAAAGAATTATAAGGGAGGATTATTGATTGTGACGGGCGATATGGATAAGACTGTACATCCTTCGCATACGTTACGGGTTGTGGAAGCTTTGATTCAGGCCGGAAAAAATTTTGATATGATTGTACTGCCTGGTAGTACGCATGGTTTCTTTGGAGAAAATGGTGATTTCTTTGAACGGAAAATGTGGTTCCATTTTGCTAAATATTTGCTGGGCGATGATTCAGCCAATTATCAAGGAGATATCGATTACTTCATGAAAAAGCATTGATCTAAATGAGGAAAGGTATTATGTTTTTATGCAGTCTGCTATTTATTGGAATTGCAGACTGTATGTCTCAAAAAAAGCCTTTGGATATGGAGGCTTATAAATTGTGGCGAAGAGTGGAGGGACAACAGATGTCGGAGGATGGGAAATGGGTAACTTATCGCTTTGTTTTTATTGATCAAGAAGGGCATGATAAGGATGTTCCTGTTACTTATTTACGAGACATGACGTCTGGTAAGGTGTACAAGTTGCCGAATGTCCGGGAGGTGAGGTTTTTTAACCGTGGAAAGGGACTGAGGTACGTGGTACAGCCCTCTCCACTTGATACGTTGAAAGAAAAAAAAGATTCTCTTTTCTTGCTATCCTTGAAGGATATGAGAAAGACTTGTTGGGATAAACCTTACGGTTTTCGAGAGTCTCCCAATTCTCCCTTGATTTCTTATTCCTACCCGATTGATCAGAAAGGTAAGAACCGGGCACTTCGTCGGTTGATTGTTTGGAATTTCGAGACAGGAGATTCTGTACGAATAGATAGTGTGGAAAACTATTTTTCTGCAGATGATTATAAAACTGTAGCTTACATTCAAAATGTGAATGGGAAGAAATTTTTACGAGTGGGGCCAGTAAAAGGGCAACATCGGGTTATCTATGATGACGAAAAGGCTGTTGTTACTAATTTTTCTCTGAACCAAGGGGGACTGGAAGGCGTGTTCTCGGTGGCGTCGGATTCTTCTTATTTGAGTGAACCGGATTTGTTATATATGTTTTCAGTAGTAGATGGGAAGTGTCTGTTGGTGATGGATACAAAAAAAGTGGTTGTGTCGGACGAATATAAAGTTCGGGGGGGGATTTATTCTGTTTTCAATAATGGGAAATATATATTCGTGGACGTGGGATTACAGCAACCGGAGGAGCGGAAGTCGAAAGCAAAGCCGGATAAGAGTTTCGAGTTGGAGTTGTGGAAATGGGATGATGAAATTTCACAGAGTAGACAGTCGTATGGATCAGGGGGAGGTAGACGGAAGATGCCTAAATACGTGTACCATGTGGATACAAAAAAATGCATTTTAGTAGCCCCTCCTCATATGGATCAGATGTATCAGCCGGATTGTGACGAGTATAGTCATGTTATTATTGCAGATGAAACTCCTTATCGGGCGTTTACAGATTGGCGGGATGGAGTAACGGCTGACTTGTATTTGGTAAATTTGGAAACGGGTGAACGGACATTATTATTTAAAGATTTTCGGCAACATCCCATTTGGAGTCCGAATGGGAAATATGCCATGCTGTATCATGCTGAGAAGAAGGTATGGTATAAGTTGAACCCGAAAACGGGAGAATTGACTGATGTTTCGACACCAATAGGGTTTGCCATGTACAATGAAGAACATGACTTACCAAAACCTGCAGCTCCTTATGGTATTGCAGGTTGGTTGGCAGATGGAGATCAGGTTGTCCTGTATGATAAATATGATATGTGGGTGGTGGATCTTACTGGTAAACAACCCACGTATTCATTAACGGATGGTTGGGGACGAGAACATGGTATTTCTTTGCGTTTGTTGAAAGCGAATCGAGAGATACGTTGGATTAATCCGAAACAGGATATTTTATTGCGTGGTTTGGATCGGAAAACTTTGGATCAAGGTGTTTATGTGTTGACACCTAACCGGAAAGTAAAAAAACGGATGTCTGGAGCTTATGATTTGTATTTTAACCAACAGTCTGAGGATGGTAAATTTTATCTGTTTACCCGGCAAAGCTATACTGAATTCCGGGAGCTTTGGTGGAGTAAGAATGATTTCACACGTCCCGTACGAATAACGAACACAAATCCTCAGCAAGAAAATTATTTGTGGGGAAGCGTGCAATTGGTAGAGTGGACGAATTTTGAGGGAAAATCGAATCGGGGTTTGTTGTATTTGCCGGAAAATTATGATTCAACAAAGCGTTATCCTGTCATTGTAAATTTCTACGAGACTCACACGGGAGATCTTCATACTTACCAACTTCCCTCACTGAGTAGTGCGATGATTAATACGGTGACTTATGTGAGTAATGGGTACGTGGTGTTTATGCCGGATGTACATTTTACTATAGGAGCCCCAGGTGAAAGTTGTTATAATGCGGTGGTCAGCGGAACTCAAATGTTGATTGACCGTGGAATTGCGGATAAGGATCGTATTGGAGTACAAGGGCATAGTTGGTCCGGTTATCAAGTGGCTTATCTGGTGACACGAACCAATATGTTTAAATGTGCCAGTCCGGGAGCTGCTGTGTCTAATATGGTTTCTGCTTACACGGGAGTCAGGACGGGAAGCGGTATGCCTCGAATGTTTATGTACGAGGAAACACAAAGCCGGATGGGGAAGACACTTTGGGATGACCCGGAGGCGTATATCAAGAATTCACCTATCTTTTATGCGGATAAGATTCAGACTCCGTTACTAATATTTCATTGTGATGGGGATGAGGCGGTGCCGTATTCTGAAGGGTTGAACCTTTTCTTGGCAATGAGACGGTTGCATAAGCCTGCGTGGTTATTGAATTATAAAGGAGACAGACATTTCCTTTATAATAAGGCAGCAGAGATTGACTGGACGATTCGTTTGCGGCAATTCTTTGATTATTATTTGAAAGATGCCCCGATGCCTCGTTGGATGAAAGAAGGAATTAATGTGAATGAGCGAGGGGTAGACCAGAAGTATGACTTTGTGAAATAAATCATGTGTTTAGATAAATATAATTTTAATTTAAAATGGAAAAGATGAAAAAGTTATTATGTATTAGTTTGATCTTGTTTGCTTTTGCTTGTGCAAGTGATCCTCAAAAAGAAATGGAAAAAGCAATTGTCGGTGAGTGGTGTAATCCGTATACATATCAATCTACAGGTGAATTGAAAGGTTTTAATTTCAAAAAAGGTGGTGTTTGTGAGGCAATTAATATTCCTTCTTTAGAATTGAAATCTTGGGAAATAAAGGATGGGTATCTTATCGTGAAAGGATTTGAGGTTACAGAGGATGGAAGCAAGACCGAGTATGCAACAAAAGAGAAGATAGGTCAATTAACCACCGATTCTTTATGTTTGGTTGTGCAAGAGGCGAACCCCCGTCTGGCTTTTTTGTACTTGAATTCAAAGGTTATTAAAGAACGTGTTAATGCTCAGAAGTAGTTTTTTTTGATAGACAAATGAATATGTATCGTGTTATTTTTATTTCAGTTGTTTTATTTGTGATAACGTTGTCTGGTTATTCTCAAAAGAAAGAATTAGATGAAGAAGCTTATAAGCAATGGCGCCGTGTTGATAATTATGAATTAGCAAATAACGGAGCATGGGTAAAATTCCGATACATGTTTTATGATAATGATTCGTTAAATAGTCTTATTTGCAATACCTATTATTTTTATGAATTAAAGTCAGGGAGAATCCGTATCTTAAGGGATATCGATTCTCCCGAATTTTTTGCAGGGGGGGATTGGATTGCTTTTTTTAGAATAAGAGAGGATGGAACAAGTGTTCGTGTCACTCATAGATTAAAAGATGGACATGAGATTCATATACCTGCGGATGCAGAATTGAATTATGTCGTTCCACAGGTGGCCTACAAGGAGGATGATCGCTTGATTATTTTGAATGTGGCTGAGCGTGACAGTACGATATTAACCGGTGTTATTCAATATTGTTTGTATGGTGAAAAATGGAAGGTGATTTGCGTACACCAAGAAGATCAAGGCTTCGTGTTGCGCTATGGGGGAGACGGGAATAGCGTGGGGAAAGTGCTCTATGTGGATAAAACGAGAAGTTTAGATAACTTTTATTTTTATGAAGGGAAACTAGAAGGGAACTTTTTTGTTTGTGCAGATACGAATACTAAAGAGAAACAAGATTATTACACTTTTTCGTTGACGGATGGAAATGTAGAAAAGGTTCTAGGATCTGAACAAATGGCACAATTGTCATTAGATAAATATTCAATACAATTCCTCGAGGGAAATAAACGATTTATGTATCGAAAAGAGGGAGTACAGAGGGCAAGGTCAAAGAAACAAGTGAAAGATGAAAGTTTTCAATTGGAGCTTTGGAGTTGGCATGATCCGGTGGTCCCTTCTGAACAGGCTAAAGGGGGCTTTTATAAAAAGCGGTCTCAACCAGCGGTATATTTATATAATTGTGAAAACGGGAAAGATTATAAAGTTTGCGCGGAGAATCATTCGGGGGTATATGTTGCTGAAGGAAGGGAGCCTGTTTTTGCTTATGAAAAAGATGAAAAGCCTTATTTAGGGCAGAAGGATTGGAGGCATGATCAACGTTTTGATCTTTACCTTGTGGATTTGAGAAATGGAAATCATCATTTGTTAGCGAAAGAATTGACTCGGTCGGTTCATTGGAGTCCCCAAGGAGATCATCTTCTTTATTTTGATAATGCGAAATTATCTTGGATTGCTGTAAATCCATTGACAAGGCAACAAAATATATTAACAGATGTTATCCCTTTCGCTTTGCATGATGAGCTATATGATCGCCCTAATCCAGCACCTCCCTATGGATTGGCAGGATGGAGCCGGGATGGGAAGAATGCGATTGTTTATGATCGTTTTGATATATGGGTCATTAATTTGGATGAAATGCAGAAATCATATTGTTGGACAAAGGGGGAAGGGCGCAAAAATAATACCATATTGCGGTTATTAGATCCTTGTAGAAATGGGTTATCCGTTGATTTATCACGGGATAATAAGGTGGAGATGTTTGATTGGAAAAATAAGAATCAAGGATTGGGTAATTTATCTGCCAATGGGAAGTTAACCCCGTTGATTCAAGGGAGTTTTGCTTTTTCTGTTGTTCAAGAGGCAAAGAATGCTAATACTATGTTGTGCATGAAACAGAGTTATACAGATGATCGAGATTTGTGGGTATGTGATGGACAAGGGCGTCGTCTAAGAAAGGTTACTGACGTTAATCCCCAGCAATGTAATTATAAATGGGGTTCTGCTCAATTGGTGGAATGGACAAATTACAAGGGTAAAAATAATCAAGGAATCCTTTATTTACCTGATGGATACGATAAGAATAAAAGTTATCCGACTATTGTTACTTTTTATGAAACACATTCTTCGGAATTACATATACATCCCGTACCCGGATTGAGTCAAGCTATGATAGATATTCCAACGTATGTTAGCAGGGGATATGTTGTTTTTCAGCCAGATGTTTATATCGAGATTGGAAAACCGGGCGAGAGTGCTTATGATGCAGTCGTTAGTGGAACTCGGGCATTGGCGGATAGAGGAATTGTCGATTCGTGTCGGATCGGTTTGCAGGGGCATAGTTGGTCGGGTTTTTTAGTTGCTTATCTCGTCTCTAGAACAGATTTGTTTAAATGCGTGAATATTGGGGCGGCAACTGTGAATTTAACTTCCGTGTATACGGCTCTTCGTGAAGGAAGTGGTCAGCCGAATATGTTTATGTTTGAGGACTGGCAATGTCGTATGGGAGCAACTTTATGGGAAGATTTAGATAGTTATATTGCTAATTCCCCTTTACTTTTTGCTGATAAAATACATACTCCAACTTTGATTTTCCATTGTGATCAAGATGAAGCTGTTTCATTTTATGATGGACGTAATCTTTTTTTAGCTTTGAGGCGCTTGCAGCGTCCGGTTTGGATGTTGAATTATATGGGGCAAGGACATTTCTTGACTTCACGTCCAGCTGAAGTGGATTGGACAATTCGTTTGCAGCAGTTCTTTGATCATTATTTGAAAGATATCCCGATGCCTCGCTGGATGAAAGAAGGGATTAATATTAATGAGCGAGGGGTGGATCAGAAGTATGATTTGGTGGAATAAGTTTAAATTTATAGAATATTCCCCGTAAAACGAGATATTTTACAGGGAATATGATTTCTTTTTTAAGGTACGTTACCTCCTACTTTTAGTGTAACATCAACAATTTTTCCAAGATCGACTTCAGGGCCGGATTCCCAGCGGAACTTTTCAGCATTTGTTGTTATGTTTTTGGCATTGTTGGAATTTAATAGTAATACTCCGCCATTGTCTAATCCAACAAATAGTTGCTCTCCGTAATGTTCTCGTCCATCCATATCAACTACATTGGCTTTACAGGTGTAGTAATGTCTGATTCCGTTTTCTGGAGAAGTTCGATCTAGAAAATAGATATCTTTTCCGTAAGCGATGAAAATGTATTCGTTTTGGCGAGATGCAATATTACAAAATACACATTCTTCTAATGGAATAGGAGAAGTTATCGGAAAAGAAATTAGCATTTCCTGTTCTTTACCAGCAATTGTTTTTTTCGGATAGGAGAGTTTTTCTCCACTATATTCACGTTCTAATTCAAATGCTTGGTATTGATAACTTCCATCTGAATTTTTGAGGAACATGGTATAACCTGGTTTTTTAGTATTTCCTGTATTATACTGACTTATATTAATAACTTGACAATTTCCTAGATCTGTTAAGGGTCTGAAGTTTTCCGGCCAACCTTTGGTCGGTTCAGGTAAGGCGACTACTTTTCCAGATACATTGACGTCTGTAAACGAATATTGAAGATCGTGTACTAATAATAATCGGTTTTCAGGATTTTCCGTTGTACCGATTGAATGAAGTAAGGTGTATGGTTTATCATTGGCTAGTACTGAATTAATAATATGAGCTCGAATTTCTTTATTCTCAAACATTAATGGTGTATGTATATAGTATCCGCTTTGGAATAGTTTATAACTCTCTTTTATTTTGGAATAAATTTTACCGTCATGATTCTCGATTAAGTGCGTGTAGGTCATCATTTCGGCATTTGTCGGATGAAAATCTGCGGGATAACTTCCTTTCGAGAAAGATTCGACAAGTAGGATGTCTTTTTTCATGGAAGTTCCATCTAAATCAACAGATCCCTGACCTCCTTCTTGGAATACAATGACATGCCCCTCAGATGGAAATATTTTAGCGATATGCTCTTGGATGAAGAGAGGTTTTGAACCGAGTTCGTCTTTGTTTTCATTATAATAAATGTCTTCATAGACTTGGTTAACAAGAACCGGACGGTCAAATTCATCATAGATGGTTTCGCCACTTGCGTCTTCTTTTTCGTCATATCTTACAAATGAAAGTATTGATTTCCCGTTTTTTTCGGATAGTACAAGATAGCTATTGTACCAAGTATATATACTTGTGGGACGTACTATTGTTGAACCCATATATACCATGTTGTCATCAATATTAGTTACATATAAGGCGATTTCAACTTGTTCATTCGTGTCCACTTGCCAAACTAATTGTCTGTTTTCCCCTATGACCCGTTCACCGATAGCCCATTTGTAGGATAAGTTTAGATTTGCAGTATCCTTGTATTTGTAAGTGAATTTCGGATACAATTTGAATGTTTCTCCGATGACTTGTTCAAAGTTATAGTCCGGAAATGATATTTCAATGTCATTGACTTGCTTGTACTCGTAATTCCCTTTGTCGTCATAACAACAAATAAAATTGAATGTTACAAGGAATAGGAAAGTTATATATATTATTTTCATAATCAGTAAAATTTTAATTAATAAGCTGGGATTCCGTCAATCATAGGAGTAACTCCATCCTCTTCTGTGATATTATTTTCAATTAGGTATACTTTGAATATCATTACTAATTCTCTAACTTCAGAAAGGCTCATGTCCGTGAGATCATTTACTTTTGTTGCAAAGACAAAATGTTCAAATTTTTTAGGAGAATATTTTCCAAGTAACAATTTTTCAACGTCTCCACTCCACCAGAGCGGTGGACTCTGGATATTATCGAAGATAATACGAATCATTTGTTTCCCGGATAAACCTGGTGCAAAGTTTTCGTTTTCCACAATCTTGAATGTTACATGTACCTTTTGAATTTTTAAAGCTTCCCGAACATTATTACATTGGATGGTTAATTTGTCCATCGTTGCTCCTGCTGTGAATGTAAGTTTTCCGGGAAGATCATAATCTTCAGGGAGAGCTGTCGTTAGAGAATCAACAACTTCTAATTTATATTGTAGGTTTTCCGTTGCAGGGAGTCCGATTAATGCAACATGAAATGATGCATCATGAGTTGTTTCTCCGGGATAATGGGAAAAGGAAAATGCGACAGAGTCTAATCCTTTTGCAGAGTCTGGAAAAAATAGATACCTTGATGAAGAATAAACTTCAATTTCTTCCGTGTTACAGGCAAATATTCCCATCAAGATCAGGAAAATATATATAATATGTTTTTTCATGTTTTTTGTTTTTTAATTAATGGATCAGTTCGTTGTCTGGTTTGGGCAATACCATGTCGGACGCTGTCATGTCACTCTTTGGAAATAATTTTAAATGTTTGTAGTAGAAGAATACTTGTCCTTCTTGCATGAAATCTCTTGCAGCTTCTTTTACCATTTCTGTTTTAAAGGAAACTAGATCTTTGATTTTTTGGTACATTTGTCCGGAACTTCCGGTTTGACAGTTTCGAGCATCTCTTACAATATCCATTTTATTAATAGCTCCGGAAATATCACCTTTGCGGCAAAGATGTTCTGCTTGAATATAATAGAGTTCACTTAACCGAATCATGGGAAGCATATCTTTGCAGTTAGAATATAATGTGGATTGTCCATCAGGAGGAATGTTTTTTGTACAAACTTGATAACTACCTTTAGCGCGGGTTAATTCCGTTTGGCGAATGTCTGCGTTGTCATCAAACATTGTGTTTGCCGGTTGTAGATAAAAGTAGTAATTGCCATCAGATGTAATTGTTGCATAGTCTTCTATTAATTTCTGGTTGGAAAGACAGAAGATAACCCCATCATATAATTTTCGATTTTCTTCGGCATTATAATAAGGAGTGAAAGCTAATTTTTTAAGATCTGAATAGCCCTTTGGATCAATGACAAAGTTTATGAGATGATCACACATGTCATACGCTTTTTGGTAATAATTGTCATTAAGATCTCCCATGTAATTATAGACTCTGGCTAGTAGGGCACAAACAGCTAAATAATTCATCCGATGACCTCGACTCTTGAAAAACAAATCTTGGTTTAAGCTCGGGTTTGTTTCTTCATAGTTTATTCTATAGTCATTACGTAGCATGATGCGCCAAGCGATCGTATCGTGGGGGGCAACTAGGCTCCGGGCAGCTTCTAGGTCATTTACAACGAATTCAAGAACTTCTTTGATCGAACGATCGGGCTCGAAGGTTGACGGGTAAGTTTTGAAATAAGGTATGTAAGTTTTTTGATCTTGTAAGTCTGGAGCTGGGGCAAAGAGACGTAGTATGTCAAAATGCAGGAAGGCTCTTAGCGCTAATGCCTCTCCCTTAATTAACATTTTTTCATTATTTCCACTTCTGAATAGTGTAGAATCTGTTCCGTCGATTTTGGCCAAAATACTATTACAGTTCGCTATGGAATTATATGCTAAAGACCAAATGTCTTGTATAAGAGGTTTTACGCTTTTGTCCGTATATTTGTAGGAGGCTACTGCCCGATACTCGACACCGCTGCTGAAAGCTCTTTGGTGATAGAGTTGTCCCATGACATCCAGCATTCCCCAGCTTAACTCTTTTCCATACATGGAGGGAGTGGCCATTTGTTTATACACACCGTTTAAAACATTACGATATCCATCTCCGGTGGAAAATAATACATCTTCATCCACCGTGTCTTGCGGGGTAACATCTAGCCATGAATTACAAGAAGTAAGGGCTAGAATAAATATTGTTGATATAATAATTGAGACTTTCATAATAGATTAATTTAGAAAGTTAGATTTAAAGAGAAATTCATTGTTCTAGCAAAAGGATAATCTAGTCCTCTTTCCGCCTTCATCGTTGACCAGTAGAATAGTTCATTTGCTCCGATTTCGAAACGCAACATACTTATACCGACAGTTTGTAACCAACGGTTGTCACTAGCTTGTAGGCTGTATCCTAATGTAACAGAATTGAGAGATAGATTATTGTTTTTTTGAACAAAACGTTCTGTTGGTTGAGTGACAGGAATACTAAGTGCCCCTTTCTTGTCACGAATTGTTATTTTACGATTCTTTTTCACGTCACCTGGTTTTTGCCAACGGTCGGTTAACACGCGTTTATCTACGTTGTGAAGGTAAATATTAGCGTCTTCCACTTTATCGACTAATGTCTGATTATAGGCTTCACCACCAAATTCATACATGAAAGTTGCATAGAGACTCCATTGTTTCCATGTGACATTTACTCCGAAAGTTCCTTGTGCGTCCGGTTCTGTATTACCTAATACTACTTGTTCGCTGGAATTCCATGTTTTCGTTTGACTACCATCGCGTTTCAGGAAAATTTCTTCTCCCGTTGCGGGGTCTATTCCTAAAGAGCGCATACCGAATATGGAAGTTAAAGATCCTCCTTCAACGTATTTTAGAAAAGGTTCCGACTCTTTGTTGTCTTTAAAATGCTGATCAACAGAATTATTGTAGGCTTTTAGACTTTCGGATATTTTTAATATTTTGTTTTCGTTATGTGCAAGATTGGCGAATAGAGCAACGAATAGATTTTCTTTTCGAATGATATTACTCCTGAAATTTAATTCGAATCCTTTATTCTCAACTTCTCCGATGTTGTCCGAGTAGGTAGTGAATCCGGTTGAACTTGGGATAGTTACATCATTAATCAAGTCAACGGTTTTTTTCCGGTAATACGTGGCATCAAGGTAAATAAGGTCTTGTAGTAAACCTATTTCAACACCGATGTTGTATTCTTTTGTTGTTTCCCAAGTCAAGTTTTTATTACCTAGAGCCATTAACGTTGCTCCGTACCCGGTTTTATACCATTCATCTGAAAGGATTTTAAACGAGGTACGTGCGACATAGGCAGGAAAATTTACTTTACCCGTTTCACCATAGGTCCCTCTGATTTTTAAAAGATTGAGTTTACCCCAATTTTTCATGAATTCATAGTTGTGAATGTTGATTCCGGCACCGAATGAACCAAAGGGGGCAAAACGTTTATCCGATCCGAACTCAGAGGAACCATCCCAACGTACAGAAGCATCTAGTAGATAAATATTGTCGAAACTATAGTTTAATGAAGCTAAAAAACCGACTAATCGTGTGCTATTTTCGGAAGAGGTTGGTTTTTCGTAAATATCTTCAGCGTAGTTCGGCGAGCTTAAAGCGCCTGACGGAAATCCTCGATACTCGGCACGAATGCTTTCACTCTTTGTTGCTCGTTGGTTTATTCCGGCTAAAAAGTTAATGTTGTGTTTGTTTATTGTTCGGTTGTATGAAAGTGTGGCTTGCATATCCCATCCGAAACTATTTCCATCCGTTGTATGGAGTTCTCCTGAAGTTGAGTTATGACCCGAAATCGGATTTGTATTTTTTTGAGATAAAGGATCTAAAAAACGGCGACTTTCGTTTATGCGTTTGGTGAGGCTAAATTGTCCTTTTAGTAATAGGTAAGGAGTAATATTCCAATTGACTGATAAATTATTAATAAATTCTTCTGTTTGTGATTTATCGAAACTCTTTAATGATGCTTCGTATAGAGGATTGGGCATAGCATTGGATTCTCCCCAACTTTCTAATTTTTCCAAATACTTTCCTTGTTCATCCTTATATATATTATATGGGAGCGCTTGAGTATAACTTGTGAAAGAACCATAAGGTGTTTCTTTGGATTTAGTGATATTATAGGTTGTTTGATTTTTTACTTGTAATTGTTTGATGTGATAATCCAGCGTAACACCTACTCCTAAACGGTCTCGGAAAGATTCTTTCATGATACCGTCTTCATTATAGTAAGAAAGGTCGACTCCAAAGCGAAGATTTTCAGAACCTCCCTCCACGAACATGCTATGTTTATGGTTGAAAGCTGTTTGCAAAGGAAATGATAACCAATAAGTATCTACTCCTTTGTTGATATTATTTAGTTTGCGATAATAGATTTCTTGCCATTGCAGATTGTAACCGGGGTCGTTAGCATCTTGGACATCATATACTCCAGCTAAACATTCTGCTTCTAGTTTTTCTTTTGCATCCATTAAATTGTATGCTGAAAGGTCTGGCATGGTGATCTCACCTGTTAATCCATAAGATACATTCAATTTCCCCGGTTTCGGGGCTACTGTTGTAATGATGACTACACCATTAGCAGCACGTGAACCATATAATGCAGTGGCGGCTGCATCTTTAAGAATTGTGATATTCGCAATTCGGGCGGGGTCCATGTCGTAAAGTTTTTGGGCACTAATCTCGAATCCATCCATGATGAAGGTTGGTAGATTTGGGTTGTTTTCTAGGTTCCCTTTACTCGTGTAATTGGGGTCTAATTGTTTAACACCAACACCGGAACGTCCTCGAATATACATTTCCGGTAATGCATTGGGATCAGATCCCCACTTATTGTTGGTTTGAATTCTGAAAGAGGGATCAAATGCTTGCAGTGCTTTTAGAACGTTCGTTTTAGATACTTTCATCAATTGTTCTTTGGAGATACTAACACTACTTCCAGTGAAGCTTTCTTTACGTACTTTCCCGTATCCCGTGACAACCACTTCTTCCATTTCAGTCACATCTTCTTTTAACTTGATTGAAAGTTCCTTTTGGTCTTTATCTAACGTGATGTATTTTGTCTCATATCCTACAAAGGAAACGACTAGAATGATACTATCCTGTTGGGGAATCTCTAGCGAGAATTTTCCATTAACATCAGTTACGACACCCAAACTGGTTTCTTTTATCAAAATGGTGGCACCGGGTAAAGTGTTGCCTTGCATATCCATGACCGTACCTGTTATTTTACGAGGTGTTGTTTCTTTTTTCTTGTCCTCTTTGCTTGGACGAATGATGATAACTTCATTCTCAATTTCATAGGATAGGTTCGTGTTTTTTAGAGCAATACGGAGAAATTCGTCAATGGATACATTCTGTAGATTAATGTCTCGTTTCCCGTATTTATTAACTTCTTCAACCCGATAAAGAAATCGATAGTTTGTGGTCGTTCGTACACTTTTGATTATTTCATCAATCGTGGCATTTTCCATTTTTACGCTTACTTTATTTGTTTGGGTAGAGGCGTTTGTTTCAAAATTAATAGTTGTAATAACAACTATCAAAAAGATTGTTCGTAGAATCATGAGCATTTTTTCCCACCTTTGATGTAAATCAAAGGTGTTTTTTCGTTTTTTTTCCATAACTTTGAATACTTAATGGTTTAAATAATCAATTTTTAAATTGCTTGTTTATGAATTGGTTACTAAAAGGAGGGGATAGGGTCAATATCCCCTTTTTTATTTAATTGGGAATTTCTTCAACCATAATATTATTTCCATTTATAACAAATCGTATTGCTGTTGATTTTTCTATCATGTTTAATGTTTTTCTAAAGTCTCCGTAACGTTCTAAATCTCCAGTAAAGTGATATAATTTTACTGCTTGGTTCGAGTAAAAAACATTAATATTATACCAGCGGGATAATGTATTCATAATTTCTTCTAATGGTTTATTTTCGAAGACAAATAATCCTTCTTTCCATGCTGTGTATAGTCGCACATCAACTTTGCGGGTTGTGAGAGCCTGGGTTACTTTAGAATAGACTGCCTGTTGAGAAGGTGTTAGAGTAACTCCGAGTTCTCCATCTGTTACATTGACAGATCCTTCACATAAGGTAGTTTCTATTTTGTTGTCATCAGGATATGCTTGTACATTGAATTGGGTTCCTAAAACTTTTATTTCAATGTTTGCTGTTTTTACCATAAAAGGTCTTTTGGGATCTTTTGTAACATCAAAATAAGCTTCTCCGGCAAGGGTGACTTCCCGTTTATTTGAGTCAAATGCTACAGGGAATGTAAGCTTTGTATCAGAATTTATCCAAACATGCGTACCATCTGGAAGAATTAATTCATATTCTCCGCCTTTAGGTACTTGGATTGTATTGAGGCGTTTGTTGGAGGTGGATTCAGTATTGGGATTTTCTTGATATTCAATTGCGTTGCCACTATTGATTGCAAAGAGACCTTGTCCGAGATCCAGAGAACGGGAAGAATCTTGTGTAGATAGATTAAATTTTTTTCCTTCTGATGTGATTAATACTGCTTTAGCACTACCCGTTTGGATTTCAGCTATAGGTAATGGCTGATGTTTTGCTTGCTGTAATTGAGGATAAACAAAGAAGAAAGCAATTGCTAAAATTGCAGCAGCTGTACTTGTCCACCATATTAAATGTCTGGTTTTATTCTTTTCCCGAGGAAGATGTTTTTCGAGTTTTTGCCATGATTTGTTAAGATCAAGGCTATTGACGAATTTATCTCGGTGGCGTTTGTTCATGGGATTTAATACTTGGCTAGCTACCTCTTTGGCCGAGGGGGAGTTTTGCTCCCATTCTTGCAATTCTTGCTCCTCTTCAGGAGTAAGTTCTCCGGTCATCTTTTTAGATAGAAGCTGTGCGATTCTATATTCTTCTGTAAATTCTGACATACATTCTAGGTTTGGTACCATTATCTACTTGTAGAACACATATCCATGTCAAAAGGATGAATGAAAAATCTTTTTTTTTCAAAAAGTAATGGATTATTTTGTAACTGGTTTATATCTAGAAATCTTGTGTCTGATGGTTATTGAGGGTATATAAAAAATATACCCTCAATAATTTATTATTTTTTGCGTCGTTTTCTCCAAAGCATAAGACTGAGGACTGTCAAGATACCGGGGAAAATTCCCATGAAGAGTATTTTGAGCCAAATGCCTGCCCCTTCTTCAAGATAAGCTTTGTCATCTGATGGGCGTTGTCTGGTTGTGGTTATCGGGAACTCGTTATTTGCGAGTAAACGGAACGTTTCTGTTACCAGTGTGAAATTAGAGGCTTCAATACCATCTCGAGTACGAGTTAATTCACCATTCCCAATACAATCCGCATCTCCTAAAACAACAATTCTTTGTTCCTTGCCATTGATTTGTCTTGTGAGGTACATCATGGTAGTATTGGCTTGTTCAATTTCTCCTATTGTAGAATTAATTCGAACGGTATCCTCCACAAAATTTGTTGTCTCTAATTCATTCCATGAACCGGTAGAATCAGTTGTTAATAACGGAGTTGCTTTAAAACCTTTATCTGCAATCTGTTCAATTCCAACTGCCGTGGGCATGGTAACTGATTTGTCGTAATAGGACATGATATAAAATCCCCGTATCGCCTTTATTGCAGTTGGAGTTGGTTTCGACAGAATTAAATCTGCCGGATAATCTTTATTGTCCCGTACAAGTAATCCCGGCATGAATTTCAAACCAAGAGGTTGTAATAACGGATTCATTTGGTCCTGACGACGAGGCTCTCCAATAATTAAAAGGTTGCCTCCTTTGTTGATATAATCTTCGATAATTTTCTGTTCTTTAGGAGATAGGGAGGATCGAATATCAGAGATAACAAGAATGTCGACATTCTCAGGAATCGTATTCAAGCTATCGAGAGCGAGAGGCATGTTATCAAATCCCTGGTTTACTAAGGAATTTCTGAATGATTTGTATTGAGAAAATGCATAATAATCACGTTCTCCTGCTCCATTGATACTGCGTTCTCCATGTCCTGTTAAAAAGGCGACCATGGGAGATTTGGCAACCATGCGTTTCAGAGCTGCCGTTATTTCTGTTTCGGATGGGTATCGGAAATTATCATCATATAGACGTAAAAAGGTTTTCTGTCCATTTCCTCTTTCGATTACCCGTACAAATTTGTTATATTCTCCAGAAAGATCTTCTATTTTGCGAATTTGTGTAGGAGTTAGTATTTTTTTAGTACTCCAATCTTCAGCATCACATATTTTTTCCAAACATTGTTCGTTGCTAAGTCCTGGATAGCGACGTTTTAGGTCAGGATTCTGGATAGAGTCATAGTAGTAAATATATTTCAACTTGATTTCCGGTTTGAAACGAATGTATTTTTCGAAACGTTCGAAGTCTTCATTATAGTAACGAGGCATTGCTCTAAAATAGTCTTCATCTAACATGTTTACATAAGTCGTGATTGTTAAAGGACCATCCAGTTTTTCCATAACCTCAAGACTATTCTTCGTTAAGGTGTTTTCCTTCATTTCTGTTGCATCATAATAGCAACGGAATGCCGGACGAGCACTGAGAAAGCCAATCATGAGTGTTATAATAATGACACTTCCATAGAGAAGAATATTTTGGGGTGTGGAACGTTTCGTTCGTTCTGCTTGTAATCTTAATATCGAGAATGTGATAAAAAGAGCAATAACTAATAAGAAGTAGAGAAGATCTTCGCTACATATCATTCCCTTGAAAAAGGTGTCGGCCCGGCCTGATATCGATAACCAGTAAGTAATATCACGTACGAAGGGAATGTCTTGTCCAACATTTCCGATATAATTGAGAACGGCAAGGACTGCAAGAGTTCCTACTGCGGCAACAACTTGATAAGAGGTGAGTGTTGACATGAATAGCCCGATGGCAGCATAAGCACAAATCATGAGGAATACTCCTAATAAAGCACTTAAGACAAAAGGGTGGTCGATGTTTTTGATTGTACATGCGGTAAATAGATAATAAATACTTAGAATCGCAACCAGTATAAGTGCATAAATAATCATTGAAAGGTATTTACCAAAAATGATCTGTTTGTTTGTAACGGGAGAGGAGTAAAGTAATTTAATAGAACCTCGGTTATATTCTTGGCTCATTAATCCCATTGTGAGTAACGGAATGTACAAATAGAGGTCGCCTTGCATGCCGGAAATTGCTCCTTGCCACCCAAGCAGTAAACGTTCTGTCATGCCGTAAAGGTTATAACCAAGGGCTAATGATCGTAGCGCTTCAGACCAGGCATGGGCATAGGACATCCCTGATTGAAAAGTGAAGATAATAAGAATAAGCCAGGCTATTGGAGAATAAAATAGCGTGCTTAGTTCATTTTTTGTTATCTTTAATATTGTTTTCATAAATCAAATTCATGTTTGCTATTGTACTTTTTTTCCTGATAATTGTGCGAATATGGCATCAAGAGAAAGACGCTCAAGTTGAATCTCTGCAAGTTGCCAGTTGTTTGCCACGCTGAGTTGTACAACATGTTCGCTAATATCTTTTGATGCATCAAATTGCAGTCGATAATTCCGAGGTTTTATTTCTTCCACTTGGAGGACGCCATCAATAGCCTTAAGAGCTTCTAAGGGCGGTGTGATATCGAGTTTGACTAAGAGACTTGAGGGTGCAACGTAGTTGTTGAATTCATCAATACTTCCGGAAAAAACCAGTTTACCTTGTTCGATCATTTTGATGTTGTTGCAAGTTGCTTGCACTTCGGGTAGTATGTGGGTTGAGAGTAATACTGCATGGTCTGCGGCAATCTCTTTGATCAGATGGCGGATTTCTACAATTTGATTCGGGTCAAGCCCGTTGGTCGGTTCGTCGAAAATCACGAAACTTGGGTTGTGCACAATGGCTTGTGCGATACCGACACGCTGTTGGTATCCTCCAGAAAGATTATTGATGATTCGTTCCCGGAAATGTGTGATGTCACAACGTTTCATGGCTCGTTCAACTGCGGTAGGGATCTCTCGTGTGGGCATCAGACGTAGATGTGCACAATATGTGAGATATTCCTCCACGGTAATATCAGGATAGAGTGGCGGCTTTTGGGGGAGGAATCCGATGTGCCGTTTGGCTTCTACCGGGTTTGTCCGGAGGTTATAACCATTAAGATATACCTCCCCCTCGGTTTGGTTTAGCACGCCACAAATGATGTTCATAGTGGTGGATTTTCCGGCTCCATTGGAACCGAGTAGGCCGAGAACTCCTTTCTCTTTAATTTCAAAATTAATATCTTGAATGGCCCATTGTATGTGATAGCGATGAGACAAGTGCTCAACTTTTACAATTGAATCTTCCATATTATTTGTTTTTTTATCATAAATCTAAAATCTGATTATCTCCCTTTACGTTTATACCACACGAGGAACCCTGCGAAAGCTAAGAAGAAAGGAATTACACCCAATGCAAAAAGTTTGATCCATGGAGTTGCCTTGCGTGTGAGGAAAATGGTTTTGTCAATAGATTTCGGACGGGAGGTGTCGATTGGGAATTCCCCGTATGACAACCACCTAAATGTTTCTGTGATGAAGCTGAAATTAGCCGCATAAATGCCGTTACGTCTATTAGCTAACTCTCCATTACTGATGCAATCTGCATCTCCGGTAATGATTATTCGTTGTTCTTTTTCTCCTTTCATACGAGTTAACGAAAGGATTACGGGATAAGATTGTTCTTTTTCTCCGATTTTTTCATTAATGGATAGTTCTCCATCTAGGAAGTCTGTCGTTTCTAGTTCATTCCAGCTATTTTTATTCAAGGTCATGGCTAATGGCTTTACGTCATAACCTTGATTCGGGGTGTACTGAAGAGGTGCGGCATCGGGCATAACAACAGAGGCATCCCAACTTTGGAGCTGTTTGAATTGGAAACATTGGGTTGCAGCATGATCCGTGAGTTTTGCCGTGATAAGACTTGGGAGATAATCTTCACTTTGTTGTACGAGAGTTCCCGGTAATAGCTTAACACCAAATTTAGCAAGAATAGGATTCATCGCTTCTTGGCGGTTAGGTTCTCCAAGGATAAATAGGTTTCCTCCTCGTTCGATATAATGTTCCAAACGTTGCATTTCTTCAGGAGAAAGAGGGGTTCGCATATCCGCAATGACGAGAATGTTAATGTCTTCTGGAATGTCCTGATCTTTTATGGTTAATTCCGTGGCATCAAATCCTTGATTGATTAGGGATTGTCGGAAATATATGCTACGAGCGAACGTGTAATAAAAACGTTCTCCGGCACTATTCACATTTCTCTCCCCGTGTCCGGTAAGGAATGCTACCTTAGGAGCTGGTACAAGGAAACGTTTTAAGGCAGTGGTAATCTCTGTTTCCGTGGGGTGTTTCATCATATCGTCAAAAAGGCGAAGTGTTGTTTTTTGGCCGTTTTCTCTTTCTAAAACACGAACAAAACGATACCCTTCCGATTTTAAATCAATGATTTTATCAATTTCTTCCGGGGATAAAAACATGTCGAAATCCAGTTTCATGATTTTGGATATATGTTCTGCTCTTTTTTTACCTTGTAATTCTTCAAAATATCCGGAGAATGAAGGCTCCACGGAAGGTGCGTAATAATAGACGTATTCCATTTTAATTTCTGGTTTGAAACGCACATATTGTTCGAAACGTTCGAAATCGCTTTTTAATTGACTGGGAAGTGCGCTACCATAATTTTTGTCAAGGATATTCATGTACGTGGTAATCGTGAGTCCTCCATCTAGTTTTTTCACTACTTCTTGGCTTCCCGGTGTCAAGGTGTTTGTTTTTAATTGGGTCGCATCATAATATACTTTGCTAATAGGTAGAGAAGAAAGATAACCAATAAATAGTGCTCCTCCGATTACGATGCAATAACGAGCAAGTGTGACTGGCAGGCTTCTTTTTTTTCTACCCGATTGTAAGCGCATGATAGATAATAGAATGAATAGAGAAATAACAATGATGAAATACAACATATCCTCACTACAAATCATTCCAGCAAGAAATTTGTAAGCTCGGCCTGACATGGATAACCAGTATGTTATATCACGAACAAATGCGATTCCTTGTCCGACATCTCCAATGAAATTTAGAACAGCTAAAATGGCTAGAGTTCCCATAGCGGCAACAACCTGATAGGAAGTGATGCTGGACATGAAAAGTCCAATAGCTGCATAGGCACATGTCAATAAATAAAGTCCTAATAGGCCGGTGAGGGCGAGAGGTAAATCCATATTTTCGATGGTAAATGCTCCGAAAATGATGTAAATGAGAAGAATTGCCATTAACATTGCCCCGTAAATCATCATGGAAAGGTATTTTCCAAGGATGATTTGCCTTGTTGTTATAGGTGAGGAATATAAAAATTTGATGGAGCCACTACTTAGTTCTCGGCTCATGAGCCCCATCGTGATTAATGGAATATATAAGTAAAGGTTTCTAACCATGGAGGTCATTAGGCCTACATATCCGGCAAATGTTTCGAGGGTGATATCTCCTAAGCCGTATTCAAGTGCCTGACGTTTAAGTTGTCCCCCGAAATTGTCACTAAAACTTAATCCTGCTTGAAATGCAAAAATTACCAAAATGAGCCAAGATACAGGCGAACAGAATAGTATGCGAAGTTCTGTCTTCGCTAATCTAAATATTGTCTTCATGTCATGTATGATCTTTATTTATGAATGTTTTTTTCCGGATAATTGTGCGAATACAGAATCTAAAGAGTCTCTTTCTAATATGATTTCGTGGAGACGCCAATTATTTGTAACGCTGAGTTCGATCATTGTTTTTGTGATATCTTGAGAGGACGAGAATTGCATTCGGTAACGGGTATTTGTGATATGTTCTACGTGTGTGATACCGGGAATTTGAGCCAATACTTCTAGAGAAGGAGGCGTTTCCATTACAACAATGAATGTGTTCGGTTCCATGTAATTGTTAAAGTCTTCCATTGTGCCGGAAAAAACGACTTTTCCATGTTCTATCATTTCAATATCATCACACGTGGCTTGAACCTCTGATAGAATATGTGTGGAGAGCATGACAGAGTGCTCTGTTGCAATTTCTTTGATAAGGTGCCGAATTTCGATGATTTGGTTGGGATCAAGTCCATTTGTAGGTTCGTCCAAAACGACAAATTTGGGATTATGGACAATCGCTTGAGCTATGCCCACTCGTTGTTGGTAGCCACCAGATAAATTGCGAATTAGTCGTTTACTAAAATGGGCAATTCCACAGCGTGATTTAGCTTTTTCTACTGCAGTTTTGACTTGTGATTTGTCCATTTGCCTCATGAGAGCACAGTGGGTCAGGTATTCATCCACGGTCAAATCTGGGTATAATGGAGGTTTTTGAGGAAGAAAACCAATATGTTTTTTAGCTTCAACCGGATGTTCCCGTAAGTTGATACCATTTATATATACTTCTCCTTCGGTTTGATTGAGAACTCCACACATGATGTTCATTGTGGTAGATTTCCCTGCACCGTTAGAACCTAACAAGCCAAGAGTCCTCTTACGTTTAATTTCGAAGTTTATATCTTTTATCGCCCATTGTACGTTATAGCGATGTGAAAGATGTTCGACTTTTACTACTGATTCTTCCATAAATTTTTATAGTGTTATTGAATTTATTTTCTACTTGCAGAACACGACAAAATTTGAAAAGGATGAATCGAGGTATTAATTTTCACATTATTTTCACATTTCTTTTAGAATTATTTTTCTGCAAGAAGTAATATAAGGAGGTAAAAATAATCTTTTAGTGATAGTTTTAAGGATGATAATGCATTGTATTTTAAAGTCTTGACTGAATTTACTGAAATGTTTAAAGTTTCGGCAATTTCTTTGTTCTGTTTTCCGTCTAAATGCATTTTTACAATTTTTTGGCTTTGAGGAGGGAGTGCATTCACTGCATCCTCGATGATTCGATAAGCCTCTTCTTCAATGAGGTAATCTTTAAAAACGGCTTCTTTGTTTTGTGCTTCCGGTGAAGTATAGTCAATTGTATCTTTTTTATTCCTAATATGATTAAAACATAGATTTTTCACCGATACATAAAGAAAGGTTTTTAGGCTTGGAATATCTTCATATGCCGTACGTTTCTCCCATAATTTTATAAATGCTTCTTGGGCGATATCCTCAGCTGCATCTTGGTCTGCAACGAAACGCATGGCAACAACACACATCGAAGGATAGAATTCTCTAAAGAGAAGTTCAAAAGCTTTGATGTCTCCGTTTTTAATTGCTTCGTATGTAATTTGACCATCCATAGGCTCGTTAAACCTTCGTTT
>NZ_JAHZBP010000014.1:0-100267 GCF_019423355.1 Butyricimonas sp.
CAAGCATTTACCACGACTTCGAGAAAAAACTCGAAATATCAATAATGGATCGTTTTTTATTGTCAACAAAACGCTTAATATTTCGTTTCTTGCCTTTTCTCATACTTCTCACAACCAAATAGTTACTTTTTTCATAATCTAATATTGACTTATCCGTCATTTCTATTAAGAAACGATCGTTTAATTGTATAATACATGAAGTCATAAAGAGTATGACAAAAACGATAAAAAATTTCAGTCAAATTAAAAATAACAGCACAGAATCTTTCAATTTCTTTCGTAAATACTTGAAGCTCCTACTTTTCTGTGTTTTCACGGTGTGAATCGTGATCCCTAACTTTTCTGCAATTTCAGGCCCGGACAACCCCAAAATACTTAATTCCATTATTTCCCTTGCACCATCCGGTAATTCCTTGATATAACAATACAACTGTCTCAATAACTCATCCCTCACGGTAATAGCAAAGATCTCGTCAGAAAATTCCACCTCAGCCTCCAATACGATCTTTTGTTCTATACCCTTACGGATTTGAACATTACGCTTATAAATCAACGCATTGTTATAACAAGAACGATATAAATAAGAAGTCAGTTCCTTCATATCCCCAAACTGCTTGGAAGATTTCCAGATAGCCACCAAAACATCCTGTACAATGTCCTGAGCCTGATCCCGATCCCGCAAGATATTGTTCACGTAAGAACACAACACGGCATAATACCTTGCATAAAGCTCTTCCCACGCCCGCATATCTTTTTTATTAACGCCTTCCAATAATGAATCGAAATCTATTGACATATAAGAGGGATATTTAATAAAACAAATATACGCGGAAAAATAAACTTTTCACAATTTAAAGAAATAATATACGCTATTGTTGGACTATATAAAAAAGCATCTTTCCAAGATCAAACTCGTGATCATGAAAAGATGCCTAATAATAAATTCAAATCCGCCTACTCGAACTCTTTTAATGTTTTCTCGATGATACCTATCGCTTCAATCAATTGCTCTTCATTGATAACCAAAGGCGGGGCGAAACGAATAATATGCTCGTGAGTCGGTTTAGCTAACAAACCGTTGTCACGTAACTTCAAACATACATCCCAAGCCGTTTTACCATTCTTCGGGGTAATTACCACCGCATTCAGCAAACCTTTACCGCGGACAAGTTCCACCATATCGGATTTAATCGCTTTCATTCTCTCCCGGAAAATCTTACCCAATCTTTCGGCATTCTCTTCCAGTTTCTCATCCTTGATTACCTGTAAAGCAGCCATAGACACTTTGGCCGCGATGGGATTTCCCCCGTAAGTCGAACCATGTTCTCCCGGCTTAATGGTCAACATGATCTCGTCATCTGCCAACACGCAGGAAACAGGCATTAATCCTCCGGAAATGGCTTTACCTAGGATCAAAACGTCCGGACGCACCCCCTCGTGATCACACGCCAGCATTCTACCCGTGCGGGCAATACCGGTCTGCACTTCGTCAGCCATAAACAACACGTTATGAGCCTTACACAAATCATACGCTTTTTTCAAATATCCTTCATGCGGTACATAAACACCAGCCTCGCCTTGAATCGGTTCTAACAGGAATCCGGCCACGTTCGGGTCTTTCAACGCCTCTTCCAAAGCAGGAATATCATCATACGGTATTCTCACGAATCCGGGAGTGAAAGGTCCGAATCCAGCATAAGAAGAAGGATCGTTAGAAAGCGTGACAATCGTGATCGTACGCCCATGGAAATTATTATCACAAACAATAATCTTAGCTTGATCGGCAGGGATTCCCTTCACGTCATATCCCCAACGACGGCATAATTTCAAAGCAGTCTCGTCAGCCTCAGCACCACTATTCATCGGTAGCACCTTATCGTACCCGAAATATTTGGTGATATATTCTTCCCATTCACCCAGCACGTTATTATAGAAAGCCCGGGAAGTCAAAGCCAACTTTTTGGCTTGCTCCGTCATTGCCTCTACAATCTTCGGGTGGCAGTGTCCTTGATTCACGGCAGAATAAGCCGACAGGAAATCGAAATAACGCTTTCCGTTAACATCCCACACGTAAATACCTTCTCCTTTTTCTAACACCACGGGAAGTGGATGGTAATTGTGAGCACCGTATTGGGCCTCGCGGTCCATGTACTCTTGTTCGGTCATTTTTTTCATGATATAATTTTAGTTAGGTTCGACGTTTTCACGTAACGAGCACAATTTGATGAAAAAAAATCAAAAAAACAATGACAAAGAATGGAAAATTAAAAATGAAAAATTGGAAATGAAAATTACTGCTTATTATCAGAAGATTGCACGGGAGACGTCGATTGTTTTTTCCGCTTAAAAATAGCCAAGTATTTACGGAATAACTCTCGGAAGGTATCAAAAGTCTCTTGATAAGAGACACCGACACCTTGCACGGTCTCGGTCGCATTATAGGTAATCTTCTCGTCTGTATGCGAATAGGCCTTCAGATGCAGCGTCCCCTGACGATTTAATTTCACATCCACGTCAAAATCACCCGTGATTGACGTGTTGGAATTAGTCTTTGCTTTCTCCATCATATTACCATTGGCAGAAATCGTCACCCGGTTATTCCAGATCTGGGTCGACAAGGCCAGCTCGAACTCGTTTGTCGTCACCTGATCACCCGGACGGTAAGAAAAACCAATATCAAAATTATTACTGATCTGCGATAACCAACGAGATAGTTGATTTGACAACAACTCACTCGCTGTCGTCACTCCCATCTGGTAACCCGCATTCCGTTCCTCCAGTTCGGCATCCTTATCAATATAATCCGGAGTATAGAACTTGTTCAATATCAACAAAGAAAACATCTGTTTATTAATCTCGTCCTGACTGGAAAAAAAGCTCTGCATCAGGCTTCGCATCTGCACGTCGAGAGAAGGGAAATTAATGCCGAACTGCACGTTCGGGTTCATCAGATTCTCCCCCAACTTCAACTCGCACTCAACAGGCACTTTCGTTGTCTTATCCACCGTCGTCGTAGTTCCAGCAAGCAAATCACTCAAAGAAGTACGTAAATTATATATAGCACTCACGTCGATTGTGGCATCATACGGCGAGCCATTCCACCTGATACTTCCCCCGGGGTTAAGCACGAACTTCTTATTAATCAAATTACTCAACGTGAACAAGTAATCCCCTTTCTCGATCTTATACTCCCCGAACATATCCAACTCGTTATCTTTCCCCAAACCGAAACGCAGATTACCACTTCCCACCGTTTTCAAAATATCCCCGATCGTGGGGTCGAAAATAATCTGAACCTCCAGATTATTATTGATCTCGATATTAGCATTCAAATCAAAATTAGAAACCAGTGAAGAACGCTCTTCTTCCGCACGCCGTCCCTCATCTGCCTGACGATTATTTATAAAATGTAGGAAACTCCCATCTTCCTCCGTCAACGCGGAAGTCAATGGAATGTAAAGTACGGAATGCGCTTCCGGTTTTAGATTCACGGATAAAGCCCCGTCCCCGGACAAATTATTCATCCGGGTTTGTCCCGTGATATACAGTTGCCCGTAAAATGCTTCATTCTGGTTTGCCTTGGTATTCAACACCCGGAAATTATTAAATTTAAGCGACACGTCGTATAAATTCGAATTCAGATCGTAATACCCCGAACAAACCGACGCATGTCCCTTGGCATCATATATCTTGAAATTATCCAGCACGACCCGATTATTCTTCACGGGTAAACGCTCATCGACTTTAAACGCCGTGTTCAATCCGGCTACCGTAAGCGCCACGGAATCCATTTCCAGAAAACCGTCAACCGAGGCTTTTTGTGTTGTCCCCTTCATAACCAGATTACCCGAGATCGTACCCTCACCACCTTTCAACATATCGGGGAAATAACCGGCCAGATAATTCACCTCGATCTGGGAAAGCTCCAGATTCACGTTCAAACTATCCGTAGAAGGCTTATAATACCCGAATACCCCGATCGGGGTTCTCTCCTTCATCCGGTTAACCATGCTTATCTCCAAAGCACTATTCAACGCGTCCCAACGAGAATTCAAATCCAGTACCCCTAATGTATCCCGGTTAACTCCCCACTGATCCACATTCACGTTGGCATATATCAAATTATCATTATACAAATCTCGAATCTTCACTTCACCATTCACCTGACCGAAAAGTTGTAATTTATTATCAAAAAGGATCTTGTTAAACTCGGTCAAACTGAAATCATGAAACTCCAAAGAAAGAACATCACGAGGATTATCCGTCACCCGTCCCCATAAACGAAAACGCTGTTCGCCCCGGTTGATTTCAAAATTATTCACGAAAATATTATTGTCCTCCTTCAAAATCATGGAACGTGCCACGTGCCATGTACTATCCGCCATAACAAACGTACTCGGATGAATAAACACTTGGGTTAAATGGCGGTCTCCGTATTTCAACAAACGCAAGTTAGCTGCAAACGACCCGCTATAACTCTCCCTCTCCCAATTACACCAAGTCAGACGCTCGCTCACGTTATTCGTGTTTACTTCTATCACGTTCCGCACATTATACAACTTCCCGAAATTCATATATCTCAATTCATCAGCAGAATACGTGCAGTGCAAGTTTATCCCGTCCCCATTCAGTTTCATTCGGGAATCACGTAATTTAAAATCACCATAGGAAATTGTATCTGCCTCCAAAGACAACTCTACTTGACGATCGGCATAATGATACTCACAGGCCAAGTTCCCACCCCGGGACAATTTCAGTTGCGGGTAAGCCACCTTCAAAAAAGGATTAATGTCATTTAAATGCACATCCAGCATCAGGCTCGTACCCTCCGGCAAAGCCTTGTCAACAGCATACTTATAGTCGGGCAAATAACTTACCAAAAAACTATTCCACAAATCCGTCACTTCCAAGGAATGGAAGAAACCTTCCATCGTCACGTCCGCCACATCCGACTGCAATTGAGTGAAACTGTACTCTCCCAGTATAGTCGTGGAAAATTTTAAGGAATCGGTACTCCACGTTCCCCTACTGTTCTCGTACTTCAACCCCGGCACCAGCAATTCCACCCAGCAATTATCCTCACTTTGCTTCAAAGTACCGCTAAAATCAAATTCAACAGACTCTCTCTCCCCAAAAACAGAGGGAGCCCACGAATCCCACCGACGCACGTTCACATAGCCTTGAGTCTTTGCCAAACTCAACGTGTCGCCCATAATATAATCCAAAAGAACATCAGCCTGCAAACTATCATTTTTCACGGAAGAAAGTAAATACAAGTGTTCACCTTCCGTTCCCAATGTCAAGCGAATATCCCGAATTTCCTTATCATATAACTGCAAACGACGTACATTACTCGACAAATTAAATCGAGAAATTGTATCACCCAACACCCCATCAAACTTCCCGAAAAATGACCCTCTACCCAAAAAGGATTGTTCCGTGAGAAATCCGAATTGCACCTGTCCTAAACCGAACCAACCATCGTAACGAATATCCCCGATACTGTCCATCACGCAATTAAAAAGCACGCTTCCCACCATTCCGGGAGTCGTGGTACGAGCCTTAACAGCAAAGTCCTCAATCTTTCCCTGAAAATTCCCGTCAAAAGTAAAGACATCATATTTATGCAAGATTTCCGGTATTTTCACGTAATGACTTCTAAGCCAAGGCATATAAATAGCCTCCAATTCCGGTGGAGACACCTTCGTATCCGTGAAATCAATATTGAAATCCGTTTCGAAAAAAGCAGGTAACCCGTGCGATGCAAATGAACCATGCAGCACGCTTTTATCCCCCAAATAAATCTCTAAATCACGCCCTTCCAGATTATTTATCGTGTTAAAAACAACCCCGCTACCGAAAACGGTATTATGCATTCCCAATAACTTCCCGTTAAAATACGACAGATCATCAAAACTTACCCTAGAATCGGTAAACACGTAACGCTGTTGCATCCTCGTGGTAAAATTACGCCAGTAATCGTGTTCCGGAACCCAGTTATACTCCAACGTATCCAAATAAACCTTACTTCGTTCTGTCTGTATAAACGTGTTTGTTACCAACAAATTATCATCACTCGCCACGACTTCCCCTCCCATATTGGTCACCTCGAAACCGGACTTTTCCCTGAAACGAAGTCCCGCAACTTTAGCTCGATATTGCTTGTTCGAAAAATCAATACCTGAAATACGCACGTTCAGATTCTGACACTCCACGTCCGTCCAATTAATCCCGTAATCTGTCGGTTCATAATCGCTCTCGATATACCGGAAACGACAATCTTTCAATATTACCTGAGTCAGATTCACGTTCCACCCCGAAGAGGTTTGAGGCACGGTATCGACCTTGGAAGATGAAAAAGAATTAATGAGCTGTTCCACGTTTGTAAGACTCTCCCCTCCATCTTGCCTACGTTCGATCCATAAATTAAACTTGGCTTTTTCGAAAGCAGCCTCCGTAATCGTGAAACGTCTTTTCACGAAACTCACGGAATCCACCTTCATCACCAGTCGCTCGCAAAACACAAGCGTATCTTGACGACAATCCCGAACAAACACATCATTTAAAATCAATGACTCTATCGGGCGGAATTCCACCCGTCCGATAGAAATCGTGGTTCCCGTCCGTTCCTCTAAAATACGGGTAAAATAATCCACTAACCTCGTCTGTACAAACGGGGTCATTAAAGCCATGTATGCAGCAAAGACCAAAAAGATCAATCCTATCACACACCGAGATAATATGGAGATTATTTTTTTTATGCTGTCATTATTTTAGTTTGCACGCAAATTTATTAATATTGCAGGACATTTCATCTTAATAATTGAAAATTAAAAATGGAAAGTTGAAAATGGAAAAAAATTGTAACTTACCGCAGGTGAACGCTTATAAAGTTAAAAAAGAAACAGAAAGGAAGCAAAAAAATCGCAGCAAAACCGACGGAGGAGTTCAATTTAAAATCTAAAATCATTAAATCTAAAATTAAAATGGGCATTGTAATTCTCGGTATTGAATCTTCTTGCGACGACACCTCGGCCGCTATACTAAAAGACGGGGTTGTGCTATCGAATGTTATTGCCAGTCAAAAGGTTCACGAGGCCTACGGAGGAGTCGTACCAGAATTAGCATCCCGGGCACACCAGCAAAACATTATCCCGGTGGTAGCGCAAGCTTTAAAACAAGCCGGAGTCTCAGAAGATGAAGTAAATGCAGTGGCTTTTACCAGAGGCCCCGGATTACTGGGCTCTCTCCTTGTGGGAACGTCCTTTGCCAAAGGATTCGCTATTGCCAAACAAATACCCATGATCGAGGTGAACCATTTGCAGGCACACATTCTCGCGAACTTCATCAAAGAACCGGGTGTGGAATCCCGTCACCCAAAATTCCCGTTCCTAACCCTACTCGTGTCCGGGGGAAACTCGCAGATTATCATCGTACGGGACTACCTAGACATGGAAGTTATCGGGCAGACCATTGATGACGCGGCGGGAGAAGCATACGACAAATGCGCCAAGGTAATGGGCCTCTCTTATCCCGGAGGACCGGTAATCGACCGTTTGGCAAAAGAAGGTAACCCGGAAAGATTCACGTTCAACAAACCGAATATCCCCGGATTGGATTATAGTTTTAGCGGGCTGAAAACCTCGTTCCTGTACTTTATCCGGGATGAAATCAAAAACGACCCGGATTTCATACAACATAACCTCAACGATCTTTGTGCCTCACTGCAAAAAACGATCGTTGATATTCTCATGGCCAAATTGAAAAAAGCCGCTAAACAAACCGGGATCAAACAAATCGCCATTGGAGGCGGGGTATCAGCCAACTCCGGGTTACAAAAAGCCGTGTATGACGAAGGCGCCCGCCTCGGTTGGGAAGTTTTCATCCCCCGGTTGGGTTTCTCGCTGGATAATGCGGGGATGGTTGCCGTTACGGGATATTATAAATACTTGGCATCACAGTTTATCGGCTTGGAAGCCCCGGCAGATGCCCGCATGAGTTTGAGAAAAGTTTAGAGTTTAAAGTTTAAAATTAAAAATATGAAAGTTCTAGTTACTTACAACATTCCCCGCGAATCATTCGCCAAACTGGGAAAAGAACACACGATCACAATGCCGGAAGGCGAGTATTTCACCACGGAAGAATTAATCAAACTTGTTCCGGACTACGATGTTATTCTAGGCATTTTCACCCGTCCAATCGATAACGCCGTTATCGAGGCCGGGAAAAAACTAAAAGTAATTAGTAATTTCGGTGTCGGTTACAACAATATCGACATCAAATTCGCCCGTTCCAAAGGAGTTGCCGTTTGTAACACCCCGAAAGCAGTATGTTTCCCGACAGCAGAAATGGCCATGGGGCTCATGTTGAGCGCCGCACGCAGAATTACCGAATGTGACCGCCGCATCCGGGTTGAAAAAGAAAGCATATGGGGCGTTATGAAAAATCTCGGTTTCACGCTGGAAGGGCGAACGTTGGGAATTATCGGCATGGGAAATATCGGTAAAACAGTGGCTAAACTGGCAGAAGCATTCCGTATGAATGTTATTTACTACAATCGTCGGAGTACAGTAGAAGGATACGAGAAAGTCGATCTTGACACGTTACTGAAAAGATCGGATTTTGTTTCCATCCATACCCCGCTGACGGACGAAACCCGCCATATGATCGGGAAACGGGAAATCGAATTGATGAAGCCGACCGCTATTCTGGTAAATACCGCTCGCGGGGCAGTCATCAACGAGAAAGAATTAGCTATCTGTCTACAAAATAAAACGATTGCCGGGGCCGCCTTGGACGTGTTCGAGGATGAACCCCATGTTACTGAAATGCTCTACGGCTTGGATAACGTGATCCTTGCCCCTCACAACGCTACAGGCACTATCGACACGCGCATTGCCACCGGGCAGGAAGCTGTTGATAACATCCTGAACTTCTTTAATGGTACACCCACTAATGTTGTAAATTAATGAAAACAATTATCACAATGCTGGTACTAACAGTATTAGGTGGCGCGGTCAGCGCCCAAAACATCAAATTACCCGCCCCGAAAAAGAGCGGGGGGAAAGCACTCATGGACTGTTTGAACGAACGGCAAACAGACCGTAATTTCGACTCGAAACAACTATCCTTACAAGACCTTTCCGACCTAGTGTGGGCCGCAAACGGTATTAACCGTCCGGAAAGCGGCAAACGAACAGTTCCCACCGCCACCAACTGGCAAGAAATGGTGCTTTACGTGGCCACGGCAGATGGAATCTACCGCTATAACGCGGAGAAACACGAATTGGAACTCGTGAAGAAAGGAGATTTCCGTAAAGAGTGTGGTCCACAACCTTTCATGGGTGTCGCTCCCGTGTGTTTTATCTACACGGCCGACCATAACAAGGAAGGGCGAATCACGAACCCGGAACACCAGAAAGAATACTCTTACCACCATGCCGGCTACATGGCACAATCCGTTTATTTGGTATGTGCAGCAAAAGATATGGCAACCGTGGTCATCGGTTCCGTGGATAAGGAAGAATTAGCCAAAGTCATCGGACTCCCGGCGAAACACTTCGTTATCTACACGCAACCCGTGGGATACAAAAAGAAATGATTAAAACCGCCTTCGGGCGGTTTTCTTTTTCCCCTCTTAAAAAAATATTATTTATCCCTCCGACAAATACAATCTGTCAAATGATCGTTAATGAACCCCGCAGCCTGCAAATGGGCGTAGCAAATCGTGGTTCCGAAGAATTTAAAACCCCGCTTTTTCATGTCCTTACTCATGGCATCAGATTCAGGAGAAGATGCCGGAATCTCGCTTAAAGACCGAACAATATTGACAATCGGCTTCCTGTTGGGGAAAAACGACAGCGTGTAGTCATAAAAACTACCGAATTCCTTTTGAATATCAATAAATAGTCTTGCATTCGTAATTGTTGATTTGATTTTTAGACGATTTTTCACGATACTATCAAACTGCATCAACCGTTCAACATCTTCATCTGTCATTCGTGCTACCCGCTCGACATCAAAATCACAAAAGGCTTTGCGGTATCCCTCCCGTTTCCTAAGAATAGTTATCCAACTCAATCCGGCTTGAGCGCTCTCCAACACTAGAAACTCGAATAATTTCTTGTCGTCGGTCACCAATTTTCCCCACTCTTGATCATGATATTTTACATACAGTTCGTCCGTTCCGCACCAACCGCAGCGTCCGTTTATTAAATCTTGCATAATTATAATATTTATAATACATTACAAATGTAGTTATTATTCCATACATACAATTATCAAACGTAAGAATACTATTTACGCCATAAACTCCGCTAAACAATCCTCTGAACTCCTTTACATTATTAAAGAAATTAAATATCGACACGCAAAAAATCACCAAAAACTATTGCGCCAAAACCAAAAAGCAGTATATTTGCACCCGAAATAATTGTTCTTTGAACAAAGGGGAGATACCAAAGTGGCCAACTGGGGCTGACTGTAACTCAGCTGACATCGTCTTCGTAGGTTCGAATCCTGCTCTCCCCACTTATTCGCGGAAATAGCTCAGTCGATAGAGCACTAGCCTTCCAAGCTGGGGGTCGCGGGTTTGAGTCCCGTTTTCCGCTCTCATTTTAAAGCACTTACGATTGTAGGTGCTTTTTTCATTTCAGGCTATTTTCATGGTTTTTACCCCCTCATGTAAGCAATGATGTAAGCAAAACACCCCCCGTGTAAACCAAGATGTAAACCAAATTATTATAGGCCCCTTCGTGTGTGCGTTAAAATAAAAGAAGTAATGGTAATCCTACCGAGAATTAGGAGAGAAGATACCTCTTTTTCGAAACTGATTCAGAGCTTACTCGTGGCTCATGCAGCCCGGATAGAATAAGCTCCGGTTAAGCTCTGAATAAGCAACGAACGAGAGGTAGTTTCTCGATTACTTCACGGTTAGATTACACTTGGTTCTCTACATAAACTGGAAAGCTGAACTTCAGGTATGATTCAATTTCAACAAAAGTTAATTCTGTTTACCATAAACCTTTTAAGATGAAATTTCTAGGAAGAGTAGGCGTTTTTTACCGAAACTATTACAATTTTTAACTGTATCATATTAAAAATGGTTTCAGTCATTTTTTACCTGCATCAAGTAAATCCAAATCTTCTTCAATCATAACGTCCAGTTCCCGATTTGAGAACTGGACGTTATCCCACCTTCGATATAATTTTCCTCAACTAGAAATTCAAGTAACTGCACATAACACCCCTAGTTTTCCAAGGAATATTTTTTACCTTCCAAGATCCAACTCTTCGGTCGTTCGCCTTTCAAATAGTAGTTAAAATAATCCATCACACGAGACGTTTGATCCAACATATTCTCGAGCAAGCCAATGGTATGTCCCTCTCCTTTATAAGCCAACAATATACACGGTTTTCCCAAGCGACGCATCGTGATATATAATTCCAACCCTTGACGCCAATCAACAGCCCGATCATCCGTACCAAATGACATTAACAAAGGAGTCTGAATACTTTGTGCTTGAAATATCGGGGAATTTTTAACATACTCCTCCCCTATTTCCCACCAAGGCAAACGAAAACGAGCCTGTCCAGTTTCAAACATCTCCTGATTCGAACGCCCATTTTCCCAGTATATACTATTGTACATACTAACCATATTCGTAAGAGGAGCACCAGCCACGGCTGCAGTAAACATCGGAGTCTGAGAAATAATATAAGCGGTCTGATAAGCCCCCCAACTATGTCCAAGCAATCCTAAACGCATCGAATCTATATCCCCACGTTTCAATACCTCCTGAACAGCAGCAATGACACAATCAGCCGCAGATTCTCCGGGATGATTTATCTCATAACGAATGTCCGGTTGGAAGACGAAATAACCCTGCAACACGAAATTCATCATATTATAAGTCTCCCGGGCGGAAGGATGCGTGAAAACATTCAGACGATGAGATAACAATTCATAAAGATGAACGATCATCGGATACTGTTGTCCTTCCTGATAATTCACGGGATAATACAAAGCACCTTGCAATTCCTGACCTCGAGAATTCCGATAATGAATCAACTCACTTTTTCTAAAACGTAGTGAATCACTTTGCCTTTGGGTTGAAACTACAGATCGTACCACACGGAACTCCTTATCTGTATAAAACAATTCTGAAGAAGTAATATTATCTTCCCGAGCAAACAGGTAACCTCCTTTAGCCCCAGCCTTTACTAAACGAGAATAGCTATAAGGTCCATACAATAATTGTTGATGTTGTCCTTTCGGATCATAACGAAATACACCCGTTTGTCCGTCACGACCTTTAACCCGCAATAAAAACTCCTTATCAATCGTCGGATTTCCCCGCTGCATGGACCGAAAAACAATACCTTGCTCACGTCCTTGCGTAAGTCGTTTTGTCTTTAACGTGACGGGATCAATACTCCAGATATCATACTCATCATAGCACCAGAATTCTTTATCTCCCGTAAGCCATCCGGCTACCCCGAAAGAAGGTGCAATATCAATAGGACCATCATAATATGCATCACTCAACTCTTCTGGAAGCTGATCCGTCAAATTAATTAATTTTCCCCGTGCAATATGATATGCCCACCAATTTTTATCCTTGAAATAATAAACATATTTCCCTTCACGAGAAAAAGATAACGACAATATGGTATTCTCTAACAAAAGAATACGTTGCCCCGTAACGGTATGTACCAAGTACCAATCACGATGTGCCTCCCGATAATGAGGTCGATAGGGCTTGTCATCTACAGCCAATACATAATCTCCATTAGGTGCAATGGCTGCCACACCAGAAAAGGTAGTGTCAATAACTTGTTTCCAACGTTTTTCTTCCGGCCACCAAGCACATAGGAATGCTTTCATTCGATTTTCATAATAACGGTCTTTCTGCCTGGATTGTACCTCGCCATCTCGCCAATGCCAAATGTCGACAGCCACCTTGGGACCAGCAGACTTGACTTGAGCCTTGGAAGTCAAACCAAAAAACAGTACTTTTCCATCCGCAGACCAACGTGGAGTATAAAACTCGCTTACCTTCATATTCTCCGGCAAGTTATTTTTCATATCTTCTGACAATGAATAATGGCGCAATTTACCTCCAATATTCCGAAGCACTTTAATGTCCCTATTACGATGTGCAGGAATACTATCAGCACATACTCTTACCAATGTCAGTCCCCATGTATCCCATTTCAAATTCTCGTATGCAGCTTGTTCTATCTCTGGGAATATCGTGCAGAAATCCGAAAGATTTATAATTTCTAAATGACTTTCATCACTTCCTGCACTTCGACACAAATAAGCCAAATATTGATGCGTGGGATCTAACACGTAAGAATTAATATTTGCAATTGTTTTGATGAACTTTTTCTCTAAATGATAAAGATTCAACTCCATTGCTTTTTCAGCACGACCTTTCAATACAAGATAATGACTATCTTTCGTAAAGGAAAAACTTTCTGCACCCTTAAATATCTTTTCCGTTCCTGATCCTAAATCAAGCAAACAGGTCTGATAAGCTACCCCGGCAGAGACATCATGATTCCCCGGCATTGAAAACGCTATCCAACGAGAATTCGCTGCAAATACAGCCATTGAAGCCGAAGCATATTTATACTCTTTACCTGAACGGAGATGACAGATATGCAAAGAATCGATCCCCATGGCATACTGGATACGCCACATTCCCCACTCACCATCAGGAGAGAGATCATACTCCAAAAGTTTATGCCAGATCTCAAACTCATGGTAATTTCTGTCCTCTTTTTCTGTTGCACACAATTCTCCTCCTTTTCCCAACAAGCAGAGGCCCATCAGGAAAACAATAACCAGTTGTCTAATGTTCATTATTTACCCAGTAATTTCTTCAATATTTCTTTTAATTTAGGATCAGACGGACGAGACGCATTTACATCCACCCATCGTCCCTCTGGATCTATCAGCATAAACCGTGGGACAGAACCTAATTTCAATTCATGAGGTAATTCGGTCCAATCACCCGCCCACAACTGGGTTCCACCTAATTGTCTCACTCGAACAAAATCTTTCCAAGCTTTCCGGTTTTTATCAATAGAAATGCTGATAAATACAATATCCTGCCCCTCAAGTTCCTTTTCCAGACTTTGTAGAGAAGGAATTTCTTTTTTACAGGGAACACACCACGTGGCCCAAATATCGATGTACTTGTACTTGCCCTTGAAATCAGCCATAGAATGCAATTGCCCGTTTGTATCGGGATACATCAGATTAGGAGCCAACTCTCCCGGCTGGAGAATTGAAACCGGACGTTCTTGTAAATGACGCATACGCTGCCGATAGCTTTCCGGCAATAACGGCATATAATAACGCTCATATTCGCAATAACGACGATAATCGGTTGTCGGTATTTTTGCCAATATATACTCAGCCTTCAATTCCGGAACATTCAATTCTGCCAAACGTTCCTCCATAGTATACTCCCGATCGCGGAAAATGAATGTCTGCTTATAAGTAAAGTAATTATTCAACAACTCCATGCCATAAGGTTGTTTCAATAATCGACTATCCTTTTCAGGAAAACTTTTCATGATCTGCTGGTAGTAGGCACTCTCTTGCTCTTCTGACTCATAATTCTGTTGTCTTTTAGCGACATACATGACAAAATGATTCAGCAAATCCAGCTCCACGATTTCCTTCAATTCCGTAACATAATTCGGAAGTATCCGCTCCACCTCACTCAACCAGTTGTTCACATTCTTTCTGACAGACTCAAAACGGGGGAAAAATGCACCATAAGTATCACTCTTCTGATCCCCTTTTAACTCTCTCTCCATCTCCCGCCACGTTTCCAATAAACGGTTTTCTTCACTCCCGGATTGTATTACACGAAAATTCTGATCTTCCCACACAACCTCTGTTTCCACACCAGCCTGCAGATAAAGCCGACAATACCCCTTCCCATCATACAAATAATAATAAGGTTGATTTTCTTCCGGCTCCAACATGAAAGCAAAACTTCCCCCGGAAGCAATGGAAGTACCGGCATATTCTACCGGTACTCCATTTTCTACTCTCATCAATTGTATATTCAAAGGTTGCTGCTCTCCCGATACACGTCCTTTTACTGTGGCAAAACCTTCAGCCTGAAGGCTTCCCACCTGCAAAATACAAAAGAGAAAATATAATAATCTGATCATATTAATAACACATATAAACATTATTCATATATGGACTCATGTACATTACTTCGGATGGAATTCCTGTTCCATTATACACTTCTGGGTTATCTTTCAATTTATTTGCTGTAATTTCAAATAAATACAATTTGTAATTATTCCCATCACTGGTAGCTACTGCCAATTTATTTATTTTATCAGTAATTGTCTCATCCATATAATCAGTATAATCAAATATCCAGTGTTTTATCAACACTATATTTTCTCCACTTGGAATAGCCAAGGAACCGTTATCCCGTACAACCTCCTGTTCTTTTTTATTGACTAAATCATAATAATATAACTTATCATTTACTCCAAAATAAAGCATTTGATCTTTACGATGCATCCCGAAACAGCTTGCCGCAGCTAATTTACTTCCAGCCTCTACAGTCTGTATATCTGTGATTCTATTTTTCAAGTAATCATTTTCGAAATTAACCAAACATTTCAGATCAAAATAAAATATAGCACGGCTACCATCCTTTTTATTATTCATCACCACATACCCTTTACCTCCTTCCCACATTCCTTCATCCAAAAATCCGGCATAAATAGGTTCCATATCCGGATAAGCAAGAGAATAGGCAGAATTTTCATCATTTTTAAAATAAGAAAGAGAAGTAACATTCCTTGCCGATGTACAAAATTGTCCTGATTTCAAGTCAAATAGCAAAGGACACATTGTACCATTTTTCGTAAAGACACTCGATAATTTATAATCTCCCTCTTTCGGGTACGACAATTTATTCAGACCAAAAGCATCATCATATCCTGAATAGGTATATAGATATCCATCATTGATAAAGCCACTTTCTTCCGATCCCTCATACCATTTCTGTGGAGCAACAGTTGGCGCATTTTCAAAGAATAGTGAATTAAAATCACCCAGCTGTTTCATATCCGAAATCCGCACCAATGAAACATCTCCTTCCGAAGCCAATAAAAGGCATTGATTACCTGTTTCTACTTTATCCTCCTCTTCATTCGCCCATGTATAATTACCCACAAATCCCAAAGATCGAGGCTTTCCTGTCAACATTTTTCCCTGTGTTTGTTGTAACAAATCCGTATTCTCTTTTCCTTTCCAGAAGAAATCAAGATCAGTACCCCCTTCTTTCTCCTTCAATACATACCAACCTCTGGAATTTTGCGATTCCACGCTCAAACTAGAATATACATACTTCGTTATTTCAGTTTCCCGGTCACGGTACGCAAAAATCAACTGATAGGAAGACAATGACAACGAAACCGTATAATCCAAATCTTTCTCTAAAGACAAAGTATCTATACTTTTCCTGAAATCATTCTTATCATAACACATCCATATATAATCGTATACCCGTTCTTTATCCTCAGATTGAATCGTCGGAGTAATAACCAACTTTTCCATAAAAATAGCCGTGTACATACTATCAATACCCGCTACTTCAGCTTGATTTAAAGCATGATAGTCATAATTCCCCTTGTCGTCATAACAAGAAATACAAAACAAGGGAAGTAATATCAATAAAAATAAATATAAATTTCTCATAACCATATTATTTAAGGGAATACCACTTCATGACCATTTTCATCCATCAAAGGAGGATTGTTAGCCGGGTCTGCATTATACTTTTCTAATTCTTTTTTTATCTTTTTCAAAAGATATAAACCTTCAGCCGTTGGTCCCGCTTTAATATAAAGCTTTATACAATCATTATCCCATTTTTCACCCGTGGCATTGATCATAAAACGATGTTTTACCTCCGACCAATTTCCTAAATAAGTTGCACAATCATAATCAGTGTCTTTCCAAACTGTCGGACGCTCCAATTTATCGGAAATCGTGATCTTTTTTACAACGTATTTAGGTACTCCGGTCTCGAAATCATCAGAAGGCAACAAACGCAACTCCAATTTACGAGCATTCTCCTGCAAACTTTCATCCTCACGCTTCACAACAATCTTCACGGTGACTCCATTCTGGTTAGCCGGTAAAACCAACTCATGATTTTCCCCACCAAAGGCCTCAAAATGCACTCCTTCCTTTGCCGGATACTTCATATCCACATAAACAGAGTCTACCACCTTACTGGGATCTTCTGTATCGTAAGTATATTCCCACTCTTTTGTCACCTGCTCAAAACGAATCGTCCGCGGATAATCCACAACTTCTCCAACAGACATGATTCCAATATTCAACGTGTCGATTTCTTTATCACTTGAAAAGTAAGCAAAGGTATACACCTCATCTAATGACGAAGAAAACTGGACAAAATTTCCTCCTTTGAAATTCATATAATCTGATGAACAACCACCGCACAATCCCACGGCAAGTGTTATTCCTAATAAATATCTTAGTTTCATTGAACTTACATTTTGTAATTATTCTTCATATTTAATTTCACTCTTAGGCACTGGCAACACGTACACGCTTGTACTTCCCGGCGTGTTTGACCACATGATCATTTCATCATTCCGACGTTTATATTGATAGAACGCTTGCCCTTCCCCGTAGAACTCTTTGTGATACTCCATGGAAACAAACTGATTCTTTTGATCTACCCCAGCATTATCCATATCCAAAGATATACTTCGTGCTGTTAATAACTGATTAATCAATGGTTGATAAACCGCAGAATTATCACTACATTCAATAGCAATCAGATACATTTCATATAATCTGACAAGAGGTATCTGCTCCCGTGTAGCAACCTGAGCCTCACTCTGTTTGTATTTCATCAAGACGTAACGGTTTCCGGTAGTTACTCCCTGTAACTGCTGCCACAATTTCCCATCACCCCGAACGTCCGTAACATCTCCCTCAAATAATTCTGCAATTAAACTTTTTGTCTGTTCAACACCCCCGGAACGATAAATAAATGTTTCTGTAATATCTTCCAAATCGTATACATGCACAGAAAACAAGTGTTCAGAGCTAGCAATATAGTCCTTGTTTGTAAAATTCTCAGGCTGACTTAACTTAAACTGCTCTCCTACCCCGTCAATCACTTTCTTCGCATATTCTGCCGCTTTCTCTTTGTTTTGAATCCACAAATAAAAACGTGCCTTCACTGCCATGACAGCCCAGTAATTCATCCGATTCTGACGATAAGTAAAATAATCATCATCTATCCCTTTTTTCTCTACCTCTTCTAATAAGGTCTCTGCCTCATTTAAATCTTTTTCCAAAAAAGCGATATACTCTGCCCATGTATTCACGGGCATATTCTGCCGGGATACCTCTCTCGCATAAGACAAGATCTTCTTATCTGTCTGTTTTCCCGGAATCGGACCATACAACCGCAACAAATCCAAATGACAAAAAGCTCTTAATCCTAATGCCTCTCCCTTGATCAGTTTATACATATCTTCCGACAAGACACCATTATCAACAAAATCCAAAAGGTTATTGACATTAACAATTGCATTATAAAAATCTGTATACACCCCATCAATTATGGATTGGACGTTACTATTTTCATAATCGTAAGCACTGATATACCCGGATAATTCCGAAGCATTCGATTTCCAATGTTGTGCCAGATATTCGGTCAACTCCATGGTCAAAGTTTTCCCGTAAAGAGAATTACTCTTCAGCTTGATATAAACCCCTGTCAATGTATTTTTAAAACCATCTTCAGTAGAAAACATTTCTTCCTGTTCCACCCGGGTCGACGGTTTCACATCCAACCAGTTACTGCATCCCGTTCCCAACAGGAGACAACCACTAAGTATATAATATATAATTCTTTTCATATTACTATTCCATTAAAAAATTGCAGAAAGAGAAAAACTAAATCTACGGGAAAACGGATATGCAATACCACGTTCTTGTTTGATTGTTGATATCCGGAATAAATTATCCATATTAAATGCAACTGAAAAATGCTGCATTCCCAAATATTGTTTTATCCAATTCTGAGAAAAATCATATTTTACTTGCGCACTTTGGCATTCCAACGTATTTTCTTTCTGTACAAAACGAGAAGTCATTTGTGTCGCAGTCTTATCTTTCACGTCCTTGAAAAAGGTATGGTCTCCCGGTTCTCTCCAACGATCCTTATATACCCTACGATCAACATTATATTTTACATCTGCATTTTCAACCCGATCAATTAATGTCGAATTATAAGCATATCCACCAAAACGGTAAGCAAACGAAAGATTCACGCTAAGATCCTTCCAAGTAAACATGGTATTGATATTTCCCCGGAATTTGGGATCCTGCACCCCACAGGCCTGTTTATCACGAGCATCCCATACATAAGTCAATTCGCCAAAACGATTCACATACAATTCTTTACCCGTACTCGGGTCGATTCCCAACGAAGGAACCACATATAGCGTACGTAATGCCTCCCCTTCCCGATAAAGGAAGTTCGGATTTGAACCTCCAGCTGCTTCCAATTCTTCGTTTTCTGCCTTCAAAGCATCCGAAATCTTCACGATTTCATTCTTTTCATGAATCATGCTAGCAGATAAGGACCAAATTATATTTTTCTCCGTATTCCGAATCAAGAATCCCGATGCTGACAATTCCACCCCGGTATTTCTCACTTCACCAATATTTGCGGTATAACTAGAGAATCCATTCGCTAACGGGAGATACATCTCTGACAACAAATTATCTGTTGTATTTCGATAATAATCAGCCGTTACTCTCAAACGGTTATTCAAGAAAGCCAATTCAAGTCCCACATTCCATTTGTCAGTTTGCTGCCATGTCAAATCCTCATTTGCCAATCCCATCAATTCACTACCAAACCAATACCGATAGCGATCACCCGTAAAATACTCATAACTGGCTAATGCCTGATAAGCACTAAAATTTACAGCTCCCGTCACAGCATAGGATGCACGTAATTTTAAACGGTCCAACCAAGCAATCCCTTCCATAAATTTCTCTTGATTAATATTCCAACCTAAACCAAAGGAATAAAAAGGAGCAAACCGTTTATCACTACCAAAATCCGAAGCCCCGTCAACACGATAAGAAATATCAGCAAAATAACGTTTATCATAGATGTAGTTCACGTTTCCAGTAACCCCAAGACGCCTTTTTACAGATTCTGACCCCGATGGTTTTCCATCCTTTTCATACTGTAAGGCCATTGACAACATTTTCAGATTTGCCTGTGGAAATCCTTCCATCGTGAAAGTATAAGATTTTGATTCTGACTGAGCTAGATTATAGTTCAACCCGGCATACAACTCATGTTTATCGCCAAAAGTTTTTGAATAACTCAACGTTATATCCCAATCATAACTAAATCCTTTATCAGAAGAATAGATGTACTTTCCTTTTCTGAAAATCTGATCATCCGTGTAATCTTTAAAATCAGAATGCTCCGCCGGTTTGAAATTATCCCCGTTACTTAATGTTTTGGTCAATCCGATTCGTGAACGTAACGTCATATTTTTCAACGGTCTCCACTCAATAGCAAAGTTATCTGTAATCGTTGTTGTCGTTGTTTGATTTACCAAATCCAATGTTGCATCGTACAAGGGATTAGCCGGTCCAGGATTGAACAAATCGTTTGTCTCTTCCAATTCTTTTACAACTTTCCCGTTTTCGTCTACCCCCGTCCAGTAAGGATTTAATTTCACGTATTGGTCAAATGAACCATAAGAAGATTCATTGGATTCACTTAATCCTACCTCCAGACTATTTCGGAATAATAAAGATCCCAATTCATAAACCAAATCTACATTCCCGTTGAAAGTTTCACGGTTAGAGCCTTTCATTACACCCTTAACATCATTATACTGTACAGATGCGGAATAACGGAAACCACCTTCCCCACCTCCTTCTAAACGAAGATTGTGTTTGTGACCAACTCCTGTACGCAAAGGCTTGGATAACCAGTAGGTATCAACCCCGCTCTCCACGGCCTCTTTCACTTTCGTATAACGTTCTTGTAAACGCATCGTCTCGTTAGAAAAATTTCCTTCATAAAGTCCTGCATCTACCTCCAATTGTAATTTTTCCCGTGCATCCAGCAAATCATAATCTGTCAGATCCGGGATCTCCACGTTCAGACTTCCCCGATAAGACAAACGCAATTTTCCGACTTCTGGACGCTTAGATTCAATCACAACAACCCCATTGGCTCCACGGGAACCATAAATAGCCGTTGCGGATCCATCCTTTAATAACGTCACTGAACTAATATCCTCATCATTCAAATCCAGCATTCGCTGTAACGAGATTTCAAAACCATCCAAAATGATTAAAGGTGTGTTCAAACTACTTGTCTTCGTTTCGTTTTTTAAGTCTTCTACGGTAGGCAAACTTGACGTTCCACGAATTTGCACTTCCGGTAAATGATTCGGGTCCGACCCATACGTATTGTCCTCAATGATATTAAATGTCGGATCAATATTCTTCAGCGTTGATAACAAATTACGTCCTCTAAATGATTTTAGTTCTTTTTCTGTAATTGTTGAAACCGCACCCGTAAAACTTTCCCGTGATTTTTTAAAAATACCAGTCACGACAACATCTTCCAACTCATTCTCAGCAGGTTTTAACACAACTGTAAGTTTTGCCATCTCTTTGTTACCATCAACCATAATTTCTTTAGATTCCATTCCAACCATGGAAAACTGCAACGTGTGTTTCCCTGCCGGAATTGAAAAGGAGAATTTCCCATCGATATCTGTCGCGGCACCAATAGAAGTTCCTTTTATCAACACGGTCACACCCGGTAAAGGCTCTCCTTTTTCATCAGTGACCACCCCGGACATCTTCACGGATTTTTGTTGGGATTCATTAGCTTTCCGCTCTCTTACCACAATTACACCCCGACTTACCTCATAACTGAAACGTGTTCCTTCAAAAATTCGATTCAGCGCATCTTCCACCGTAACTTTTTCCAACTTCATATCCTTACAAGGAACATCTCTCAGTACATTTTCATTATAAAGGATGTTTACCCCTGTCTGATCTTTGATCTTCATCAACACGCCACTTAGCGTCTCCGACCTGATGTCCAAAGAAACCATTTTGCCTTGCGCACTTACCGAGGTTGGAACTAAAACAACCAGCCCAACCATCAGGATATAAGCTAAACGCATAACTAAGAATTTTTTTCTCCAACAAAGGGACGATGTATAATCATCCAATCGTTTTTTCTTCATAAATTTGTCAAACATTTTATTTGTATTAAATGAATAATATGAAAACTAGAGGGTATAAATAGTTGGTAGCTTGCTATACCCTCTTTTATTAATTTCCTTTCCGTATATATACCGTTCGATCCTTTATTTCAAACTTCACATTCACGCCAAGCTCAAAAAGAGAAAGAAATTCCTGTATATTGGTAAATTTATCCAGATTTCCAGAAAACTCTAATGCCTTCAATGTACTATCTTCAAACACGACCTCTACATTATACCATCGTGATAATGTCTTCATAATCATATCCAATCTTTCTCCTTGGAAAGATAATCGGTTATCTTTCCAACCGATATAATGGTTTACATTTATTTTCCGAACTATCGACTGGCAATTTTCTTTTTCAAATATCAACTGTTCTTCCGGTTTCAAAATTACTGATGGATTCATCCCATCATCAAATTTCACTTTACCGTTCACCAAGGTTGTGACCAAAGCAGACTCATCCGAATAACATTTTATATTAAATTCTGTTCCTAATACCTCAATCTTTCCAGATTCCGTTTTTACGATAAAAGGAGCAGACTCATCTTTCACCACGTCAAAATACGCTTCACCACTTAAAATGACTTCCCGCTTATCACCGGCAAACATAATCGGATATTTCAAATGTGAATCCGAATTCATCCATACTCGTGTACCGTCTGACAATACTAACAAATATAAACCACCCCGAGGAACTATCAATTGATTAAAAACAGTGGTATCTGGCATTGTCCGTTTCAAACGATTATATTCCAATCCTGTTGAGTCTGCAGCAATCAATACATTCCCGGCCTCTTCCAAACTACAATGCCCTTTCCCCAACACGACTTGTTCCCCATCCGCTCTCACTAATATCGCTTTCATCTCTGCCGGAAGAATGTTTTCCTGCTTTGCGATCATATTCGTTCCCGGTAATAATACTTCGACTTGTTTCCACTGTAACAATATGATACAAACAATAGCTACACACGCCGCACTAGCCACCCACATAATCATCCGCACACGCTTTTTCCTCTCCACCTGACGTTTCATCCGTAAAAAAGCATCTTTTCCTGAATAATATTTCCGTTTTTCTAACTTCTCGCTCACATACTCCGCATCCAGTAACTTCTCCACGATACCATCTTTATCCTCCTCCACGTCCTTCACCTCTGCCAACAGATGTCCCATCGCTTTATCTACAACCATACGTGACCGATCATATATCTCTTCCCATTTCATATTATTTCTGCCTTTATTTTGACAACAGACACTCAATATGAAAAAACGGGTGACAAAAAAATAAAAAAAATTAGTTATCCTACACGAAAAATAATCCGGCAATTACCATCCAGACATCCCCTAATTGCTCACGTACAAAAGCATAAGCCCTCTTTTTTTGTGTTTTTATAGTATTTTCAGAAACTCCCAACTTTTCGGCCATATCCTTCACCTTTTCCCCTTTCATACTTCGTAATAAAATATCTCGCTGTTGTTCAGGCAAACGGATAATCACGGTGTAAAAACGGGTAATGGCTTCTTCCTCCAAAGCCATTTCTACAGCATCACATTCATCACTAATGACTTGTCCCATCCACACCTCATGTGCCTTCTTACTTCTCTTCTGATCTCGAACAAAATTAAGCGCAGCATTGTACACGGCACGGTACAGATAAGCAGTTATCACTTTTATATCTTCAAAACAGACAGTTGAAAGCCACAATTTCACGAAACATCCCTGCACCACATCCTCCACCATTTGATCATTCCCCATAATTTTTGCCGCATAGCAACATAGTGGAGCATAAAAATAATCATATAGCTCAACCCAAGCTTTATCCTCTTTACGATTAACCCCATCTAAAAATTGCCTGTATTCCATCACAACTCTCTTAAATCTCACAAATATATCGATTCCAATATTATCTGCAAAAATATAGTTGTAAAAATCAAAGTTCGTAAAACCCTCCATACATTAGGCCAGACATTTGTGCCACTTTTCTTCAGAAACCATCTTTCAATGAATACATTATCATTCCATATTTAAAAAATTGTATTGTCCTGAAAAAAGTTTACTATAAACCAATTTCAGGAAATTACATTCCTTGTCCCCCCAATCATTGTACCGGAATACAAATTTCAGTGATCAAATTTTCCGGTGTAGTATGGTCCGGATGATTCAAGTACTTTTCGAAACCGGGGGTATCTCCCAGCTTATACCCTTTTTCGGGAATCCATTTTGCATAAATCGTATCGTAGACGGCATGAAGGTTTTCATACGGTCCTTGGTAGCGGAAGATCGCATATTTCCCGCCGGGGATTTCTTTTACTCCCACTTCTCCTTTCGGTTTCCCGACACGGGGTAACACGAGGCACACGGACGTGCGCAATTTATCCTGTTCCGTCACTTTCGGATCATCATGGTACACGCAGAGGAACTCCACGTCCGGGGCAAAAAGATTTTCCTCCCGCACGTAATTCCACAGTTTTTGCCATGCGGCACAATAATCCAACTGGTTATATGCACCTGTCAGCCAAACGTAAATCACTTGTTTCGGGGCCAACACCTGTTCTTCAAATTCTAGTTTCAAATCGGGTCTTACTTCTACTGGTTTCATAATCGTGTAATTTTTATTATTACGGTATCCATTCGGCGAAATACCATAGAATTGCTTGAAACTTTTCGACAAAGAAGAAGGCACGTCATACCCGACCCGATAAGCAATGTCCTGCACGGACAAATCGGAATAGCGTAACAAGCGAGCTGCAGTCTCGACACGTACCCGGGTGATGAAAGCCCCGACAGGCTCTCCCAGAAAGGCCCGCACGATCCGGTGGAAATGCCAAGGAGAGAAACCAGACATCTCGGCTAACATCCCGAGATCGATATTCTCATCCAGATGATTGTTGATATATTCCACGATCACGTTGATCCTTTTCAAGTACTCTTCTTTCGTTGTCAATTTCTGTTCCATATTCTTTTGTATTTCGAGACAAAGGTAAGACCCTGAATTGGGAGAGACTTTTCCGATCTTGCTAAATTAGTTTGTAAGGTTCTCTACACCTCCCCCTTCACAAATTGAAAGTCCAGCCAGTAAGTTGCCCGCTTTGCCGTGAATTTCAAAACACAATAAGTCGGGTCGTTCACCCCGCCCGGGAAATGCTCGATAAACCAATCCTGCCACAAGGCTTTCTTTTCCGCCTCGTCGGTAACAATCTCGATGTACCCGGTCAACACGACACTGTTAATCTCCTTCTGGAAACACACTCCCGCTTTAGGATTCACCCGAAAGTGTTCCGTTTTCTCGGAATACGTTCCGGTAGCAAACCAGATAGTAGTTATCCCTTCCGTTTTCACCTTTGACATCGGCACAGGACGGGGAAAACCGTTTTCATCAATAGAAGTCAGTACCACACTTTCGCATTGCTCCAATAATAATTCCGCTTTTCGTTTCAATTCTTCCATATATCCATCTTATTTAATTATAAATACAAAAGTAGAGTTCCGGGAAAAGAATCTTTTGTAAAAAATCGACTTTTATTCCCCCAAATAAGTGATCGGAGTATCTGCCGGCAAGGACGTGAAAACCATCGGCGAACTACCCGATAATTTCTTGAACTCTTTCACCAAGTGAGAAGAATCATAATACCCACAATCGACCGCCACGGAAAAGAGGTTATTCCCGGAAACCTGACGAAGTACATCCATTGCCCGACGAAATTTCACGACCCGGCTATACTCTTTTGGCGTGTAACCCGTGGCATGTTTAAAACGACGTTCAAAATGACGTTGACATATACACACCCGACTCATCAACTCCCGAACAGGCAACAATCCCCCGGCCTGACGGATCACCCCGGTTGTCCACACGATTTGCTTGTCAACCTCTTCGGCATATTTTAACCGGGATATCAGAAAAGTTTCGATCACTTGCAACCTTTCCGCCAGCGTACTTTTCTCCCTTAAAAGAGAGGCGAACTCTTCATGAAAAAGAAATCCCACGTCCCTCAAATGAAGTCTCTGCCCACTCAGCTCCCCTAAAGGCTTTTTCGTGAAAATAGTCAACCCGCAGGGAGTAAATCTGACCCCGATCATGTGTAGTGATCCGGCACAAACCGACAACTCCGAGTAAGTCTTCATCGCTCCCACGAAATAACCGTGTAAAGGATCAACGCCAAACCGATTTTTATCCTCTAGGTTACGCGCATCATCCAAGTTAAAAATGAAATCGGTACAACCATCAGGCAAAATTTTCATCTTCTCGCCCATTTCCGGTGAACCTTTCACCTCCCAATATTTGTCTATATAAGGAGATAACACGGGATGAGGGGGATATTCTTGGTACATGGGTTCAATTATTGGTATCAAGGCAAAGCTACTAAAAAAATCCGGGACGACCATACCATCTCCAACACAGGCATCATTTGGAGAAAAGTCCCTTCCACAGGTAACTTGGGGAGAAATTCCACAACTGGGGCAAAATTTTCCCCAATCGTGGAATTCAGATAAACACACGTACAAACTGTTTTTCAACACGTTATCATTTTACAACACGAATGGCACGGGCATTGCCTTTATTTAGGCATAGAATAAAACATCAAAACAAAAAACTATGAGAACGTTTATTTTTTTAGCAGTCAGTTTGTTTTTCATCGCCTCCCTCGGAAGTTGCGTGGAAAGTTCACAAAAATATAAAGCTTTACAAGCAAAAGCAGATTCTCTACAAGCCGTTAGCAACGGACAAAGTGACGAAATGGATAAACTTTTAGCAGATCTGAATGACATTTCCGCCGGAATGCAATCTATCCGCGAGGCCGAACACATTCTGGCCATCGAATCACAGAGTGACACGAAAAACAGCAAGAGTAAAAGCCAGATTACCGCTTTAAAAAATGACGTGCAAGCGCTTTCTGACGCTATCGCCGGTTACAAAGAAAAAATTGCTAAACTGGAAGGGACTAACAAAAGACAATCCGCTGAATTCAAGAAATTAATTGCCGGATTAAACGAAGAGTTAGCCATCAGAGATCAAAAGATCAACGAAATCAACCAGATTTTAGCAGCCAAAGAAAAGGAACTAGGTATCAAGACTCAACAAATAGCAGAACTTAACCAAAACGTGAGTAATTTACAAGAGGAATCAACTTCCCAAAAGGAAACGATTTCCAGTCAAGACAAATCACTCAACACGATCCACTACTTGTTAGGTTCCAGAAAGAGTTTAAAAGAGGCTAACGTGATTTCAAGACAAGGAATCTTCTGCCCGCCGATCGTTTCCTCTCAAGCTCAAAACGCAAAATTCGTGGATGCCGATATGCGTGAATTGACATCCATCCCGTTAAACACTAAAAAAGCCAAAATACTTTCTGTTCACCCTAGCGAATCATACGCACTGGAAACCGGGGATGACGGTATGCAGACTTTGAAGATTAACAACCCGAGTGCATTCTGGAAACAAACGAAGTACTTGGTAGTGATGATCAACGAGTAGCCTTAGATTCACACACTCATATACACACAACACACACAGGTAAGGTGTTCGGGGTCCTCCCGGACGCCTTTTTTCATGCCCGTTTGTTTTTTCCCTTTATTTTACCGTTATTTGTAATAACCTAATTACACGGACTCATGAAAATAGCCTTGCTCACCTTGTTATGTGTTATCGCTAGCAATGAACCGGACTTCGTCAGCCAGCAAAAGAAATATCCCCGGGTACGAAACGCCTACCACGAAAAAGAGGCATTACTGACCCGAAGATTAAAAGAACACAACCTTTCGTTGGACAACCTGAATATTCTTATCATGGCGTATAAAACAGAATGTGTCATGGACATCTATGCCAAGAAACGGGAAGACAAGGTGTATAAAAAGATTACAACGTATAAGATATGTGCCCGTTCCGGCTCTCTCGGCCCCAAACGTCATCAAGGAGACTTACAAATCCCGGAAGGTTTCTACCACATCAACCACTTTAATCCCACAAGTAACTATCATCTCTCTTTGATGATTAACTACCCAAACCATTCAGATAAGCTGAAAAGCAAAGCCTCCCACCTCGGAGGCAATATCTGCATTCATGGAAATTGCGTAACGGTAGGCTGTCTTCCCATGACAGACGACAAGATCAAGGAAATATACATCTATGCCATACAAGCCCGTCAATCCGGTCAGGAAAAGATACCCGTGTACATCTTTCCTTTTAAATTCTCGGACGAAAAGAATAAAAATTACAGCGAAACCTATCGTGCCTATCCTAACATATTAGATTTTTGGAAGAATCTTGAAACAGGGTATAATCTATTTATCAAGGATTTAAAGGAGTTAAATATCTCCGTGGACAAACTCGGTAACTATCAATTTTCAAAATAACGGAATAACCTGTCTCTAAAAACACTACCTTAGTACCTTATTACAATAAGGAGACAGCAATATGCTATTCAGTAAAAACGAAAACAAACCGGCATCCTCCATCGAGGAAAAAATAAAACTCTATCGTCGTCAGGGTCACATTGTTCCCCCCCGAAAGATTATCAAGAACGCGGAACAGATAGAAGGCATCCGTGAAAGTGCAAAAATAAACACGGCCGTGTTGGATCACGTGGCGGCTAACATCCGGGAAGGAATGTCAACCGAGGATATTAACACGTTGGTATATGATTTTACCTTGGCACACGGGGCTATCCCCGCACCGTTGAATTACGAGGGCTTCCCCAAAAGTGTATGTACTTCCATTAACGAAGAGGTATGTCACGGAATACCGGACAAGAATATCATTTTAAGAAGTGGAGACATTATCAATGTTGATGTTTCCACTATATACAACGGTTACTTTTCAGATGCATCCCGTATGTTCATGATCGGGGAAGTTGCGGAAGATCGCCAAAAACTGGTGCGTGTCACGAAAGAATGTCTGGAAAAAGGCATCGAGGCCGCACAACCTTGGCGTTTTCTCGGAGACGTAGGCGCTGTTATTCAAGAACATGCCGAAAGTAACGGGTACTCGGTTGTCCGGGAATTCTGCGGACACGGGGTCGGCTTGAAATTCCACGAGATTCCGGAAGTAGAACACGTGGGAAGACGGGGTACGGGAATGCTGCTCGTTCCGGGCATGATCTTCACGATCGAACCGATGATTAACATGGGAGAACGGGATATATTCATCGATGAAGATAATGATTGGACGGTTATTACCGAAGACGAACAACCTTCCGCTCAATGGGAAAACACCATATTAATCACGGAAACCGGGAACGAAATATTAACCTGGTAACCCGTTTAACATGGCTAGCGAACAAATACCTTCCCCCTTGGTTGATCTCCTGCGGCAATACAAACTATTGCAAGAGGAATTCGAGTTTGAAAAAGAGACATTCTACCAACAAACACAACGTGCAGGAATCCCTAAACGGATTCAGCAAGGCGTTTGTTGGTATCCCGTGTCAGCGAATAAAAGTTACTACAACTCGTTAAACCAGCTCATCATCGAGATCAAACGGGATGAGAATGATGACACGGATCATAATTTCGAATACGGTCGTCCGGTTTGCTTTTTCCGTTTTGACCAAACGGGGGATCTGCGTTATTTCAGTTTCGCGGCAACCATCAGTTACGTTCATGAAAACACGATGCTTGTCGTGTTGCCTAACTCCAACAGCCTTCTGGATATTCAAGGATGCCCGGATCTAGGCGTGCAACTCTACTTTGACGGGACCTCCTATAAAACCATGTTTGCCGCCCTAACGGAAGTCATGGAGGCCAAGAATAACCGCCTTGCCCGCTTACGGGAAGCCATACTGGGAAACGAGATGGTGGAACAACGGAAACTTCAACCGATTCACTTGATGTGGCTGAACCATTCACAGGAACAAGCGGTAAACCGAGTACTGGCAGCCAAAGAGGTTGCAGTTGTTCACGGCCCTCCCGGAACCGGAAAAACAACCACGCTCGTCGAGGCCGTCTACGAAACACTGCGACGGGAGAATCAAGTAATGGTTTGCGCCCAAAGCAATACTGCCGTTGACTGGATCGCAGAAAAACTACTGGACCGGGGAGTCAATGTACTACGAATCGGGAATCCCACACGGGTAAACGACAAGATGCTGTCATTCACGTACGAACGCAAATTCGAATCCCATCCTGCCTACCCCACGTTGCGAGCCGCGAGAGCATCCATCCGGGAACTCTCCGGACGCCTGAAACGCTTGAAAGGAGCCAAACGGGAATCCGCCCGCCGGATGCTGCATGATTTACGGGACCAAGCCATCAAATTGGAAATCAAGATTGATGCCCAACTCTTCGGGGAGGCCCGCGTGATTGCCTGTACGCTGGTCGGTTCCGCCAATAAACAATTAAACGGGAAAATGTTCTCCACCTTGTTTATCGACGAGGCCGCACAAGCTTTAGAGGCTGCTTGCTGGATTGCCATATCCAAGGCCTACCGGGTAATACTTGCCGGGGATCACTGCCAGTTACCTCCCACCATCAAATGTTACGAAGCAGCGAAAGGTGGGTTGGATCGCACGCTACTCCAAAAGATTATCCAGCGTAAACCCGAAACTGTTTCCATGCTCGAAACACAGTACCGGATGCACGAAGACATCATGTACTTTCCCTCGAAATGGTTCTACAAAGGCCGTTTGCAGGCATCTCCGGAAGTACGCCACCGTAATATTCTCGAATACGACACTCCCATCGAATGGTTCGACACGGCTCTCTGCGAGTTCTCGGAAGATTGTGTTAACGAAACGTATGGACGAATCAACAAGCCTGAAGCCGAATTGTTGGTAAAACAATTACAGGAATATATTGAGAAAATCGGAATCGAACGAGTGCTGGATGAAAGAATCGATTTCGGGTTGATATCCCCTTACCGGGTGCAAGTACAATATATCCGGCAAATTATCAAACGGAACCGCTTCTTTATCCCCTTGCGGAAACTCATCACGATTCACACCGTGGACGGGTTCCAAGGCCAAGAACGGGATGTTATCCTAATCAGTCTCGTACGGGCCAACAGCGAGGGAAACATTGGATTCCTGAATGACCTGCGCCGCATGAACGTGGCCATCACCCGAGCCCGCATGAAACTCATCATTCTGGGAGACGCCACCACACTCACCTCCCATCCGTTTTACAAGGCCTTGTACGAATATATCCGGGAGAAGGGAAAAATCATCGAGATCCACCCGGAAACACCCGACACGGCCCCATCCAAGCAAAAGTAACTTTATTGCAACATTATTTTCATTCGAATGTAACAATTCTGCACCTACTTTGTACTCGTAAAAAACAGAATGTTATACCAGATGAAGTATGTTATACAATAGAGAATTAAGTTGGCTTTCGTTTAACGAACGTGTCATGCAGGAAGCCCAGGATAAGAGCGTCCCGCTTATACAACGCCTCCGTTTCCTCGGAATCTATTCCAACAATCAAGATGAATTTTTCAAGGTGAGAGTTGCCAACCTAGAACGGCTGGACAAGAAAAAGAAAGAAAAGGATAAAAAACTCTCCGGAAACCTAACCTCGCTGGAACTACAACGCAAAGTGTCGGAAAAAGTCTGTGAATCCCAAAAAGAATTCGAGAACACCTACACGCAAATTCTGGACGAAATGGTCAGCCATCATATTTACGTGGTTCATGAAAATGCTCTAGATGAAAACGAAAAACAATTCTGCAGACAATACTTCTCGGAGAAAATCAGTCCGTTACTCGTTCCGCTGATGTTAAGAAAAAGCGTCCGGCTCCCCTACCTGCAAGACGAGCGCATCTATCATGCCGTTAAAATGGTCAACAAGAATTCTACCAAGAACAACCGATACGCCATCATCGAAATACCACACAACAGCCTCTCACCCCGGTTCATCGTACTGCCTTCCCCAAACGACAATACCCGGATCATCTTCATTGATGACATCATCCGTCTTTGTCTGGATGATATATTTTTCATGTTCTCGTATGACGAGATCTCGGCCTACACTTTCAAATTCATGCGGGATGCAGAGCTGACACTAGATGACGACGTATCGAAAAGCCTTGTTGAAAAAATGGAGCAGGGATTGAATAAAAGACTTTACGGTCGTCCCGTTCGTCTCGTCTACGACGAAGCGATGCCCGGAGATCTGCTCAACATCCTCACCGACAAGTTAGGACTAAGTAAAAGTGGTAATCTTACTCCCGGCGGGCGCTATCATCTGATGCGAGATCTGATGAAATTTCCTAAAATTAATCCAAAATTAGAATACGAAGAGGTTTCCCCGTTACGCCATCCAGCCTTTAAACCTTTTTCCAGCGTGATCGACGTGATCCGGAAACAGGACATTTTGTTAAATTATCCCTATCACACGTTCAACCATTTCATCGACTTTATGCGGGAAGCCGCCATGGACCCGCACACGGATTCAATTTACATCACGCTATACCGCACGGCCGAAAGGTCAAAAATCATCAACACGCTAATCAATGCCGCCAAGAACGGGAAAAAGGTCGTCGTGTTACTGGAATTACTGGCCCGATTCGACGAAGCCAGAAATATCGACAATGCCGAGGCATTAAGACAAGCCGGGGTAAAAGTAATTTACGGGATACCGGGACTGAAAGTCCATTGCAAACTCGCCTTGGTCAAACGTCGGGAAGGCTCTCAATTAAAGGGATATGTACACGTGGGAACCGGAAATTTCAATGAGGACACCGCCAAAATATACAGTGATTTCAGCCTGTTCACCGCCAACCGGACCGTGGCGGAAGATGCGGAACGTGTCTTCGAGTTCCTACAAAATAATTACAAACAACTCGATACGGACCTACTACTGGTCTCCCCCTACAACATGCGGGAACGTTTCGAATCCTTGATCGACAACGAAATCAAAAACGCTAAAGACGGAAAAAAGGCTTACATTTACGTAAAATGTAACAGCCTCACGGACGAACGGATGATCGGACTACTCTACAAGGCCAGTAAAGCCGGGGTACGTGTACGCTTAATCGTGCGGGGAGCCTGTTGCTTGATGCCCGAAGTAAAAGGCCTAAGCGACAACATCAGGGCTATCAGTATCGTGGATAAATACCTTGAACACGCCCGCCTGATCTTGTTTTACAACGGGGGAAAAGAAAAGGCATTTATTCTCAGCGCAGACTGGATGACCCGCAACCTAAGCCGCAGAGTGGAAGTCGGTATCCCGATTCAAGATAAAACCATACTGAACACGCTAAAAAATACATTTTCCATCCAGTGGAAAGACAAGGTAAAAGCCCGGAACCTGAATTTAGAGGTCATAAATCAGCGGGTGTCACCTTCCTCACCGGATGAAACAGACCTGCAAACTCGCTCACAAGTGGCACTATACAATTTTTACGCATCACAAAACGAGACACAAAAATGACCATAAACACGAAAACACTGGCCGCTATCGATATCGGCACGAATGCAATCCGACTTTTCATATCCAACGTGGAAGAATACCCCACGGAAACCCTGTTCAAAAAAATAGCCTTTCTGCGAGTACCCATCCGGTTAGGAGAAGACGTATTCACAACAGGAGAAATAGGGCAACAGAAAAGAAAACGCCTATGCGAAACCATGCAGGGATTCTCGTATATCATGTCTGCATTCAACGTGGAAAGCTACAAGGCATACGCGACCTGTGCCATGCGAGAGGCTCGAAACGGTAAATCCGTGGCCGAACAGATACAAAAAGAGTGTGACCTGAACATTGAAATCATCAGCGGGACCAAAGAGGCAGAAACCATTTTCGCCGGAGGCATGAACGAGGTGGTGGATGATGACAAAACCTACTTATACGTGGATGTCGGTGGCGGTAGCACCGAGGTAATTGTTTATAGCAAATCCGTCAAGGTCGAGGCTTGCTCTTTTCCGCTGGGAACCGTGCGTATGTTAAATGACGCCGTGGACAAAGAGGAGATGAAACACTTCAAAAAATGGTTGAAAAACATCACGGAAAAATATACCCCGGATGCCATTATCGGGTCGGGCGGAAATATCAACAAGATTCATAAATTACTGAATAAAAAGGAACGGGAACGAATCACATATCAGGAACTGGATATTCTTTACGAATACATGAAATCCTTCAACCTCGAAGAACGGGAACGGATCATGAAACTGAACACCTACCGGGCCGACGTGATCATACCCGCCATGAAAATATTCCTCACCGTGGGAAAAATATGCAAGATAAATGAAATCATCGTCCCAAAACTCGGATTATCTGACGGGATCATCCGGTTGCTATACGAGGAGGAAAAGAGAGGGAGAGTATAGACTTTACAAGCAGAAAGCGTGTTAAAATGCCTTTTAACACGCTTTCTTAAATCAAAAACAACAACTAGACTCAACAGATCACTTGCTTTAAACCACTAATCCAAGCATCTATTCTCTTATCAGTCTGGTCAGATTCATTGGATTCATCCAAGGGAAGTCCCACGAACAGACCATCCACACAAGCCTCGGAAGAGTCGTAACTATACCCATCGGTATCCACCGAACCGGCAAATTGACACCCACTTCCTTGTAGCTCGTTATAAATTATTCCGATAGCATCGCAGAAAGACCCGCCAAAAGAGGCAGAATCCCCGCATCCGAAGATTGCCACGGTCTTACCCGACAAATTCTTCGCTTTCAGCTTATCCAAGAAATCGTTCCAATCATCCTGCAACTCTCCGATTCCCCATGTAGAACTACCCAGCAACAAAACATCGTACTTGTCGACCTCGTCCACTTTTGTAGTTCCCACGTTATGTATATCTTCACTTGCAACACCCAAACGAGCCGCAATCGTTTCAGCTACTCCTTCGGTTGCTCCCGTCGTGGAGCCATAAAATATTCCAACTTTCTTCATCTCGATGTATTATTTTATTTTGTACATGACAAAGATAGCGCACCCGACAATACCGGAAAATCCCTATATATGATTAAATTTACCCCCGCCAACCCCTATTCATGGGGATGTGGTTAAAGCAGTAACAAACCATGATCCCGGATCGCCTGCATCTCTTTGCTATACCAGAAAGGCAGGAAGTCATCGTTAAACAGGATCTCGTAATTCCGACTAAAGTCTTCCAGCAGATAAGGATTCACGGCATCCACTCCCACCTGCATCAGCGACTCGTGGATAAAATGAGCCCAGTCACCTCTCATTTTGATCGCCATCTCCCGGCTATTCGTATGTAGCAATAAAACGATCGAATATTTTCCTTTTTTCACGCTCTCCGGCCCCAACTCCACCCGACCTCCTAACCAGTATAGGCGCCGGGAATGTAATTTTTCCACGGGTTCCTGTTCTTCCGCCATGTGTGCGACAAAGCGAGGCGGAATCGTGGTTGCCGGAATCTTGCAGTCAAACCACTTTTGTAAAGGCAAATCAAACCCCACTCCCCGCATATAATTATATAGTGAACGACTTAATCCATCCCCCAGTTCGTCATGATCACCACCTTGCAAATCCTCGAACGCCACATCATTCCGGGCAAAGCCCCCGAAAGGCGGTTCAGTTACCCGGGTTCCGAATCGTTCGGGACACAAACCCACCGGACTATGTGCCGTCATGGCAAAACGATGCCAAAAACCGGAATGGATATATCCCAGCTCGAATAACTGGCGCACCACTTCAAGCGAATCAACAGTTTCCTGTGTTGTCTCCGTCGGGAAACCATACATCAAGTAAGCGTGAACCATGATTCCCGTCCCCGTGAAATGATTGGCCGAACGGGTTAGTTGCTCCAGAGTGACCCCTTTATTGATCAAGCCCAACACCCGGTCAGACGCCACCTCTACCCCGCCCGACACGGCAATGCAGCCGGATGCCTTCAGTAAACGGCACAGGTCTCGTGTATAAGCCCGTTCAAAACGGATATTCCCCCACCAGACAACCGTCAGTCGTCGGCGCAATATTTCCAGAGCCAGCTCTTTCAATAAAGCGGGAGGCGCAGCCTCATCAACAAAATGGAAACCACCTTCCCCCGTCTGTGCCATCACTTGTTCCATACGGTCAACAAGCGTTTTCACCTCATTCGGTTCATAACGCCGGATATAGTCCAGACTCCCGTCACAAAAACTACACTTTCCCCAATAACACCCGTGAGCCAGAGTCAGTTTATTCCATCGTCCGTCACTCCACAACTTATGCATCGGGTTTACGATCTCGATCACCGAAACATACCTGTCTAACAACAATCCGGAATAATCGGGTACGCCGACTTCCTTCTGCGGAATAATCACGGCCGACTCATCATTCAAAAACTCGACCTTCCCGTCTCGTAAGCAAAATGCGCGTACCAAATCGGAATCCCCGATCTGCCCCGTCACGTGTTCAAGCAAACGCACTAACGGCAACTCACCGTCATCCAACAACAAGTAATCGGTAAAGTGGAAGAAACGCACGTCTGTCAATGACCGCAATTCCGTATTGGCAAATCCCCCACCCATCACCACCGTGACTTCCGGGTAATTAACCTTGATCCACTCCCCGCAACGCAAAGCACTATAAAGATTCCCGGGGAACGGGACAGTGATAGCCACCACCTCCGGACGATATTCTTTCATCCGGCCCGCAAGTAGCCGTATCAGGTAATGATCCGTGAAAGTCAAAGGCTTTGCCAGCTCTGCATTCAACTCATCAAAAGAAGAGGCCGAACGCCCCAGATGCTCCGCGTAGCGACTAAACCCGAAATGCTCATCCACGGTCTCTTGCAAGAAATCAGACAAATCTTCCAAGTACAAGGTAGAAAGGTAACGAGCTTTATCCTCCAACCCCATCACCCCGAAGGCCCATTCCGTATCTTCCTCCTGTTCGAAACGACTTGCCCGGGGCAGGAAATAGGATTCGCAAATCGAGTAAGCCAGCGTCCGGTTCCTTCCTTGCAGGAAAGCCATGACCGCATCAATTGTGCGCTCGTACTCCTCCTGCAAAGCAAAAATACGCCGGGCATTGTCCGACAAGCGGATTTCCCGGGCTGCCACCTGTTGAAAAAGCTCATGCAGCCCCCGGGATGAAAATATTTCCAGAATCACTTCCAAGCTCAAATCAACCTGCACGGAATCAACTCCTTTCGTGTTCAAAAAACCTTTCAAATACATCATCGCCGGGTAAGGTGTATTCAACTGCGTAAACGGTGGTGTCACCAGCAACACCTTAGGGGAAACATTCATTATCTTGAATTTATGATTAAACAAATGTACACTTTTTTAATTCCAAGACAAAATTTAGGATATGCCACTTTTATTTCTTAATTTAGCGAATCGTAAAACTACTAACATTTAGCTATTATGAGTAGAAAGGAAAAAAGCATTGAATTATTAAACAAAGCAGTTGCTGACGAATTGCTTGCCGTACACCAGTACATGTATTTTCATTTCCGTTGTGACGATATGGGCTACGACCTGTTGTCCGGGTTATTCAAACGTACCGCCATCCAAGAGATGATGCACGTGGAACAGCTTTCAGAACGTATCTTATTCTTGAAAGGAGAAGTGGAAATGAAAACCTCCGGGGATGTTCAGAAAATCCACGAACCGAAAGAAATGCTGGAATTGGCCACGGCCATGGAAGAAGGTAGTGTAAACGACTATAACGCTTGGGCTCAAGAATGTGCTGCCAATGCGGATGCCGTATCCAAGAAACTATTCGAAACGCTTGTTGCCGAAGAAGAAGTTCACCAAGATCAGTATGAAACAGAACTGGACAACTTGGAGAAATTCGGAGCCAATTACTTGGCCCTGCAATCTGTTGAACGCAGTAAAAGCGTGGCCGTGGGAACCGCTCCCGCGGGAGAATAAATGATTAAGAAAGCGACTCAAAACGGGTCGCTTTTTTTCACCTCGGGCTTTATCAACAACCGCAATGACTGATCGTACGTCACGTAACTCCACATCCAGTTGATAAATATAAACAACCGGTTCTTCACCCCCACGATACTCATCAAGTGAACCAACAGCCACAATAACCATGCAAAAAATCCACTGAAACGAATACCGGAAATCTCTGCCACGGCATCATTCCTCCCGATCGTGGCCATGGACCCCTTGTTCATGTATTTAAAAGGACGCAAGGGTTTCCCCTTGATCATGTGTCGTAAATTCTTCGCCAACAAACTTGCCTGCTGTATGGAAGGCTGCACAACTTGCGGGTGACCGTTCGGGTAGTTCTCCGCCACCATCAAGGCGGTATCCCCCAACGCGAATATATCCGCCATCCCCTGTACCCGGTTGAACTCGTCCACGAGAAGACGATTTCCCCGACCGTAGATATCTTGAGGTAACCCTTCCAGACTGTTCGCCTTCACCCCAGCTACCCAGAACACGTTGTTCGTAACAACCTGTTCACCATCCACGAACGTCAATTTTTTTCCGTCATACTCTTTCACGAACTTTTTCAACAGCACCTCTACCTTCATATCCTTCAAATTCCGAATAACGTCCTCCGAAGATTTCTGTGAAAAAGCGTTCAGCAACCGTTCTCCCCCGTCTACCAAGAGAATCCGCATCTCGTTCCAATCCAGTTCCGGGTAATCCTTCGGTAACACGAACTTCCTCATTTCTGCCAAAGCACCTGCCAACTCGATCCCCGTGGCCCCACCTCCCACAATCACGAACGTCAGCCAATGTCTCCGTTCCTCTGCATTCGACGTGTTCAGCGCCCACTCGAAACTCTCAATCATCCGGTTCCGGTTGAACAAGGCGTCCGATGTCGTCTTCAACTGCATCGTCCGTTGTGCCAACGTTTGATCCCCGAAATAGTTCGTTCCTGCCCCTGTGGCAATTACCAAATAATCATAAGAAACATCCCCGATGGAAGTCTCCAAACGATTCTCCTGCGGGATCACCCTCTCTGCCGTGCATATCCGCACATGAAAATCATGTCGTCTCTTGAAAATCTTTCGGAAAGGAAAAGAGATCGCACTCGGCTCAATTCCCGATGTTGCCACCTGATACAGCAAAGGCTGGAAAAGGTGATAATTATTTCGATCTAATAATATAACTTGAAAATCCCGGTCATTCAACCGACGAGCCAATTTCAACCCTCCAAAGCCACCACCCACAATAACAACTCGTTTTTTGGTTCCTTTACTAGGAATATTGCTCATTGTTTCCATACACGTAATAACTTTTATCTTCAGTTATACGTGATATTTCATTGAATCGTTCCGTTCCCGGTTAAAAATAAAAGTTCATAAAGTCGATAAGGTTTATAAACAAAGGGGTTGTCCAAAAAGTCCTGCCTGTATTTGCCAACTACCCCCTCCAGCTCCCCCTGTGTAAGGGGGAGTTAGTGGGGGTAGTTGTTTAAAATTGACTTTTTAACAGCCCCTTATATTAAAATCGGTAAGAAATACCTATTGATGGCGAGAATGCCGTGGATTTATATTTTCCCTCGAACATTTCATCCGCTCCCGTGACCACGTTCTTGTACGGGTACTTTCCGTGTTGGCTGAACCCTTGAATGTAAAGGAAAGCCACGTCAAATTGCAATCCCTTGTAAGGCTCAAAAGTCAATCCGGCAGAAAGCCCTAATTTGTCCATTCCCGGAGTTTCCGGGTTATACAACTTCTTACGAATCGGGCTTTGGTCATAATATACTCCGGCACGTAACACCAAACGATCGGTTGTCTTGTAGCTTGCCCCGATACGGTAAGTCATTGAATTCTTATAATCTTTCTCCGCTTTAATCGGTGCGATTCCCAATTCCGCCTCGTTAAAATACACGTTCAAAGAATCGTAAGCATTCCATCCCACGTATTGCAAATCCAACGCCAACTCCCAACGATCCGTGGGACGATAGCTCACGCCCAACGTCGTGTTAGAAGGTAAAGGCAATTCTGCATGGAATGTTCCTTGATCATACTTCGGGATAGAGATATTCGGGATCGTTATTCCCATTTGTCCTACCACCGGCCCGTATTTTGCAAGTAATGCCTCCATGTTAGCGAACAAGTCTTCAATACGACGATTAGCGTAAGTCAACGAAGCCTCACCTTCTTTCACCCGCATCTTGATCTTGGAACGATAAGACAAACCAACGGTCACTTTGTCACAAATATCGTACATGATTCCCACGTTAAAACCCACTCTCATGTGCGCATTTCCTTCCAAACGAGCATAAGCCGGTGGAACCTCCGTCCCTTTCATCAATGCAACCATTTCCTGCATAGCTTTTTTATCCTCATCCGGGATTATACTCGAAGGAACACCTGCCAACATTGGCAGTAAACTCTCGAATTTCGTTCCTATTCCCTGCAAATCGCTCGCCCCCATTAATGCCCTAGAAAGATTCACGTTTCCCCAAGCCAGTTGCAAACCGACACCGATACTCAAACGATCCGTGATCTTGTAAGAAAGCGTTGGTTGAATCACGTATGATTTCAGGCTAATATCCTGAATCAACCCTGCCCCGGCCCAGTTCTTCGGCCACTTCAAGGAGTTCCCGTAAGGAGTGGTCAAGCTGATTCCGGCAGCCAAATTATCGTAAATCTTGAACCCGGCGTAAGCGTATAACGGCGTTCCTACCGGGTTATCCGTCTTGGCCGAATACCCGTCGTAACTATATTTAGCCTTGGCCATGATAGCTGATATACCTAGTGAAAAATCCATATTGGTACGCAAAAACACCAGTCCTGCCGGGTTAAAATGCATACTCTCCGCACCCAATTTCATCCCGGTCCCCACGTGTCCCATTCCGGTCTGTTTCGTGCTTAACAAATTGACTTGGTATCCTTCGGCAAAAACCGTCATGCTCAAAATAGAAGCCAATACTACAATGACTAATCTCTTCATAGAATCTTTTTTACATTATTACTTAACGATCAAATCATTAAAACAATCTAATCATTATTTTCTAAATTTTAAGGCGCAAAAATAACATTCAACTTCTTAAGTTGTTTCTACTTTACGGTATGCAACAAAAATTGGTTACCTTTGCGTCCAAAATACAGACACCATGATCACGTTTGAAATAGACACCGAATACATTGAATTAATCAAGCTGCTAAAGGCCACCCGCATCGCTGACAGCGGTGCCATGGCCAAGATTCTCGTGGAAAATGGAGAAGTTACCCGCAATGGAGAACCCGAATTCCGCAAACGGGCTAAAATCACCAAAGGAGAAATCATCACCGCTTTGGGACAAAGCGTGAAGGTGGAATAAGTGTATTTGAAAACCCCGCCCTCCTTATTTGTTAATAAAAATGGCGGAGTAATTTTTCAGCACAAAATCTTATCCCAATTTCTCAGCCTTAAACCCGGCCTCTTTCACCAGCTCGATTACCCGGTCATCTGACAAATCGGAAGTAATCGTCAACACCCGGTCGGGAGTGGAGAGATCGATATTCCATTGGTCACGAGCGACTACTTTATCCAGCGTTTCACCGATCTTGGCAACGCATCCGCCACATTTAGCGGTGGTTTTGAATTTACTTGTTTTCATATCCTTCTTGTTTTTAATTACGATTCCACCCGTGAAGAACACTCGGCACATAACCCCTTCAACACGTAGTTTATACTTTCTAACGTAAAATCGCCGGGCAAGGCCACCGTGGGCACGTGAATTTTTCTTAAACAAAAAGTCTTGTGGCAATTCCGGCAATAGAAATGAGCGTGAAGATCATCGATAGAACAGGTACATTCATTACTGCATACCGAATATTTCAACGAACCGGAACCGTCATCAATCACGTGAATCAAGTGATGATCCAAAAACAGATTAATCGTCCGGAATATCGTCGATTTATCCACGGTATCCAATTCCGTCTCTAGATCCAGTAGGCTAAACGCCCGGGTAAAACGAGTCATCGCCTTCAGAATCAACAGCCGCATGGCCGTCGGCTTGATCTCCCGCTTTTCCAGTTTTTCCAAATATACCTTCTCGTCCATAACACTCTATCTTGCTCGTTTCTGTATTCTTATCGCGTTCAAAATTGCCAACAAGGCTACCCCTACATCGGCAAACACGGCCTCCCACATGGTGGCGAGTCCCCCGGCACCCAGTACTAACACGATCAGTTTCACCCCGAAAGCCAGCGTGATGTTCTGCCAGATGATCCGGCGGGTCTCTTTCCCGATCCGGATCGCCATGGCCAACCGACCGGGCTGATCCGTCTGGAGAACCACATCCGCAATCTCAATCGCAGCGTCACTTCCCAAGCCCCCCATGGCAACTCCCACGTCGCTCAGGGCAAGCACCGGGGCATCATTAATCCCGTCACCCACGAAAGCAACACGCCTTCCCGGATCGCTCTTCAATGCCTCCACGTGCGCCACTTTGTCCTCGGGCAACAAATCCCCGTAGGCCTCGTCCACGCCCAAATACCCTGCTAATTTAGAAACAATTGTTTGTTTATCTCCCGATAATATCTGAATATTATCAATATTTAATTTTTTTAATGCTGCAACGGCTTCTTTAGCATCTTCTTTCACGGTGTCCGCCAGCAACAAGTGACCGACGTACTCGCCATTTACCGCACACACGACAAGCGTTTCGGGAACCCCGGTCAGCTCGGACGGGAACGAGATCCCGTACTTCTCCAACAAACGAGTATTTCCCACCAGTACCTCCTGCCCATCAACGAGTGTCTTCAATCCGTAGCCTGCCAGCTCGGAGACCTCCACGTCACGCCGGATGGAGATTTGCCGGGATTTAGCATACTGCTCGACCGCCTTGGCTATCGGGTGATTGCTCCGGCTCTCGACAGAGGCAATTGTTCGCACAACCTCCTCTTCGGTAAAACCCTCCCGGACGTGTACTTGCTGCACCTCGAACACTCCCTTCGTCAACGTCCCGGTCTTATCGAATACAACCGTGTTAATCTTCGTGATTGCATCCAAGTAGTTTCCCCCTTTAAAGAGAATTCCCTGCCGGGATGCCGCCCCGATTCCCCCGAAATACCCCAGCGGGATACTGACCACCAGCGCGCACGGGCAGGATATTACCAGAAACACGAGCGCCCGGTACAACCAATCATTCAGCACGAAAGAGAAGTCCGGTTGTACCCACGACACGATCCAAGGAACCAGCACGATCAACACGGCCAACCCCGTGACCACGGGCGTGTAGATCCGGGCAAACTTCCGGATAAAAAGTTCCGCGGGAGCTTTACGCTCGGAGGCGTTCTGTACCATTTCCAGAATCCGGGCCAGAGCACTCTGATCATAGGGCTTCGTCACCTTCACCCGCACAACCCGGTCGGTCACGATCATTCCCGCCAGCACATCCTCTCCCGTGCGGATGTTCCGAGGCACGCTCTCCCCGGTCAAAGCCGCCGTGTTAAAAGCCGCCACGTCACCCAGCATGATCCCGTCCAAGGGTACCCGTTCCCCTACCTTGATCTCGATGATCTCCCCGACACGAACTTGTTCCGGTTTCTCGATCTTTTCTTGCCCGTCACGAATAACCGTCGCCTGCTCCGGACGTACATCAAGTAAAGCCCGGATATTCGACCGGACCCGGCTCACCGCACTATCTTGGAATTTCTCACCGATGGAATAAAATAACATCACGGCCACGCCTTCCGGGTACTCCCCGATATAAAAGGCCCCGATGGCTGCCAGTGACATCAACATGAATTCGTTAAAGTACTCCTTTTCCCGCAAGCACTCCACGGCCTCTTTCAACACGGGAAACCCTACCGGAATAAAAGCGACCAAATACCATACAAATCGCACGATTTCCGTCTGAAACCAAGCGACATTCCCCCAAGATAAACCGATTCCGCAAACCAGCAACCCGAAAGAAATCAATTCTGCACTATATTTTTTCATCATTCTACTGTTTTAATTTTCCGTAAAATTACGATTCATTTCGTGCAACTAAATTGCAAAAAACAGAACGCACATGAACATGATCCCAAGATCATCCCATGCGCGTTCATTCGAGCTGACACTCCATAGTTGATTATTTTACCATCACTTCCCGATGTTTCATGATTTCACCCATGTGTTCCAATGCCCAATCCACCAGCATCTGCACCCGCGGCATCAAGCTTTCACCCAGCTCCGTGAGCCGATATTCCACCCGCGGCGGTACCTCGGCATATACCTTCCGCGAAATTAGCCCGTCGGCCTCCAACGTCCGCAGGGTGACCGTCAGCATACGCTGGGAAATGTCGGCAATCGCTTTATGAACATCACAGAATCGCATGGTTCCGTTCGCATTCAACGTCACGAGGACGAGCATTGACCATTTGTCACCCAAGCGACTCAAAACATCACGAATGGGACAATTATCGTTCGTGTAAAAATTTTCCATTTTTTTCTTCCCTATATATGGTTTAGTATCAACAATAGTTATCTCCGTGTAACTATCTTATCTATAAGTTCGTTCTTGTTTATGCAAATCAAATAGCTTATATTTGCTAAACAAAAGTAATAAACTTACTTTAAAGAACTATTGTTTAACTAAAAAAATTTACCCATGGCAAAAAAAGTAGCCGTATTGGCAGTTAACCCGGTAAACGGGTTCGGTTTGTTCCAGTATCTGGAAACATTTTTCGAAAATGGCATTTCCTATAAAGTATTTGCAGTGGCAGAAACGAAAGAAATCAAGACGAATTCCGGCATTGCCCTCGTGGCAGATGACGTGATTGCTCACTTGAAAGGACACGAGGACGAGTTCGACGCTCTTGTATTCGGCTGTGGTGACGCTGTACCTAAATTCGGGGAAAACGCCGGAAAGCCTTACAACCAAGATATGTTGGCCGTGATCAAAGCTTTCGGGGATAAGGATAAAATTATGATCGGCCACTGCGCCGCCGCCATGATGTTCGACTCCGTGGGCATCGCCACCGGAAAGAAAGTAGCCGTTCACCCCCTCGCCAAACCGGCTATCCAACATGCAAAAGCCACCGACGAGAAATCCGAGATCGACGGCAATTTCTACACCGCTCAAACGGAAAACACGATCTGGACCATGATGCCGGAAGTGATTGCAGCGCTGAAGGAATAAAAAGTTTATAAGGTTTATAAGGTTCATAAAGTCTATAAGGTCTATGGACCCTGCAGGCGCTTTGTCTATGGCAGCTTAAGCTGCCATTAAACTTGTCCGAAGGACACCCGACACTTTATAAACTTTATAAACCTTACGAACTTTACAACCTCTCCCCCAAATAGGCCTCGATTACCCGGAAGGGAGCATCCTTCAACAAAACCCGTTTCTCTCGATCCAGCAAATAGAATGTCGGGATTGCCCGCAAATCATAGAGACGTTCCTTCGTGATCACTTGACCGTCATCATAAGTACACATCCATTCTTTCGGTTGTTCCGGCAACATTCGCCGCCATACTTCCAGCTCGGGATCAGGGAAAACAGATAAGAATACCAGTTTCTTCCGGTTTCCCTGTACTTTGACATTCAACAAGTTCTTCACCACCCCGGATGCCTCCACCTCGGCCTTAATGGCCCGGCAGGCATTACAATCGGGATTATTGAAGAAGAGAATCGTGTAATCCGCGTTTATGCCCGACAACTTCCCTTTCTTCCCGGAAGGTAATGTATAGGTGAAATCGGTTGCCGGATTCCCCACCCGATTCTTTAGCGCCATCTCCAGCCGAAAAGCGGGACGCATTTTATCTATCTCTCCCACCCGTTCGGAATTCACAATATATTTCAGCACGGGAATATAAAATTCCTCGTTCAACATCGGGGAATTCGGGTTATAAAGATATTTATCATACAACACCGTAAAATAAGCAAACATCAGCGTATCAGCCGAAAATGCCTTATCCAACATCCCGGAAATCTCTTTCTCGGCATCGGTATACGAGACATAAGGCAACACCTGCAAGAAGTCCACGAAAGCCTGTTCCGTGATCTCTGGCATCCGGATCAAGGAAGTATCGGCAAAATTAAACTTATCCCAGTAATGAGTCACCAAGTATTTCGCCCGCTCCCGCTGGTCGGTGTAAACAGGTGGAATTTCCGGTGCCTGAAATGATTTGATTTCTGTATTTTTAGGTTCCTCTTTTCCCTGTTTTTTAGGGGAAGAAGAACAAGCGGAGATTACTAGCGATAAACACGCGACAGCAATCCAAACCCGAACGATCCTACTCTTACTCATAATTTAATCTTTCATTTTCCTACACAAAGATACATTTTTATCCGAAAAACGAGGAACAAAAAAAGAACCCGGGAGTCACCCCGGATTCCATCCTAAAATTTACACGTTCACACTATAACGCGTCTACTATTTTCTTTTGCTCATTAAAAAACATCATCCGTTGGATCTCGCCACTTTGCGAAATCAGCGTAGAATGTCTCTTCAACGAATGAATCCATTTCTTCTGGTAATCACATATTTTACTGTCTCGCGAATCCATCGAGTTGATCGAGTAAACCCGCAAAAAACATATCTGGAATCCGGCCTTTTCCACGTAACTGTATGTCGCTTCAAAATTCACGTTAGAAAGATAAACCGACAAGCCGTTTCCATTGTGGAATGACCCTTTTTCAGACAATACTTCCAACTCGCGTAAAAGCTGGTGTAACTCCTTCTTCATGTCCTCCACGTCTGTTGTCGAAACCAGTCCCAATTCCGAGAAATACTTAATCTCTTTCACGAATGAACTGAAAAGATTCTCATCCAGAATAAAGCAAGTCTTCCTGACAAGCCTTACATCCTCAAGCAATTCTTTCTGAACTTTCAACAATTTTTCCGGAAGAACGATATCGGACAAGGATGCGGGAGTTCTCAAGCGTTCGTTCTGATATAACCATCTGCCAATCCGGAACTTTGACAAATGTTCGTAAGGGGCGTAAAATGTATAAGGAATCGTGTTCGACGCGGTCACTACCTCCGTCGTCGGATCCGTCTTCACATAACGAAAAAGCCTCTGGTAACGCACCAGAATCTCGTAATAGGTATCCATGGGATCCGCCAGATTAAGCACGTTCAGATCGAACATCGCCCCACTGGACATACTGTTACCGATAATCTTATCTAACGATATGCCCAATTGACCGGCGATGATCGCAACTTCACTGAACGTAAAAGCAACCTCCCCCCTTAATCTCCGGTAAATCGCCTCCTTACTCATGCACAATATATCCATGAGGACATTAGCAAGATTACCCTCTTTAGGGGTAACCTCGCGCATCGTGCTGATTAATTCATTTACCACGGCATTCTTCATAGGGGTATTATTCCTTAATCAAAAAAGTATTTACCTATAGAAAATTTAACTACTTTCTTAGCCGGAATCACCATGTTTTCCTTGCTATTCGGGTTATAACCGTTACGTTCTTTACGTTCTCTGATAGCGAAAGATCCTAATTCTAACAAGGATATTTTTTCACCTTTTTTTAACGTCTCAGCCATGGTTCCGATTACAGCGTTTACAGCCTTAGCTGCTTCTACTTTACTGGTTCCGTTTTTCTCGGCCACTTTTTCAATTAATTCTCGTTTGTTCATTGTAAATGGTTTTTAATTAATAAATAGAGTTTATTGCCACATATCACGAAACCGCGTCCGGTGATTACTCACCCGACGCGGTTCGAATTATAATTGTATTTTTGTCCCATTGATTCGCACGTTTAAAATTCATACCATACAAGTGGCATCTCGCTCACTCAACAGTACAAATATGAAGTATATTCTTCACAATTCTGTGCTACATTCAGGGTATCAACGATATACTAATTTTCTAATATCGTACTATGTTTTACATTTTAATTTATTTTGTGCAATAAACAATTCTAATCCCCGATCATCATTTCACTAATCGAAACGGAGACAAAAATACACTTTCAAAAATTGAACCAGCCTAAACACACAATCCCTCGACGATTTCCCGCTGCATTTTAAAGAATTTGATACGTTGCATTTCCCCACTTTGGGATATCAAGGTAGAAAATTTCTTCAACGAATGAATCCATTCTTTCACACTGTTAAAAACTTGCTCGTCACGCGTCGCGAAAGAGTTGATCGCGAAAACCCGAACCAAACTGATATGGTAGGCAGGAGACGCTATATAACTATAGGTAGCCTCGAAGTTTATATTAGATATATATATACATACCTCCTGTCCCGTCCTGAACGTCCCTCTCGTGGCAATCTCTTCCAGCTCATCGAGCAACTGGAGTAATTCCTTTTTCAATTTCTGAACATATTCCTGAGAGATCAAATGCACACTGGCAAAATACTTGATATCATTGATCAGGTAAATGAATAATTTACTATCCCATATATACTCCGTGTGCTGAAACTCCTGAGATTCCCGCACGAACTCCCGCTGCTTTTCCAACAATTTGTCGACGATCTCTATATCCTCGAAATGTTTCTCTATATCAATCTTTTCAAATTGATATATCCATTTAAACATCCGGAATTTAGACAAGAGTTCATATTTTAAATAAAAAGTCTGAGGAATCATATTCGAGGAAGTACAAAGCTCCGAGGCGGGGTCATGGTTCAAGTCCCGGAAAATTTTCACGTAATTATCCACGATAGAGTAATAGGTCTCCAACGGATCGGTCTGACGTATAATATTCAGATCAAATATAGCATTCGAATCCACGTTCGTCCCGGCCAGCTTATCCAGCGACACTCCCATTTTCTGGGAGATCGCGGCAGCCTCTGCCAACGTGAAGGGTACTTCCCCTCGTAATCTACGATACACGGCCTCTTTACCTAAATATAACATATCTATTAGCGTATTCGCCAAATTAGTACCATTCGGTAATTTTTCATTCATAGCTTTGATTAACTCGCTATTGTAATTATAAGTTGTCATGATTTGAGTTTTGATTAATACAACTATTTGATTTATTATACGAGTCTGTATTTATTTCTGTTGCGAAATACGAAATAAATATCTTACAAATTTAATAAAAATCTCGGAAAACAAGTCAAAATAAAAATGTAATTCCTTCATTAGAAAAGATTTACTTCTAAAATACACCTTTATGGTCACCAATCCAAACGTTTCATCAGATACTTTTGTAATAACAAAAAACAAAGTAAGCAGGGATATGATGAGGAAAGTAATAATCGTAGCAGGTCTGATTCTATTTATGGTGATAGGCAGATCTCACGGACAAGAAAAAAAGTTTTACGACGCTCCTCTAGTCGGAGTGAAAACAAATGCCATTTACTGGTTGACGACGACCATTAACGTCGGGGCAGAAATCGGGCTGGGGCGAAAAACGACGGTGGATTTACTAGGGACTTACAATCCTTGGAGTTTTGGAGATAATAAAAAAGTAAAGCATTGGCTGATACAACCGGAGTTTCGCTACTGGACCTGCGAACGCTTCAACGGCCATTTTTGGGGACTACACGCTTTTTACGGCGAGTTCAACATGGGCGGAATCAAGATGCTGGGACTGAGAAAATACCGTTACGAAGGGACTCTCTACGGGGCCGGAATCGCGTACGGCCACCAATGGATTCTCGGGAAACGATGGAACTTAGAAGCCACGATCGGGGTAGGCTATGCACGTATCGAATACGACAAGTATGAATACCAAACCTGTGGACCATATATTAAAAAGGGTACGAAAGATTATATCGGCCCCACGAAAGTAGGGATCAATTTTATATATATTATAAAATAAGTAAGGTGATGAAAAGAGCGTTTATATATACTATATTCTTGTTGACTGTCGGGTTGTTCTTCACGGAACTCAAGGCTCAGGAAGTATATTTGGGAGAGGTGAAAATTATACAAAACCGTTTCGAGCAACGGGGAGACAGCGTTTATATCGAGATGAACGTGAATTTGAACGGTTTACCCGTGCATAAAAACCAATCTTTCATCCTGACCCCGGTGGTTGAAACTGAAAAAGCATCCGAGGAACTCCCGTCCATCGTGATTAACGGGAAAAGACGGGAAAAAGCCTATCAACGGGCGCTGGCTTTCAATCACGGACAACCCCCTTTCCCGATTTACACGACGGTTATCGTTAATCAATGGAGCCGGGAGAGAATTGCCTATAACGTGGTTGTTCCTTATGAGACGTGGATGAAGGACGCTAAACTGAATTTACGGGAGAACTTCTGTGAATGTGGTGGGGAAAAACGACTAATTTCCATCAAGATGCTAGCGCAGACTATCAAGCTGGAAAACCAAGAGGAAACAACCGTGAAGATAGTTTCTATCGAAAAGGAAGAAGATGAGAAAAACATATATTACAAGGAAGGTTCAGCATACCTGGACTTCCCGCTAAACCAAACTTACATTCTCCCCGATTTCAGAAGAAATCAGAAGGAGCTGGACAAAATCAGGGTAACGCTAGATTCTATCACGAGCAATCCCGACTACGAGATCACGGGAATTTACCTCACCGGCTACGCGTCACCAGAGGGATCATACGCGCAGAACGAGGTGTTATCCAGAGATCGCACGAGAGCGCTGAGGAATTACTTGCTCCGCAGGTATTCATTCCCGGAAAACCTTTACCACGTGGATTGGCGAGGGGAAGACTGGATCGGATTAAAGAGATTGATTCTCCTGTACGGGATGCCAAATGAAGAGCAAGTACTCTCGATTATGGAAAACTACAGCGTGTTCGAGGGAAGAGAGAAGCGCCTCATGGATTTGAACAACGGGAAACCATACAGGTACATGATGAAACATTTCTTCCCGGAATTGAGACGAGTGGATTACAAGATCACGTACAAGGTGATTAAATAAAGAAATTAAAACTATGACTAAACCAGACTAAAAATAATTCCTGAATGCCCCCCGGTATAACAAACGCCGATCCCCACATACACCTCTTACCGGGGGCATTCTTCTAAAAAATTAAAAGGCTATCCTTGAATGTCCCCGGTTGTAACAAACGCCGATCCTCACATACACCTTCTAACCGGGGGCATTCTTCTAAAAAAATTAAAGGGCTATCCTTGAATACCCTTCGGTTGTAACAAACGCCGATCCTCACATACACCTTCTTAACCAAGGGTATTCATTTACAAGGGCTGATCAGTGATCAGCCCTTTTTTCATTCATTCCAAACTCTAAACTTTTAGCTTTTAGTTTTTAGCTTTTAACTTTTAACCTCCCCTATCACCAGCACGCAAGGACAATGATCCGAGTGATGCACTTCCGGCAAAATATAAGCATCTTTCAGCCGGGATTTAAGACTTTCGCTCGCCATGCAGTAATCAATTCGCCATCCCTTGTTATTTGCCCGGGCGTTAAACCGGTAACTCCACCAAGAATACTTCCCGGCCTCTTCGGGGTGGAAGTAACGGAACGTGTCGATAAAACCGGTATCAATAAATCCCCCGATCCATTCCCGTTCTTCCGGTAAGAACCCGCTATTCGTGGCATTCCGCACCGGATCGTGAATATCTATCGGCCGGTGACATATATTGTAGTCCCCGCACAAGATCAGATTCGGCCGTACCTTTTTCAGCTCCCCGATATAATGCTGAAAATCCTCTAACCATTTCATCTTAAATGCCTGCCGTTCGTCGCCGGTAGTCCCGGACGGATGGTACACGCTCACGACAGAAAGATCACCGTAATCGGCACGGATAAAACGCCCCTCGTCATCATAAGCCGGAATACCCATCCCGTACTCCACGTGGTCGGGTGCCACCCGGGTCAGGATGGCAACCCCACTATACCCCTTTTTCTTGGCTGAAAAAAAGTACGACTTGTAACCTAACGCCTCGAATTCCAGTGTAGGTATCTGATCCGGCTGGGCCTTCGTTTCCTGTAAACACACGACATCCGGCTGTTCTTCCTCCAGCCATTGTGTAAAACCTTTGGACAAAGCGGCCCGTAACCCATTCACGTTATAAGTTATAATTTTCATACGATTCATTTTACAATTTGCCTCAAACTTACAAAAAAGAAGTGAACCCCAAAAGCCGGGTATTACTTTTAGGGTTCACTTCACACGTGGAAATCTATTCCAGATATTTACGAGACAATGGATGCAATTGCTCATCCAGCTCATACAATTGGGGTATACCCGTCGGTATTTCCAACTTGACGATCTCCTCGTCGCTAATATCATCCAGATATTTGATCAACGCCCGCAGGCTATTCCCGTGGGCCGTTACCAGAACCGTCTTCCCAGAAAGCAACGAAGGTGCGATATAATCCTGCCAGAACGGGAGGACCCGCGTGATCGTCAATGCCAATGATTCCCCCAAAGGAAGAACGGCCGGATCAACATCCCTGTACTTATCCTCGAAAACGGCGCAACGAGAATCATCCGGCTCCAACAATGGCGGTGTCACATCAAAACTCCTTCGCCATATATGCACTTGTTCCTCCCCGTATTTCTTTGCCGTATCCGCTTTATTTAATCCCTGTAATGCCCCGTAATGTCGCTCGTTCAAACGCCAGTGATGAACTTCGGGTACCCACACCCGATCGACAACTTCTGCCAAAATATGCTGCGTACGAATCGCACGTTTCAACACGGAAGAATAAGCTACATCAAAGAAAAGATCATGTTTCTTAATCAGTTCTCCCGCCCGGCGTGCTTCCTCTTCGCCCCGTTCACTCAAGTCGACATCCGTCCACCCGGTAAACCTGTTTTCCTTGTTCCAGACACTTTCTCCATGCCGTACCAATATTAACTTGTACATAACGCTTTATTATTTAATTGTTAATAGAATATACGAAAACGGGAAGAAAAAGTTGGAAAAGCGTGGGCTTGTGAGTGGAAATCTAAAATCAGTAAGGACTTTATGAACTTAGTAGTAATTTCTCAAAACCGGCTTGATACAAATACCCACTCGCACTATTGACACGTAACGATCGTATTCCAGAAGATTCTCCGCATACCCGTTATAGTATTGTAAAAAGAAATACTCGTTAGCTTTCGGTGAAGGCTTGAAATTGATCTCCAACGTCGTGTTCATGTTAATAAACTTCCGGCGGGGATTAATCAGGGCCGAACACCATAGGCGCTCGTCGGCACTCTGGTAGTTAAACGCCATGAATCCATAGCCTTTATACTTCAACAAATCGGGATTTCCTTCTTTATCGACCCATCCAGCCCATAATTTCATCTGGGCAGAAAAGCGGTAATCAATAAACCACGAACCCGAAAGAGAAATGTAATTCCAACTGCGAGAGGCCAACGAATCCCGGCCGTTCGACTCGTGTTCAAAAGAAAGAACCGCTATTCCCATCAATTGATTACGATAGATCAACGCTTTGCTCAAACTAAGACCCGGATTAAAATTATTATCCAGAAATGGACTGGACTTCCCGTAAATATCCCAAAACGAACGCTGCGTGTAAGTTAAATACAAGAAGGTCTTGAAAGGTAAAATACTTTTCGTCAGGCGTTGCCGGATACTGATCTGAAACTTGGCATCCGCACTGTGCTTGTCAATCTTCCGGTTCGTAGGCACCCCCGTAACGAAATAATTATCCCGGAAAATACCAAAACTCGGTGTGTTATCAAACAACTCCAATGCAGTCCTCTCATCAACCACCACGGAACCGCCTTTTTTCTGCTTGCTCATCTCCTCCCGTTCTTGCAATATCTTCTTTTCCTCGTCTGTCTGGGCTTGCAACACCAAGGGCGTAAACACGCAAAAGCATAAAAGTATATAAATACCTCGGACCTTCTCTTTCATTATCTACGAATTTCTTTTACTGAACAGCGAAACAATCGCCAACAAAACAATCGCCCCCACGGTCGCCGTGATCAAACTCCCGATAACACCCGTCGTCCATATTCCCATGATGCCGAAAAGCCAGCCTCCCAACACGCCACCAATGATTCCCACAATCAGGTTCACCAACAAACCCATTCCACCTCCCCGGACAATTTTTCCTGCCAGATACCCGGCAAGAATACCAATCAAAATATACCATATAAACATCATAACTTATAAAATTTAGGTTAATCTATCTATTTAAACTTGATAGAGCCCCAAAAAGTTATGATATTATGCATAAAAAAGTTCATAAAGTAGAACCTTATGAACTTTATAGACTTTACAAACTTTATATACTTATTCCGGCAAGGTCAGGAACAACCCCATCACCCAGTAAACAAGACCGGACATCACGATGGTTGCCGGAATCGTAAGAATCCAAGCAGCCACGATATTCGTGGCCGTAGCCCACCGAACAGAAGCAACCCCTTTCGTGATTCCAACCCCGATAATAGAGCCGGTAATCGTGTGAGTCGTACTCACGGGTATTCCCAGCACGGCCGTTCCCATCAATGTCAAGGCTCCGGACGTCTCGGCGCAGAATCCCTGCACCGGTTTCAACCGGGCCAACCCGTCACCCAAAGTCTTGATCACCTTCTTTCCCCCGATAATCGTACCTAAAGCGATCACCGAATAACAAGTAACAATCAACCAAGCGGGAACATGAAACTCTCCTGTATTCTCGTACAAGTAATCACTCACGAAAGTATTACTTCCAGCAACACTATATAACAGAATGGCAATGATACCCATCGTTTTCTGCGCGTCGTTAGCACCATGGCCCAAACTGAATATAGCGGAAGAAAACAACTGCAATCCCTTAAACAGCCCTTCCACTTTCATCGGGTGTTTTTTATGAAACACGAGCATCGTGAGACACATCATGAAGAATCCCAGTATCATACCGATCAAAGGGGACAGCACGATAAAGATGGCAATCTTGAATATCCCGGAAGCAACCAGAGCATCACCCCCGAACGTGAACCATACCGGACCGATCAATCCCCCGATCAAAGCGTGAGACACACTGATCGGCATACCGAAATGAGTACACAACCAAACCCAGATCACCGAACCGATTAAAGCTGCCAGAATAAGATATTCATTGATTTTCGAGGGATCCACGATTCCTTCGCCCATCGTGTGAGCCACGCTCACCCCAAAAATAAAGATAGCGGCAAAGTTCCAGAATGCTGCCCAGCAAACAGCCATCGTGGGAGAAAATACACGTGTCGCCACGATCGTAGCGATCGAATTGGCCGCATCATTCATTCCGTTCAAAAAGTCGAAAAGAAGAGCGATCACAATAGCTAAAAGAACGATTGTCAACATAGCGATCAGGCAAATTTAATAATAATACCTCTCACTATATCACCCACGTCCTTTGCCCGGTCGGTAGCGTCTTCCAACACCTGACCGATATTCTTCAGTTTCACGAGTTCGATAGCGTCCTTCTCGTTCGCGAAAACATCACTCATAAATTGTTCATACAAATCATCCACGTCATGCTCGATCTGTTTGATTCGAACACATTTCTCGTTAATCTCCTGCGGTTTTTTCTGGATATACTCCAATCCATTCATAATATCCTTCAAGATACGAGCATCTTCCACTATACATTGTCCCATTGCAATCAACAACTGGTTCACACTCTTCGGACGGTACATCAACATTCGTTTCGCTGCATCGTGAATAAAATCGAGGAACGTATCCATACGTCCACTCAACAGATTGATGTCCTCGCGATCGAAAGGGGTAACAAACGTCTTGTTCAATTCCTCGTACAACTTAGCGGTGATCATATCTCCACTATGCTCGTACTCCTTGATGTCCTTGTACAGCGCTTTCTGTTTTTCAGGGTCTTGCTCTTGTAATAACTCCACCAAAAGTTTGGCTGCAGCCTCTATATTAGCGGCTTGCTCGATATACAAAGGGTAAAACTTTTTTTCCTTTACCACAAATAATTGAAGAAATCGGTCTATTTTCATATTTTTTATTGATTAGCACACAAATGTAGTATCCCTACGCGGATATGTACGTTAAAAAAAACAAAATATACAATCTTTTTTTCCACATATTTAAACCCGGGCAATAGAAAGGAAACACGTGAAAAGTACCAGTGTAGTCCCTAACCAAAGACGTTCCGCCAATATAGGAGAAATTCCCCAGAAATGATACTCTAAGGCATCGTGACGGCACCCCGCAAGGCAATCCCCACACAAGGTACAGTTGATTGCCGGACGCCCTTTCAGCACGTCTGCTTTCGACAGAGCCCCATACCGACACACCCGCATACAAGCCATGCAATGCCGGCAACGATCGTTCAGATGCAATCGCCATGGAGACACGTATTTCAAGTACATGACCAACGTCCCCGCCGGACAATAGGAAGAGCAATGCATGGCAACATGACGCCTTTTAGACACGAACCAAATAATCATGATCCCCACGCACCCGGCAAAAACAGCAATCCCCGTGGAATAAATCACCGGAACCCCGAAACCTCTCAACGCGGAAGCAACACCTATAAATACAAACAATACCGTCCAACGCGTTCGGGACCTCATTTTAGAAGAAGGAACCTCCCATTTTCCATCTTTTCCCGCTGCCAGACTATCCCACGCCCCGAAATAACAGAGCTGGCTGCACCACGCTCCCCCGGACAATAGAATCGTCACTAGAAATAGGAACGGCATGAATGACACCTCTCCCCGGTAAAATACCCCTGCCGGGATCAGTCCGGGGATGGGAAAATGAAGTTTTCCCGACATCAGAAACACACTATCCACGAAAATCCCTAAAAATAACTGGCTAAAGAACACGATCGAGAAGAGTAGCCAAATACGTCTCCGCCACACACCCCGTCGTTTCCGGTCGAACATCTGCAAATATAACCATCCCCCAAAAAGAGCAGCCAACACAAGTTGAACCCATCCCCCTCCCGGCAACAATCTCTCCCCCAACAACAACGGTGGTTTCACGACAACCTGTACCACGGAAAGCAACATCCCCGCGACAATCGTCGTGAGTACGGCCCCCAACACGGACTCTTTTTGAATGTTGATTTTTTTTCTCATATCCACACAAAGATAATTGATATTTATTCATCCAAATCAAAAATCATTAACTTTGCTCCCGCAAAAATAAACATCATGTCAGACATTCCTGTCCTAATATCGGATTTGGCGATTATCTTATTTTCCGCCGGATTGATAACCATCCTCTTTAAATGGCTAAAACAACCTGTCGTGCTGGGCTATATCATGGCAGGTATTATCGCAGGCCCCTACACGTTTGGCGGTCCCATGATCATGGATGCCGAGAATATTCATATCTGGGCTGACATCGGGGTCATTTTCCTCCTGTTTGCCTTGGGACTTGACTTTAGTTTCAAGAAACTCATGAACATCGGGGGAACCGCCATGATCAGCGCCCTCACCATCGTGGGCGCCATGATGATGCTGGGTTACATCACCGGGCTGTCACTCGGATGGGGCCACATGAATAGCCTCTTCCTCGGGGGAATGCTCTCGATGTCATCCACCACCATCATTTTCAAAGCGTTTGACGACATGGGTCTCCGTAATCAGCGTTTCGCGGGAGTCGTCTTCGGAATTCTTGTCGTGGAAGATCTCTTCGCCGTAGTCCTCATGGTATTACTTTCCACGCTGGCCGTCAGCAAACATTTTGAAGGTATGGAAATGGTCGACAGTATCCTTAAACTCATCGCCTTCCTCGTTTTCTGGTCTATTACCGGGATATTCCTTATCCCGACCTTCCTGAAAAAAACGAAACAATGGCTCAACGGGGAAACGTTATTAGTCGTGTCACTCGGACTCTGTCTCGGCATGGTTCTACTTGCCGTGAAAGCCGGTTTTTCCTCCGCACTGGGGGCTTTTGTCATGGGGTCCATCCTAGCGGAAACCATCGAGGCCGAAAACATCGAACACCTCATTAAACCCGTGAAAGATCTCTTCGGGGCGATCTTTTTCGTCTCGGTCGGAATGATGATCGATCCCGCCATGCTCTTCGAGTACTGGTTCCCGATATTACTGATCACCGCAGTCGTCATGGCTGGACAAATCACGTTTGCCGCATCCGGTATACTCCTGTCCGGGCAAAGCCTCCGGATTGCCATCCAATCGGGATTCTCGTTAGCACAGATCGGTGAATTTGCCTTTATTATCGCAAGTCTCGGTATGACCCTGCACGTGACGGACAAATTCCTCTACCCCATAGTGGTTACCGTCTCCGTCATCACCACCTTTTTCACCCCCTACATGATTCGCTTGGCAGACCCCGCCTACCAGTTCGTGACCAAACACCTACCGGCCCCTTGGATTCATTTCCTCGACAGGTATAGCACGGGAACGAACACGATCCACCATAAAAGCACATGGCACCAACTACTGAAAGCGTTATGCCGCATAGTGATCACCTACACCATCCTGTCGGTCTTCACCATAGCTCTTTTCCTACAATACCTGACCCCGCTAATCCGCAAAGAACTTCCCGGCATACAGGGCGGCCTTGTTAGTGCCGTTGCCATCCTGCTACTTATCTCCCCCTTCCTACGGGCGATCATGATGAAAAAGAACCATTCGGAAGAATTCCAACAATTATGGAATGATAGTAAATACAACCGGGGACCACTCGTATCTCTCATCGTTCTACGGGTAGCGCTCTGCATCGGGATCGTGATGTTCGTCATATCCAGCCTCGTGAACGTCGCTGCCGGTCTCCTGCTGGTGATCGCCACTGCGGTCATCCTATTCTTCATCTATTCCAAACGGTTAAAAAAATACTCCATACAACTGGAACGCCGTTTCCTGCGTAACTTCACGGCCCGCCAAAAGGAACAAGAACGCAAGTCTCCCATCAAGCAACGTTTTGTCAAACATTTACTTGACCGGGATCTCCACCTCGCCGACTTCGAAGTGTCGCAATCCTCTCCCAGCGTCGGCAAAACGCTAAAGGAATTGAATTTCCGCCAGACCTGCGGGGTCAGCGTGGTAACAATCATCCGGGGAGAAGAACGCATAAACATTCCCGGTGGGGAAGAACGCCTGTATCCTTTCGACCACATCATCGTGGCCGCCACGGACAAAGAAATTAACGTCTTCCGTGAGTTTGTCGAAAACCGCATGGAAAAACGGAAACATGAACTTGAACAACAGCGTCCCCCGGAAGTCAGCTTGGAACAATTCACCATTGAGGCCGACACACCACTCGTGGGACGCACCATCCGGGAATCCGGCATCCGTGATAAAGCCGCCTGTCTCGTCATCGGCATCGAACGCAACGGCACCTCCACCATGAACCCCACCCCGGACACTGCCTTCGAGGCCGGTGACGTGGTTTGGATCGTCGGTGAAAAAGACAAATTGCTCCATCTCGCCGCGGGAGAAACTATTTAACAATTGAAAATTGAAAATGGAGAATTGAAAATTACATCATTCTATCTCCAACCCGAACAAGGCTTTCAACTCACTCACGGCAGGATTGATCTCGACAAAATGATCGAATTTATCCTTAGCCGTGAAAAGCCGTTTTTTCTCCTCGCCATTTTCCGGTTCCGTGTAAACTTGAACATTCAGGGTAATAAAACCATTATTCAATCTTTTGGTAAGGAAGGAGAGCAAGTAAGGATGTATATCCGTCACCTTGGATAATAAAAAGTCATTATCAACTTCAAGCGTGATGACAAACCCTTGCACTTTGGGAGTGTGAGAAGTCAAGGCAATCTTAACGGTCGTATCTTCCTGCGAAGTTGCGACGTAAGTTTCCAATGCGGAAATTACATCCGCCACAGTAAATTCGCTTTGTGCTTTTACCCGGTTATCCTCAACTTTTGCACTTCCTTCTTCCTGCCGGACCTGCAAGCTCTCCCGGGTCTCCGCCATTGCCATTTTCAATTTAAATGAATGTGGCGGTTCTGCCTTATAAGTATTCGTTTTCCCGGCAGGCACAGAAGGCTTTTCCCCGGAAACCGGAGCCGTTGTCCCACCGTCCGTTTGTTGGAATTTCCCATTAAAATCAGCTATCTTTAATAGCCCGGTAAATTCCTCTATGCTAAGACTTTTTTTTTTAGTTCATTAATTTGGCATAACTTGATCAAGGTGAGTTCCACGCATAAACGTTTCTCCACACGCATTTTATACTGCATCTCACATTGCTCGATCACTTTCAAGGCATCAAATATGAATTCGGGAGTTACAGTTTTCGCTTGTTTCAGGTAACGTTCCTTGATGGACGCACTCACCTCCAGCAATTGCACGGTGATTTCTTCTTTAGCAACCAATAAATCACGGAAATGACGTCCCAACCCGGAAACCAAGTTACCGGCATCAAAACCTTTCTCCATGATCTCGTTAAAAAGCAAGAACGTTTCGGCCACTTTACCATCGTGGAATAAATCTGTCAACTTAAAATAGTAATCGTAATCCAACACGTTCAGATTCTCGATCACCTTATCATAGGTCAAATCCTTCCCGCAAAAACTCACCACTTGATCGAAGATCGACAAGGCGTCACGCATGGCCCCGTCGGCCTTCTGCGCGATCACGTTCAACGCCTCTTCCTCGGCCTGTACACCTTCTTTAGTTGCAATTCGTTTCAGATGCTCGATCGTGTCGGGTACTTTTATCCGGTTAAAATCGTAAATCTGACAACGTGACAAAATCGTCGGTAATATCTTATGCTTTTCGGTCGTTGCCAGAATAAAAATGGCATGGGCAGGCGGCTCTTCCAACGTTTTCAAGAAAGCGTTGAAAGCCGAGGCACTCAACATATGCACCTCATCAATAATATACACGCTGTATTTCCCCACCTGCGGTAATATCCGCACCTGATCAACCAAACCTCGAATATCATCCACGCTATTGTTAGAGGCAGCATCCAACTCGTGAATGTTCAACGAACGCCCGCTATTAAACGCCTTGCACGACTCACACTCATTACAAGGCTCGGCATTCGGTTGTAGATTCATGCAATTAATCGTCTTGGCAAATATACGGGCACAGGTTGTTTTGCCCACCCCACGGGGTCCACAGAACAAATAAGCCTGAGCCAATTGTTTATTAAGAATCGCATTCCTCAACGTGGATGTAATCGAGTGCTGCCCGATCACAGTGTCGAAACTTGCAGGTCTATATTTACGCGCCGAAACAATAAAATTCTCCATGATAATCTATTACAGGTTGTTACCCAGCACGAGTAAAAAATCGTACCGGATTACAAATTTACAAAGTAAAATGATTTATCACGCCACAAAGCCTAATAATTTTTCTTATCACGCGAAACTATGTACGATTTAATGTGAATTCGATATAATCAAAACAAGGCTACTTTTATCACGATATCAATATTATTCAAATAAATATATCAGGAGATGCATCCCTTCCCCCAGCCCTTTACCGGGGATATAATGGCCCGCAATATTATTCTTGAACGTGAATAGCCTTGTTATTGGCCCGGTTAACGGGTTATTCGAGTATGTTATTTTTGCTTATTATCTGTTAAAATGGCGGCGATAATCGGGCGATAATCGGGCGACAATCGGGCGATGGCGCCTAACTGTCGCCTAACAGTCACCCTGCCGTCATGTAACGGGTATGGATCACCCCGGGAAAAGGGATGTTAGTCATCCTGTTAACTTTAGATCCTACTAATTTTTTGATTTCGTGATTTCCGATTTAGCGATTCCGCCCCTCTACCCAACGCTCTTTTAATCCCTTAATCATTTCATACAATCTCCCAATAATAAAGGGGATAACTGCTTATTTTTGCAGCTATCCCCTTCACTGTACATTTTATGTATCCCGCTACTATATTTTTTCCAAGTCCGTTTTAGCAATCCACCCCTCGTTTCCATCGGCCAAACGCACGTTGTACCAATCTCCTAGAGTTCCGATAACTTGTACTTTCAGTCCTTCGTGGATCACGAACAATTCGGTACCGCTATTATCCGGAGCCCCTCGTACCACCACGCTGGGTGTCATAATAATACCGCTATCCCTGTCGGTCATCCGGTGATATTGTTTCAAAGCGAAGAAAATGGTCATCACGGACACCAACAGCATGATTATCCCTAAAGTGAACCAACTTTTCTTTAAAGATATAGATGTCGCATGGAAGAACAACGCTGCCATGATCAGAAATCCTATAAACAGAATAACAGACACGTACGCCCATTGATCAGCCGTGAAAGCGGTCACAAAAGCATTATACCAACGTACAAGGAAAAGTTCCGGTAATACCTTGATATTGTCAACCGTGGCCTTTTGCGCCATCGTCAGATTATACTTTATATCATTATCGCCCGGATGCAACAATAAAGCACGTTCGTAATTCAGTATGGCTTTTGCAATCTCCCCTTGCTTGTAATAACAGTTTCCCAAATTGTAATACACGGTCGCAGATTCCATGTCATCGGACAACATCTCGTTATACAAATCAATCGCTTTCTGATAGTCGCCTTCCTGATACATTTTAGTTGCCTCCTCCGCCAGCGTCTTGACATCAGTAGCATAGGTCATCACACCGGATAAGAGCAACATCAATATTATATATATCCTTTTCATTCTTTTCAACTTTTAGTTTTTAACCTTAGTTTTTAGCTTCTAACTTTTAGCTTTCATATCGCTTTATCCAATTTCGTGATAATGGATATACTATCCTTGTACACGTTATCCATCTCTTCGCCTTGATTAGCACCCGGGGCATAACGAGCGTACTCGCAATGATCGAGCACCTCGATAAAGCTCTGAATTAACGTCGCGTCTGCCCCCCGACGAGTCAGGTGATCACTGATATTATCCCGATTCAATTCTGATGCGGCTATGTTTAATTTATAACTAACATATCCCCACAAAGCGTTCAATGTCTCTTGATAGAATAGCTCAGAGTTTCCGGCTTTCATTGCGACAGAGGCTGCCCGTAAACGTTTCTGAGCCATTTTGTTCGCCGTTTTACTCTTCACCCGTACCAAATCGGCATTCGCCTTAATCCGGCGACGATTAAGAATCATTCCGACCACGAAAAGTACAAAAGGAATCAAGAAACTCAACCAGTATTCCATCGTGGCGAAATACAACACGCCTTTCGGACGGAGATCGTTCTTGTGAGTTTTGATATAACGAATATCCTGTCCCAACATCCTGACATCTTCTTTCTTGAACGACTGTAAGGCTGCCTCCCCGGATCCTTGACTGGATTCATTTCCCTTTTCAACCCGAACAGAATACTCCTTTCCCTTCAACATCTTATAAGCCCCGGCTTGCGGGTCAAAATAGGAGTATTGCACGGCTGGAATCTTGTAATCCCCCGCGTAACGAGGAATCACGAGATATTCAAAAGTAACAGTTCCGGACGTTCCGCTTATATCTCTAGTCACTTTCGGATCGTACACGTCAAAATCATGCGGGAAAGTGATTTTCGGAGCCTCTAACAATTTCATGTTTCCATTCCCGCGTAACACCACCTTGTACGTCAACGCGTCATTCGCTTTCAAGGTATCTGTTGACATAGAGGTTGTCATGGCAAGAGTTCCCACCATACCGCTAAATCCTAAAGGCTTTCCGGCCTCTGGTAAAGGTTTCACGGTAATTTTCACGGGTTTGCTCTTGCAGAGTACCCGGACATCACGGGAATTCCCGAAAAAGTCATCAAAGATACTTCCACCACGACTCCCCACCCGTTGGCGGACAAGACAATACAACTCGTAAGGCTCGATCGTCAACGTTCCGGCATGTTGCGGGAAAAGAATCGTTTTTTGTAACACGCCTACCCGATCATATATTTTCCCGTTATATTCCTCACGTTCCAAATGAATCTGGGGAATCTTCACGTCTTCTGTCAGGAACCCGTCAAAAGGCGGGATCTTTTTCCCCTGCACATCAACCAGATTTACCCGGGCATATACTTTCAACGTGGCAGTCAAACTCTCACCCACGTAAAGCGTGTTGCGGCTCACATCCATTCGCAGGAACAAATCATCATCCGTAATCGAAGTACTTCCCCGGTTCTCAGAAACATCCCCGGAACTTTGGGTATTATTCCGAGGTTTCCCGGAACCTTTAATCACTTTTATCTTCAAGGGCTGGGACTTGTACTCTTTACCATCCACGGTGATCGTGGCCGGCTCGATCGTAAACTCTCCTTCTTCCTGTCCTTCCAAAATATAAGTGTACGTGTACTCTTGATTTTGTTTCATATCGCCATTGATAATCGTGATGTTAGAAGACGTACTCAATGACGGTCCTGCCAGTAAATCAAACCCTTTTATCGTGGGAACCTGTAAGTTCTCCCCCTTGTTGTTCAACACGAAGGAAAGACGGAATTGCTCCCCGACTTCCACAACGGAAGGTGCGGACGCGATAAATTCTGTCTTTTGGGCAAATAACTTAGACCCACCAATAACGCATAATAGCAATATGATAATGAATGACTTCATTTGTTTATCTTTTAATTCTTTATTACCTCTATGGAAAAACGTACAAAGTTACCAGTTTTTCTCAATCTTCATCTTCTTTGCCTTTTGAGCTTGAACTTTATCTTTCTGTACCTTTTCCTGTGTTTTCTTTTCATCTGCCTCCAAAGCCTCTAATAAGCGTTTGGCATCCTCTTTAGAGATTTTAGGCTGGGCCTGTTGGTCCTGCTGTTGTTGATCCTTATTTTGCTGATCCTTGTTTTGCTGGTCTTTATTCTGCTGATCTTTCTGATCTTGATCCTGTTTATCTTTATCTTGCTGGTCTTTGTTCTGATCTTGCTGGTCCTTGTTTTGATCCTTATTTTGATCTTTATTCTCGTCCTTATTCTGATCTTTGTTCTGATCTTGATTCTGTTGATCTTTATTTTGATCCTGCTGATCCTTATTCTGGTCCTTATTTTGATCTTGATTTTGTTGATCCTGTTTCTGCTTGCGGGCAAATTCCAAGTTATACTTTGTCTCTTGAGAATTCGGACGGTTTCTCAACGACTGTTTGTAAGCCTCTATACTCTCATCCAACTTATTCATAGCCAAAAGAGTATTTCCGATGTTGTGATACAACTCTCCTAACTTTTCCTTGTCTTTCTCATTCTGTGCCAATGATTGGAATTGTTGTAATGCCTCGTCAAACTTTTTCTGTTTATAAAGCGCATCTCCCAGATTAAACGCACCCTCGTATGATTTCACTTCCGTATCTAAAGCCTTACGATACTCCACTTCAGCCTTCTCAAAATCCTGTTTATTAAACAGATCATTCCCACCCCGGATAAACTTTCGTTCCTGTTGCGCAGCCGATGGTAAACTTATAACTACAGCTGCTATCATCGTTATCAATATCTTCACCATAATGTCTCGTTTAAAATTTACCGATTCGTTTCAACACTTTTCGTCTCACTACCAAATATATTGATCTTCAAGAAATTCTTGTTTTTACGTCCCAGTACCATGAAATCCAGCAACACGAATATCAATGCCATGATCAGGAAATACTGGTATTTTTCAGCATAATCACTGAATACCCGTTCTTCCAACAATGTCTTGTCCATACGATCAATTTCGTCCAACAAGGTGTTTAACCCCACGTTCGAATTACTTGCCCGCACGAATATTCCCTCTCCGGCCTTGGCAATCTCTTTCAATGTCTCCTCGTCCAACTTGGATATAATCGGGTTACCACTCCCGTCTCTCATGTATTGTCCGGGATTTCCCTTCTCCGGGATCGGTCCTCCTTGTGCCAATCCCATCCCGATCGTGTGTACGTAGATACCTTTTTCCCGGGCAGCTTTAGCCGCGGCAATCGCATCGTCCTGATGGTTTTCACCATCCGTGATCACGATAATCGCTTTTGATGCCTCCGTGTCCGGGGTAAACGACTTTGCGGCCAAATCTATTGCCGTTCCTATCGCCGTACCCTGTATCGGGACAATATCGGTATTGATTCCCGATAGGAATAATTTAGCCGAAGAATAATCCGTCGTGATCGGCAATTGCACGTAAGCATCCCCTGCAAACACGATCAATCCCACTTTATCATCACTTAATTTTTCCACCATCCGGGAAATGGCTTGCTTCGCCGCATCCAACCGACTGGGCTTTATATCCTGCGCCATCATGGAATTTGACACATCCAATGCGATAATCAACTCCACGCCCTCTTTTTTTACCTGTTGCAATTTTGACCCGAACTGAGGACCTGCAACTCCAAGAATGACGAAAAACAAAGCTACCAGAACAAGTATAAATTTTAATGTCTCCCGCTTATAAGATTGCAAAGGCATCAGTGTTGACAATAATTCGGGACTCCCGAATTCAGCAATCGCTTTTTTCTTCCGAATCCTTGCTACCACGTAAAAAACAATCAACAATGGTATGATAATCAGCAAGTATAATAATTCAGGATGTGCAAATCTAAACATAACCCTTTCAATTTTAAATTTAATGATTCTAGATTTTAAATTCCGGATTGCATCAATTCACAATCTAAGATTTAAAACTTACAATTATGGAATTTTCCTCAACAACGTGTATCGCCCTAACGCCTCCACAATTAATAACAAAGCCCCGATCAAAGCAAAATAGAAATACTGCTCGTTCTTACGACTGAAATGTTTGACTTCTACCTTACTCTTCTCCAATTGATCAATCTCCTGATAAATTTGCTCCAGTTTTTTGTTATCTGTTGCCCGGAAATATTTACCGCCTGTCATGTCAGCAATCTGGGTCAATATATCTTCATCTATCTCAACCGGCATTCGCTGTAATTGCATCCCAAAGGGCGTTTGCACGGGATAAGGAGCCTCACCCAAAGACCCGACACCGATCGTGTAAACCCGGATACCAAAAGTTTTTGCCAATTCTGCCGCCGTTATCGGTGCAATCGCTCCCCGGTTGTTGACTCCATCCGTCAAAAGGATGATCACCTTGGATTTCGCCTTGCTGTCCTTCAAACGATTTACCGCATTTGCCAACCCGAGGCCAATAGCTGTTCCATCTTCAATCATCCCGCTATGAATATCCTTCATCACGTTGACTAACACGGCTTGATCCGTTGTCAAAGGACTTTGCGTGAAACTTTCCCCGCTAAAAACAACCAGTCCGATACGATCCTGAGGACGCTCCAATATAAACTTAGTCGCAACCTCCTTGGCTGCCTCCAGTCGATCAGGAGTAAAATCTCGTGCCAACATACTACCGGAAATATCCAATGCCAGCATAATATCAATACCCTCGCTGTTATAGGTCTGCCAACTCGTGCTGGATTGTGGTCTAGCCAATGCCAGAACCAAAAATAGAATGGCCAAAACCCGAGCTGCAAACAACAAATGACGTAACCAGATCCGGCTACCCCGTTTCATTTGCTTGAACACCCGGATTGAAGAAAACTTCAAATCAGCATGCGAGCGTTTCTCCTTGAATATGTACCAGATAATCATTGGTATCAGCACCAACAACAACCAAAAGTACTCGGGATTTGCAAATTCATATCCAAACATATCTTCTATTTTAGATCCTATTTTATTTCTTGATTTAAGGTTTTGATTGCAAACGAATCATAAATCATAAATCATAAATCATAAATTAATTTTCGTTATCTTTCTCCTCTCCGTTTTCCTTCCCTTCCTTTTCCGCCTTCTCTCTCGCCTCCCTCTCCTGTTGCTCTTTCAACTCCTGCTCCAGACGTTCTTTCTCATGCTCGGCTCGAATTGTATCATTAGTTTCCTGTACAAAATCATAGGCAATATCCAAATTTCGTACGTTCTCATCCTGCAACGGCTCCGCTTTAGCAAACTTCACGAAATCAGCCGTTTCAAACATATCAGCCAACTTATCCCGTTGTTTTGCATCTACCTGCTCACATTTCTCCAAAGCCTTCAAAGTCTCAAAAGAAGTCTGTTCCATCGCTGAGATACCCAATTCTCCATCCAAATAATTCCGGATCGTGTCAGTTAATTGCGTGTAATACTCTTTGGTCTTTCCACTCTGCCATAACTTCTCCTTCTTGATCTCCTCCAAAGCCTTCATGGCCAACACGTACGGAGGAATTGCCGGTTTTTCGTGATGGAAAAGACTCTTACGGGATTTCCGAACTTTGATAATCCAGACAACCAGAAGAATCACCACGATTCCCAACAATGTCCATAACAAGTAAGGTAATATCTCGGCAAATGTCCACGGGGCAGCCAAAGGCATCACAATATCGTAATTTCCTTTCTGCTGATCGACCACAAAAGTATTCACGATCAAGTGCAACGGATCGGTCCTGAGCGTGTTATTATAACTTTCCTGTTGAATCTCGATGGGCATTGGTGGGATCACGAACACGCCCGAATCAAAAGAAGTTATCACGTAACTTTCCTGCACGAGTACCCGCCCGTCCTTTTCCACGATAGAATCACGAACTGGTCCGGATATAATCTCGATTCCTTGTGCTATCGTGTCCTTCAATTGAGGGAATGCCACTTTCACACCCGGTTCAGCCTTCACTTTCATCCGGAAATGAATCTGATCCCCGATCATGATATAGTTTGTGTCAATCTCGGCACTATATTCCCGATTTTGTGCTTTCAAAGCACTGACACAACCTAGTAGGATAATTACGAATAGAATAATTCTATTTTTCATTTTAATTCTCCATTTTCAATGTTCAATTAATATCCAGCCCCTCTTTTTTTGAATAACGTGATCAATGACCTCACGTAATCTTCATCAGCACTGATAGATGCCATGTCGACACCGGCATGTTTGAATATCCGATCCAGTTCCTTGTCTCGTTCGATGCCATACGCTTCGAACTCGTCCCGGACTTTCTTGTCGGATGTATCCACCCAAACACTTTCTCCCGTCTCCGCATCCGTCAAGTACATCAACCCGACAGGAGGCAATATTTTCTCTCTACGATCATACAATTGCAAAGCCACCACGTCATGCTTCTTATTGGCAATAATCAACGGGTGTTCGAAATCGTGATCATCCATGAAATCGGAAATTAGGAAACAAGTACACCGTTTCTTGATAGCGTTTGTCAGATATTGCAACGCCACAGAGATATTCGTTTCCTTGTGTTCCGGATAAAAATCCACTAGTTCCCGGATGATATGCAAAATATGTGTGCGTCCTTTCTTCGGCGGAATAAATTTCTCGATCCGGTCAGAAAAGAAGATCACGCCAATCTTATCGTTGTTCTGAATGGCAGAGAAAGCCAACACGGCCGCAATCTCGGTAATCTGATTCTTTTTCAGTTTCGACACTGTACCGAAATTACGCGAGGCACTCACATCAATCAACAACATCACGGTCAACTCACGTTCCTCCTCGAATATCTTCACGTAAGGATGGTTATAACGAGCGGTCACGTTCCAGTCAATACTTCGGATGTCATCCCCGTATTGATAGGCCCGCACCTCGCTAAACGTCATTCCCCGACCTTTAAAAGCCGTGTGATACTCCCCGGCGAAGATATTACTCGATAACCCCCGAGTCTTTATCTCTATCTGCCTGACACGTTTTAATAAATCTGAAGTCTCCACCTTAGTTAATTTTAGATTTAAGAATTTTAGATTTTAAATTCCAGCCCCCTTAATTTATGATTTTAGATTTATGATCTCCAACCGCAAATCAATGCTTTTTTAATCGTAAATCGGTTTTCACAAATCGTAAATTAATCGGTCTTCAATCACTAAGGTACCTCTACCGTGTTCAAAATTTCACTGATAATATCCTCGCTGGTCAAGTTATTCGCTTCAGCCTCGTAGCTCAAACCGATACGATGACGCAGAACGTCATGACAAACAGCACGAACATCTTCCGGGATTACATATCCGCGACGTTTAATGAAAGCGTACGCTTGTGCTGCTTTGGCCAAACTGATACTAGCACGAGGAGATGCCCCGTAAGCAATCATGGAAACGAATTTTTCCAAGCCATGCTCTTGCGGGTAACGTGTTGCAAACACGATGTCAACAATATATTTCTCGATCTTCTCGTCCAAGTAAACCTCCTTCACTACCTCACGAGCCCGCAGAATATCTTCCGGTTGTAGGATCGTGTTAGACTGGGGATAAATTTTCTCCAAATTCTGACGAACGATCAATTTTTCTTCGTCTTTTTTCGGGTAATCAATAACCACTTTCAACATGAAACGGTCAACCTGAGCTTCGGGAAGAGGATAAGTACCTTCCTGCTCGATCGGATTCTGGGTTGCCATTACCAAGAATGGTTCTTCCAACTTGTAAGTCATATCCCCGATAGTCACCTGACGCTCCTGCATCGCCTCCAACAAAGCCGATTGCACTTTCGCCGGGGCCCGGTTAATCTCATCCGCCAGAATAAAGTTAGCGAAAATCGGTCCTTTCTTCACCACGAACTCTTCTCTTTTCTGAGAATAAATCATCGTACCGACAACGTCAGCCGGTAACAAATCCGGGGTAAACTGGATTCGACTGAATTTAGCATTAATAATGTGTGCCAGCGTATTTATCGCCAAGGTCTTCGCCAAACCGGGAACTCCCTCCAACAAAATATGTCCATTAGAAAGCATACCGATCATCAGTCCTTCTACCAGATGTTTCTGTCCGACGATCACTTTGTTCATCTCCATACTAATCATATCCACAAAAGAACTCTCTTGCTGTATGCGCTCATTCAATGCTTTGATATCAACCGTATTCATATCATCGATTTTTATATTGATTTATATTACTACTTTGTCTAACGTAAATATTCCACTTCGGTTTCAATCTCCTCAAAAAGAGAATCTATATCTTCACCGTTTTCTGTTTTTCCAAAAATAGAGATTATTCCGCCAAATGTTAAAATCAAAGACACTAAATAATGTTAAAACAAATTTTAAGGTTTTCCCAAATAATTTCTAATCTCCTCTTAAAATGCAGAACATTACTAATATATGGCCTATTTTTTAACATTTCACCTTTTCTCATGACACACTTGTTAACAGACCACTCTCAAAAAGTAAGCAAAAATCAAGGTTTTACGACTTAACAATAACCTATACTATTTTTCGACGAAACAGTCGGAACGGCCTTCGTTCCAAACAAAGATAAGAAATAAATCATGCTCAACGTCCGATACTAGCGACAAAATACACCCCAATTATAACGGGTCTACATCGAAATAAATACGCACTCCCCTACCAATAGGAGTTTTCACCAATTCATCACTTTTCTGCTTTAAGAAAGCTTTCAATTTTGACAGGGAAAGACCTTGTTCCGCCTTTATCAGAATTTGTATCCGATACATTTTTCTAACCCGGGACACATCCGGTTCTGCCGGGCCGCATACCCTACGTTCCAACCGTTCCCGCAGCAACCTAGCTAACTCGTTCGCGGCATTTCTCAAAACCACCTCATCCACATGCCTCAACTCTACCTGAATCAACCGGGAAAAGGGGGGATAGTTAAACATTTCCCGTTCTTGGGATAACTGAGTGTAAAACTCTCTATAGTTTTCCTTCCTCACCAACTGATACACTCGACTTTGCATATCTGTTACCTGAATTACCACCTTTCCGCGCTCACCTTTTCGTCCACTGCGTCCACTCACTTGCATCAACATATCATAAGCTCGCTCCTCTGCCCGGAAATCGGGAAATCCCATCAGACTATCGGCATCCATCACCCCGACAAGTTTCACCCGTTCAAAATCCAACCCTTTCGAAACCATCTGTGTGCCGATCAGCACATCCAAATTTCCACTTTCAAAATCATCGATTAAAGCCCTGAACTTTGCCTTATTACTCATCACATCCAAGTCCATTCGGGCAATCCGGGCCTCCGGAAAATACTGTTTCACGTCTTCCTCGATCCGTTCCGTTCCCGGAGTACGATTCACGTAATGTCCCTGCCCACACTCCTGACACACGGCCGGAACAGCCCGCAGGCTCCCGCAATAATGACAATTCAACGTGTTCCGGTAGCGATAATAAGTCATACTCACATCGCAATGTTTACATTTCAGGATGGAACCGCAACGGTCACATTGTAAATAAGTCGAATATCCCCGTCTATTCTGGAATAAAATCACCTGCATCCCGTTCTCCAACACCCGTTTCATTTCCTCGTACAAAACCGGAGTAAAACTCCCTTTCATCATCTTTTTACGACGATATTCCTTCATATCCACGAACAACAGTTCCGGCATCATAACTTCCCCGTAACGGGTTGTCAGTTGCACGAAACCATATTTCCCGCTTAGGGCATTCTGATAACTTTCAAAAGAAGGTGTTGCAGAACCTAACAATATTTTTGCCCCACTCATCTTTCCAAGCATTATGGCGGCATCACGACCGTTATAGCGGGGTGCCGGTTCTTTTTGCTTGTAAGAACTTTCATGCTCCTCGTCAACAATAACTAAACCCAATTGTTTATAAGGCAAGAACACGGATGACCGCACACCCAACACCACGGGATAAGGATTCATGCCATTCTGTTTACGCCACATCTCTGCCCGGGTACTATCTGCCATTCCCGAATGATAAACGCCGACTTGATCTCCAAAGACCCGTCGCAGGCGTTTCACGATCTGTACCGTTAACGCAATTTCCGGCAACAAGTACAACACCTGTTTTCCTTGCCTTAGCGTCTCTTGTATCAGATGAATATATATTTCAGTCTTACCCGAAGAAGTTACGCCCTGCAACAAGACACAATCCTTCTCCTTGTAATACCCTTGAATGTCGCCAAAAACCTTTTCTTGCGCCCCCGACAAAGCGTGTACATCCTCCACTTCCTCTTTAGATACCTCTAAACGGCTGACTTCCTGCACAACAATTTCCAACACGCCCCGTTCACACAATCCTTTCAAGGCTGAGGCTGAACTACCGATTTTCTGAATAAACTCCGTTCTAGGCAACCCCTCGACTCGATGCTCGTCGCTATAATACACCCAATCACACAGCATTTTGTATTGAGCCCTCGCCCGTTTTAAGCTATCAAGAATCTCGTCCAGTTCCTCACTTGTGAACTTTCGTTTCCATCTCACCAAACGTTCAATTTTAGGCTTGAACAGATCATCTACCGACTCCTTGATTCCGATAATTTCTTTTTCCAATAAGGCTCGAACTGCAACATAGACATCCTTTCTCCTCAAGAGTTTTTCGACTTCGGCCATACATATCTCACCTCTTTCTCGAAATACTCCCATGATCTCCTTCTCTTCCCGGCTTAATTCACTTTCATCTACCAACCGTTCTTCCCAGCCGTTCACCAAACTCAAACTCGTGTAACTCTCCAAGCGCATCGAAACAGGTAATGCTGCACGCATAACCTCTCCCGGTGGTGTCATGTAATACTCACTGAGCCACAATAGAAATTTCAAATGAGAACCAGAAAGAGCGAATCCTTCCTCGATAACTCGTTCTATCGGTTTTGTTTCAAATCCGACAGGCGGATTCGTATGCAACGCATAGACAACACCCGTGTAACGTTTATTCTTAACAAATGAAACGACCACGAGCGCACCCACCGTTACCGAATGTTCATATTCTTCCGGTACCGAATAAGTAAAAAAACTTTCCACTCCCAGAGGGATAATGACATCCGCGTACAACAAACGAATCAATTTTAGATTTTAAATAGACAAGACTTCCGTAATGTCCAACAAATTATGATTTAACGGTTTTGAATTCTTGATAGCCTTGTTAAAAGGAACATGAACAATATCCTTATTCATAATCCCAACCATGATACTGGTCTGGTCATCCAACAAAGCATCCACTGCCGCCACTCCCAACGTACTAGCCGTCACGCGGTCAAAAGCGGAAGGTGATCCTCCTCTCTGGATATGACCTAGAACAGTTACTCGCACGTCATATTCGGGATGTTTTTTAGCGATCTGATCGGCAATCGTGTACGCTCCACCTGATTTATCACCTTCTGCCACGATCACGATACCACTTGACTTATGAGGTTTATAATCATGTTCTAGGTAACGATCCAAGTCATTCAAATCCGTCTCGATTTCCGGAACCAGTACAGCCTCGGCCCCCGTAGCCACGGCCGACCGTAATGCGATAAATCCTGCATCCCGTCCCATAACCTCGATAAAGAACAAACGATTATGAGCGCTTGCCGTATCCCGGATTTTATCCACGGCATCCACCACGGTGTTTACCGCCGTGTCATATCCAATCGTGTAATCCGTCCCGTAAAGATCATTATCTATCGTACCGGGAATCCCGACAACATGCACGTTATGCTCTTGACAGAACAACCGAGCTCCGGAAAAAGTTCCATCCCCACCAATCACGACCAATGCATCAATTCCCAATTCCTGCATCTTCTCGTAAGCTTTCGTACGTCCCTCCGGCGTACGAAATTCCTCGCTACGGGCCGTCTTTAAGATCGTTCCTCCTCGTTGAATAATATTACTCACGTCATGGGAATGCATACGCACAATATTTCCCTCGATCAATCCCTCATATCCATCGTAAATACCATAAGCCTCGCAGCCATTAAAAATAGCGGCCCTCACAACCGCCCGAATCGCGGCATTCATTCCCGGAGCATCGCCTCCTGAAGTTAAAACTCCTATTTTTTTAATCTTTCCCATAAAAACAATGTTTAATTGAAAATTGGAAATTAAAAATGTTAATCTCTATACCCCCAATTCTATAATTTATTTTTTAGCTTTTAGTTTTTAACTTTTAGCTTCCAACTCCTCCTTTATCTCTTCCATCACCCACCTCGGTGTTGAAGTGGCCCCACTAATCCCGACACTATCGGCTTTATCAAACATTTCATCACGCAGGTCTTTCACCCCCTGCACAAAATAAGTCCGGGAATTCACCTCCCGACAAACCTCGAAAAGTTGCTTCCCGTTGGAACTCTTCTCCCCGCTAACAAACAAGATCACATCATGTCTTGCTGCAAAATCTTTCAACTGCGGGATTCGATTTGCCACCTTACGGCAGATTGTATCGTTTACTACCACGGAGGCCCTCGCATTCTCCTTCACCAACTCCACGACACGCTTGAAACCATCCAAACTCTTGGTTGTTTGGGAAAACAGGATTACCGGACGGGAAAAATCGATGGATTTCAAATCTTCCTCTTGCTCGACAATCAGCGCCTCATCATTCGTCTGTGCTACCAACCCGTTCACCTCGGCATGTCCTCTTTTTCCATAAATCACGATCTGCCCCCCGTTCTCTCTCACCTCCTCGTATGCCTCTCGTATTTTCTTCTGCAAATTCAATACCACGGGACACGAGGCATCGATCACCTCAATTCCGTTCTTCTTTGCCAGTTCGTATGAACTCGGTGGTTCACCATGAGCCCGGAACAACACACGACACGCCTTCAACCGGGCAAACTCATCATGATCTATCGTACTTAATCCCAGTTGTTTTAATCGCTCCACCTCCAAACTATTATGCACAATATCTCCTATGCAATATAATCTTCCATGTTGCAACTCTTCCTCCGCCTTGGCAATCGCATTCACAACCCCAAAACAGAAACCGGAATTTTCGTCAATTTCTACTTTCATATTTCGAACGAATGATCTTTAACATCTCTTCCACTTCTTCCTCCACGGTCATATCGCCATTATCAATCAACACAGCATCCGACGTTCTCACCAAAGGACTTGTTTCCCGGTGTTCATCTATATAATCCCGTTTCCGGACATTCGCCTCCACTTCTTCATAAGTCACCTGCTCCCCCTTCTCGATCAGTTCCTTGTAACGTCGTTGAGCCCGTACTTCAGGACTTGCCGTCATAAAGAACTTCACCTCCGCATGAGGAAACACGACACTCCCAATATCCCGTCCATCCATGATTACACCACCCTCTTTTGCCATCTCCCGTTGTTTCTCAACAAGCAACTCCCGCACGTAAGGCAACGCGGCGATCAAACTCACGTTATCAGAAACCTCTAATCCGCGAATGGCTACCTCTACATACTCGCCATTCATGTAAGATTCATAACGTTTTTTTTCCTCGTTATATTTAAAACCGAAAATAATTGTCGGAAGTACTTCTTTCAATTTTTCATCATCCACGTTCCCGTTTCGGATTAATCCTTCACGCATTGCTTTCAACGTCACGATCCGATACATGGCTCCCGTGTCAATATACGTGTACCCCAAACGTGCAGCCAGTATTTTGGATACCGTGCTTTTTCCCGTAGAAGAATGGCCATCAACGGCAACAATCAAACCTTTCTTTTCCATTTTCAATTTTATCTGTTCAGATTGCGAAGATACAAAAAAAGGGAGTAATCATGACGATCACCCCCTGCTATATTTTTGTTACAAATTCTAGTTTACCAACTGCAACAATTTCTTTGCCTTCTCCATCATGGTCTGGTTAGAAGACTCTTCTGCCAAAGAAGTAGCAATCTTAGCATATCTTTTAGCAACATCCTCGAAACCACATTTGTTAGAGATCAAGGCATAATTATAAAGGGCATCAAAATCTTTCTTTGACTCGACGGTTTTACCTGCCCACAATTGAATCACCTTCAAACGGGAAACATCATTCATGATCTCCAACGCACCATCGGTGATCTCCTTGATCATCTTCCTGTTCTCGGGGAAATAACGGAATAATTTTCTAGCCTTGTAGAAATAATCTTCTGACTTACGCTCTGCCCGCAATTGCTTGATGTAAAAATAGTCAGCCACCACGTCATAATGCTCGTAACCGCTACTCTTCAAGAAATCCAGATACTTGTTATACTCGATCTTGTTACTGTTGTAGTATTGTTCCAAATGACCGACAAACACGTTATCCAACTTCTGAAACACATCATCCTTCGAGAAGTTCTGCATGAACTTGGACTGATTGTTAAACAAATATTTAATCTGGGGAGCATTCACATCATCCACGTAATCCCGGATAATCGACCAGTTATAATCCTTCAAGTAATCCGCCTCTTTTTGAGTCTGAAAATACCTGTTCACAACATCACGATTCGGCTTCCCTTGGTTTTTCAACTCTCTCAGAAGTTGAATTGTCGTTTGGGGGTCCGCAGGATTCGCCTCGAACTTCTTCACTAAATTATCCAATGAATCCATCTCCTTCTCGTGAGCTTGCACTCCAACAAGATTGAATAATAAAACACCTACGATTAATACAATTTTCAACATAATACTTGATACTTAAATTTGAACTTACACCCATATAACACCTTTAGGAGCAAAAAGGGTGACTCAAAAGTCGATTTTAACTTAATATTTAACATGAATTAATTATTTTACTTACAAAAACGAATCAAATCCCCCCTTTAAATAAAAATTTATAACCTTCTCATTCTTTTTCTCTCTAATCTGTGAAATATTTAATATTTACGGTGTTATATACGGACTAAACATATTGTATGTTTCACCCGAATCCCTCTTTTTACATGAGAATCACTTAAATTTTAACAATCTTAATTTTTAAACACTCCACACTGATACAAAAATGAATGTTTTGTTCAAATTTATCTATAAATTGGATGCCAATATTAACCTACCTCTTTTCCTCGACAAATTCGTTAACACGTAATATCAATAAACCCCTCGGAAATCATTGGAAACTAATTTTTCTGATTGCTCCTTCTTAATCGTATAGGGTGCGACACGAGAAATCGAGTAAACATTTCGATAAAGACCACTACCCGCATAAAATTCATATAATGTAATCACACACCTGTGTTGCTCCATTTTTACTCGTGGATCTAAATTTTCTTTTAAAAGAGGCAATATATTCTTTTCATCAAACCAAATACTAAAATCCTTCCTTCTGTTTCTCTCGATCAGGAATTCAATTTGTTCTTTCTTGTAAACAGGAAAACGATAGCTATAGTTTGCATGCCACCATAGAGCAAAATTATTATTATACAGTTTAAAAATCAATAGTTGAAAATACCCCATCTTACAATCTTCCGGTATTAAATGTCGAACAGCATGATTCACAGAGTCCCATGCAAATTCAAGAAGAAGGCGTTCGTCACTTACTTCACTCATATACATGCACATTCCTTTTATTCTCTCTATTCGTTTATTTTTCTCCTCCTTTTCCCAATCTCCATTTTCAATTTTTTCAACTCGCACGTTCATTATCGAATCCCATTGCACCCGAATTCTTTCTCTTTCAGTAGAAATATATTCTTCCTCTTCAAAATCATCCCGCCGTGCATATAACAACGGTACCCCTCCATCCCAACTATAATTGTAGATATACTCCAAAATATACCTAGGTTCAGGAATTAACTTTGAGAAAATAGACATATAATCTTTCAAATTAAACGTATTTGTATCAATGTCCTGAAACTCCTTATCTCCAACCAATTTTTCCTCTAAACGAACACTATCTTGGTAATCGCAAAGCTTGTCCAAAAACTTATTATACGATTGGGCTGTAACCTCAGACGAAACCAAACAAATGAAAAGAATTAATGCATATAACCGTCCCATACACTTGATTTTAAGATAATATTCAAAGATATGACTTTTATTTTATATAGACAACGGATTATACTAAAGTGAAATTGTAAAAAGATTTACCCTTACCTTCCTCTTTAATAGAGGATGATAAGGGTAATAATTATTCCAAAATTAACTTTCCAGATAATTCCTTCTTTTACAAAATGCTTGGAATATTAAAACTATTCTCAATCAGAGGTGTAAACAAATGGAAGTCACCATGTCCCGCCTCATACTTGATTTCCATATATTCTCCATTTCCGAAATCTACACGTTTCAGGAAACCATCACTATTATACTCGTATGTTCTTTCTCCATCCGTGTATAGAATAGCGGTGACTTGACCTCCGGAATATTGATATTCAAGATTCAACTTCTCACCGGAGACTTTTGTCAACAATCCCCCAGAATAGGAAAAAGTATATGTATCATTCAACTTATAATCCTCCCCACTCCCATAAACTTCATCGGACTGATAAAGAGCCACGGATGTTACCGTACTTCCGCTAAACTCCATCACGGCCTTATAAACGAGCCGATCGAATTTCTCGTTATCTTTTATCTCCTTTTTATAAGCATCTTCCAACACCCGGCAAATGACCAAATCTCCCCGTTCATCATATTCGTATATATAACGAACCCGCTTATTTTTCAAATACTTATTATTAAAATCCTTCCCACTCCCAACGTCTTCCCTAGCCTTATTATACACGAAAGTCTGCGCCACCAATTCCTCATGTTTATACTCGTTCGTCAATGCAAACAATTCCCGACCAATCAAAGGAATACTATCCTTTGCATCAGCACCGTATTTATCATACAGCTTTTGAATCGAATCGGCATCAATATTGGGGATATAATCTTCCAAACTATATTTCAACCCATTATCCACGTCATAAGAAGTCATTACGGCAAGCTTATTATTCTCTTTATCACGCACCACGACAGAATCAAGCGTTTCATAATAATAAACCATATTCATGACGTATTCTCCCCAGTGGCTATTTTTACCCGTGATCTCTTTCACACGAAATTTATTCTTGGGAGTCACTTTAACATCTACATCATCGTCAGAGTCGCTACATGCAAACAACATTGCACCTAACAACAAATATATCATCCATTTTTTCATTATTGTATCTACTTAAAATTCAACCCTAAACTGTCTGAGGTGCAATACAAAGAATACGTCCGAACCCTTCATATACCTGATGAAAATCTTTATCTTTTTCAAGAATACCGCTACCTATGTTCATAATCGGAACGGCGACAATCTTTCCTTCCTTCGTACTCTCGTTATAGATGGTAATCAACATCATCCGGTTCATCGCCCAATCCGTATAATATCCCTCACCACTAGAAGAATCTTTGAACTTCATTTTCCCTTGCCATCCTTTTCTCCAGACCATGATGGAAGTAATTTTCTCGTTAGGATCTTCCACCACGTACCTCTCGAAAGTCTGCGGATTAGTCCCCTCCAAGAGTAAAGAGTACACCTTCTTATCGGTCGCGTAATAAAGAACATTTTCCAAAGGAGAAGAATCAAAACCCACGGTATTCATGATTCCGGGATAAGAGGTCAAATCATACAATTTTAAAGCCGAACACGTAGGTACATAAAGAGTTCCCCCATCAAAAGTATAGAGATACCGTTTCCCGCCATCCTTTGTCTCAAATACCGTGTAAATCGCATCATCTTTCCCGGGAGCCATGAATAAGGCATTCATCTTGCCGACATTATTCAAATTAAATGGCCCCGTTCCCGTTGATTGCACAACCTGCAATTCATTATACTCGTACGGACATTTCAAGAAACGACCATTCAATTCATCATACACGTAAAGCGACCGGGTATTGGAACCTTCAATAAAACTACATCCCAACGTCGCACGATAAGGCGAAAGATCCGAGGTTTCTAAACTAGCTGAATAATTCTTGTTTCCCCACCGGGTGCGACGTGCATATACCACGTGATCCATAATCAGTAATTCGTAATAAGCCGAATTATCGTACATCAGGCACATCGGTTTAAACCGCTCCTCCGGAATTGGAATAAAGAATATTTCATTATCCACCATTCCCTGCACGTAATCAAACGGGTCCATTTGAAGGACGGAATGATCGGTAGTCACTGTCAGTATGCGATTATCATCATAAAAAGAGGTCATGATTGCCGTCGCCAAACCTTCTATTAACTTCCCGTTATTTGTCGTGGAATACACGTTTTTCAGGATCGTGTTATCTTTCTCGTCAAATTGCTGTAAGAAATTTTCCGTGAAATTCTGTGACATGATCAAATTCAAATCCGTGTTCACCCCGTCCCGAGTGTCAGCCACGACCAAGCCTTTCCCCAAATTACTATACACGGACAAAGAGAACTTCTCGTAATTCTGCAAATTCGTTCGATTATCCGTCACGGTAAGAATAATCGTGTAGGGATTCGAATTAGGTGCCACGGACACGATCGCTTTCAATGTCATCGTGGAATCCAACACGAAAGGTATAATATCATTCCCGGAAATCTCCCACTTGTAACTCAAATCCGCATCATCCGAACCGATCTTGTAAACGACCGGTTTAATTTCTAGAGTATCCAACAAAAAGGCTGACATCGAGGTGGGTACTCCCCCCATATCTATCACCAAAGGATTGATTGTTTTTATCGAATCGTTGGATTTATCGTCATAACAAGACGTGAAATAGCCAACCATCGCAAGCATCAATATAATAAATTTTATTTTCATAGTATTCTGCATATTACAACACGTTAGTATAAAACCGAAACCTCTTTTCCTTTACTTGGCCCATCATCGTGAGTCAGCGGGGTTTCATGCGTCTCGTTATACTTCTTCAACGCCCGTTTCACGACAACCTGCAAAGCCTCAAATTCACTATCGGACATCCACCAAGTTTCTTTATCCGCGTTTCCCGGCCAATAAGGAATAGAAGTCCTTTCCGTTGCCTCCTTGATAAATTGCCACCAACGGGTAGAATAATCCCCCCAGAAATATCTTAAATAACCGTTCCAATTAGCCGGTTGAATTTCCTTCGCCGTGAACAAAACCTCCACAATCCGACTATTGTAAGTCACATCCTTGAAATCGTCATTCGGTACAATCCGTACATAAAATGCATAAACAGTATCTTTCAATTCATCTGCATGCCTTAATTCCAATGAAACCGAACCTAACTGTTCGTTAGCCGGGACTACACCACCTATCAAACTATACAATTCCTCCGGGGCCGTATTCACCTTGCTGGTATCATCCGTCACCAGTTCAATCTTCACCAAACGATCTACATCCGCCGTCTTCCCGAAAATCTGAACCGGCAATTTTATCGTATCCACTTGTTTCCCGGGATAATCCAAGAAAGAATAAGAATAATCAGCCGTTGTGAAATACACACTCCCGTCCGTATCAAAAATCATGGTTTCTTCCTGATTACAAGAAAAACTCATTATCCCTAAAAATACGAGTACCAGTAATCCCCTTAAATTATTGATTGTTTTCATATTTACCTATTTTTTCTCGTCCGTACTACTATTAGGTTCTCTACCACCCACGTTGATTTCATCCTCCGGTATTGGCAACACATACACTTTTTCGTTAATCAACTGCGAAGAATTCGGGAGTTTGGTATAACCTAAACGTTTATAGAAATAGAACATTTGCCCTTCTCCCAAAAATTCTTTTTTCCACTCTTTCTCTATCTCCTTCGTTAAATCCTTGGAAGTAATTCCCTCGGGTATCATCTTGTCTTCAGCTATCCCCCGGTTGCGACGAACAGTATTCAGCAACCCCACCGCATCTTTCGTTTTCCCCTGTTGGTTCAAACATTCGGCTCCCATGTAATACATCTCGGACATCCTAATTAACGGCATCATGTTCGGGTATTTATACTTCTCCATATCATAAAATTTACGGATACCGTATTTAGAGGATGTTTTCGTGTACAAGCGAGTGTAACGATAATCGGAATTCCCGACATGATCAGCAATTTCAAACAGCTCTTGAGCATATTCCGACGTGTGGAACAATAACTTGTAATTGGGATTCGGACTATTATAATCAGGATCAATCAAATCTCTCAAACCATCATACAACTTATGCACGTCCAGACGGAAAATATGTTCCGTGGAAAACGTCAGATCACGTTCAATCTCTGCCTCATTGTTGATCGTTTGATCCTTGATCCAATCTAGGTTTTTGATTTGAGAACGGTTATTGATAAAATTCTGCACGATCGACAGAGCCTTCTCCCGGTTACCTTCCCACATATACACCCGAGCCAATGTCGCCTGCAATGCCCAATAATTAAAACGGGTCATCCGGTTCGTGTAAAATTTATCATCGTTAGGCAGAATATACGATTCATCTCTTTTTGCCGTGGACCACGGATCGTATTTTTCCAACAACACGGATGCCTCCTCCAAATCCTTGTGAATATATTGTAATACCTCCTCCCCGGTATTCTGTTTCGTGATCTCCTTGTTATAGGATTTCACGTAAGGAATACAGGCTTTTTTCTGATTCTCCGGATGATTCTCCACATCACCCCATCCGAACATTCGCAATAACTCAAAATGAAGAAAAGCACGTAATCCTAATGCTTCTCCTTTGATAATATTGTAGTGGGTAGGATGTAAAATATTTTCTTTATTTTCTATATTCTCAAGAATATTATTCAGATTCGCTATTGTCGTGTACGCTTGAGACCAAATGTTATTAATAATCGGCTCGGCTTTATCGTACTCGAAATTTTTAATCCGGTAGTAATCCCCACCATTCTGATCAATACTATATTGCTGAGCAATAACATCCAAGAAACCGGTCGTGAGTTCCCGTCCGTACATGGAAGAATTACTCATCAGGATATAACAACCCACGATCGCATCTTTAAAACCGCTTTCCGATTCAAACATAATATCTGATTTCACCTCGGTCTTCGGCTCCACGTCCAGCCATCCCGAACAAGACATCGAGAGTGACGTGAATAAAACCAGAGATATTTTTATGATCGTTTTCATATTATTCTATTTAAAAAGTTGCAGACAATGAAAAATTAAAACTCCGGGCAAACGGATAGGAAGTTCCTCGCTCCACCCGAATCGATGACCATGTGTACACGTCATTCATGTAAAACGAGAAACGCAACACTTTCAAGCCAATCTTGTTTATAAAATCATGATTCATCATATCATACGAGAGATTCACGGAAGAAAGAGTCAAGTCATTCCGGTCTTGCACGAAACGGGAAGTCGCCTGTGTTTTGATCATCTTACTCTCCCACTCGTTCGTTCCCGGTTTCTGCACATTCACGTATCTCAAGCGCTTGTAAGGCTTGACGTCGCCCGGATTTCTCCAACGTCCGTCATACACTCTTTTATCCACGTTATAATTCAGATCTGCATTCTCCACCAAATCTACCAATGTCTGGTTATACATCTGTCCCCCGAACTGGTAACGAAACACACAATTCAAACTCAACGCTTTCCACGTGTAATTGAATCCGAAATTACCCGAAAAGTCCGGCAGCTCATCCCCGCAAATCACCATATCGGCCGCACTCCAAGAATTTGTCCTTTTTCCATCCTTGCTCAAAAAAATCTCTTCACCTGTCGCGGGATCAATACCCAAAGACTTTACCGCCCATATCGCTGTCATGGAAACACCCTCGTAATACTTCTGCACCGGGCGATTATCGAAACGATCACTGGCAATCTCGTCCTGTTTCTTATTATACTGTTTCATGGCATCGGATATACCGGTGATTTTATTTTTATTATGTGATACGGCCGCCGTCAAAGTGAAAAAAGAACGATCTTTTATGTTTCTCCAAGGCGTGTAAGTCAGGTAGGCATCAAATCCGGTATTCTTCACGTCACCGATATTCTCTTTTACCGAAGTGAAACCCGTGGAAGGCGGAATCGTAAAATCCAACAATGTATTGGTCGTTTGTGAAATATAATAGTCAAACTTCAACGTGAAATTATGGGCTATATCCACATCAATACCAATATTATAATCCAGTTTTTCCTGCCATTTCAAATCATCATTCTTCATCCCTTTCAGATAAGCACCCAAGAACTGATCGTATGTCTGATCCATGAAATACTTATACGATGCGATTGACGCGTAAGCTTCCGAACTTTGTGAACCGGTATAACCGACAGATCCCCTTAATTTCAACATATTCAAATGTTCCCATCTGTCCTTCATCCAGCGTTCGTTATGAATATTCCATCCCATCCCGACACTCCAGAACTGTCCCCAACGACTATTGCTACCGAATTGACTCGACGCACTCGCCCGGTAAGAACCATCCACGAGAATACGATTATCGTATGCATAGTTGGCAACACCCAAAAAACCCATGTCGCGAGTAGTTGACTCCACTCCGGTCGGTTTCATATCTTTCGTGTATTGTTTGGCAAAAATGATATTATTCATCTTATCATTAGGGAAACCCTCGGCATTATAAATATCCTCTTCAAAGGTATTTTCCGAAAGGGTATATCCAAGATTACCGAACACGAAATGCTTTCCCCACTCTTTCGACCAATTTACGTTCAAATCCCCAGTCAGCGTCTTGTTATCTCCCTCGTTGATCTGATAGGATCCCCTGCGAAAATAATCATCATCCGAATAAGACTTGAATTTCAAATGATTGGCCGGATAAAATTCATCGGCTTTCGTCCGTTTCTCCGTGATCCCGAAACGTCCCGTTGCCTTCAATCCCGGCTTTATCATCCATTCGATATAGGCATTATTCGTCACGTCAATATATTCCTGTCTTAAAAGAGTATTCAACGAGGCGTTATACAACGGGTTAGCCACGAATTCATCGGACGTTTCCTTATCTTTATCATCAATAAATTGAAGCGCGATATTCTGAGACAATAAACCATTCTCATCATAAGGAGACCAGTAGGGATTCAAACGTGCATACTCGCTAAATTGACCATAAGGGGAATCGTTACTCACATTGGAGGTCACGGTCAATATATTTCTGAAATTAAATTTCTTATGCCGGTAAGACACCATCAGCGAACCGGCCGTGTTCACGCGCTCGGACCCCTTCATGACCCCTTGTATATTATTATACGATAAATCAGCAATTACCCGCAAATCATTACTTCCCAGTTCCACGGATAATGTATGCTTGGTTCCGACGCCCGTACGTAAAGGCTTAGCTAACCAATCCGTATCCACTCCGGCCAAAACTGCCGATAGAATACGATTATATTTTTTAGGCAATCCCGTGGGATCATACTTATCACCATCATATAAACCAGCATCTTTCTCCACTTCCAACTTTTGAGCGGCATTCGTCAAGTGATAGGAAGATAAATCCGGGATAGAAAGATCGACACTCCCGGTATATGATACCCGTAACTCCCCGTCCGTCGTCTTCTTGGTTTCAATAACAATAACCCCGTTTGCCGCTTTTGAACCGTAAATAGCCTTTGCAGACGCGTCTTTCAAGATCGTCAGACTCTCCACCCGGTTCATATCCAAGTCCATGATTTTTTGTACCGTTGCCTCGAAACCATCCAGAATAAACAACGGGGCATTAGGGTCTGTCCCATACGTTCCTTTCAGATCGACCTCGCCACCACTCAAATTAAAAGAAGAAGTTCCCCGTAACTGCATCTTGGGATTACGGTTCGGGTCCGAACCATAATCCATATTATCAAAGATCATCAAACTCGGGTCCAAATTCTTCAAACTCTGAAAAACATTCTGATTACTCACCTGTAATAACTTTTCTTTCGTCACGGAAACAATAGACCCCGTGAAACTACTTGCCTTCCGTGTAAAAATACCGTTCACGACAACCTCTTCCAAATTCTCGACATCCTCTTCCAACACCACGTTGATCTCAGTTTGATTGGTTACTTTTATCTCTTGTGAAACCATCCCGATAAACGAAAACAACAACGATATTTCTTTTTGATCGGGTAACGTGATTTTATAATTACCCTCCACATCAGTCACGACTCCGATAGTTGTACCCTTGACCAAAATTGTCACCCCGGGAAGAGGTTCTTTCTTGGAATCAGTAACCTTACCCGTGATACTTTTTTTCTTCACCTCGTCCTTCTTCTGCTCCAATTCCGTTAAGTTACGAATGATAATCGTCTGGTCAACAATTTTATATCCCAACTTCGTATCTTTTAGACAAACCTCCAGAACATCCTGCACGGGAACATTCTTCAACTCAACCGTCAGATTAGCCACTTTAGCCACATCACTATAACTATACAAACAAGTATACTCACTTTGTGCCTCAATCGACTTTAAAATATCGATCAATGTAGCATTCGTCTTCTTAATACTCAAGAACGTTTCTTGAGATCTCACTTCGGCATTCACCTGAAACACCGCAAGTAACATAAACAATACAAAAAATTTCATAGAACGAAAGTTTCCAAGACCGAAACATCGGCCCTTGCATTTAAACTTTTTTTTCATACATTTGTGAATTAGATAAATTATTTTCCTGAATCCTTTTTCAGGGACTACGACAGGTGATATTACCAGTATCACCTGTTTTATTAACTATTTTTTACAAAAACATTATTTCCATTGACTTCTATATCTATTTTATTTATTAATCTCAACATTTCTATCACTTGATCCAAGTCCTCGTATCTCTTAATATTTCCTGTAAACAGAATATCTTTCATCGATTGATTTTCATAAAAAACATTGATATTATACCACCGTGAAATCGTGTTCATAATCTCTTCTAAACGTTGCTTTTCAAAAGCAAAACGCCCGTCTTTCCACGAACAGAACAATCCGACATCGACCTCTTCGACACTTGTCTCCCCATTCTCTTTGTTCAATTTCAACTGTTTTCCCGGACTTAAATAAGTATCTTTCCCCTCTACCTCAAAAGCAACTTTCCCAGAAACCAACGTTGCGGCCATAAATATTTCATCAGAATAATTCCGCACGTTGAATGAAGTCCCCACCACTTTTATTGTCCCTTGCTGAGTGTGAACAACAAAGGGAATAGTTGCGTTACGAGTAACGTCAAAGTAAATTTCTCCTGTCATATATACATCACGGGAATTCACGTTAAAATGTGCAGGGATGCGTATTTCAGACTCGGAATTCATTCGCAAACGACTCCCATCACTCAACGTCAAGGCATACTCTCCTCCCCGCGGTATCGTGATCGTATGAAAATGCTCTTGATCCTCCCGTGTTGTCACCTCCTCTTCAGTAGAGGAAACATTCAATTTTCCTTTTTCAACAAAAGCCAAATACGTCGTATCTGAAATATCCACCGTTGTCCCGTCCGGACAAGTCAGGATAGCTTTCAAGCCTCCCGGATGAATCTTTTGAGTTACCACTGGTAACACATCCTCATTCCGTTTATCCTTGAATAAATAAAAAGAACCACCTAAAATGATTAACACCGCTATAATTCCGGCATACCGATAAAATATTAAACTCCTTTTCCGACGCTTGACTTTTCTCGTTTCATTTTCAAAATCCCGATAAGCCTCTTCCCAACTATTCTGCCCGATAAAACGTATCTTTTTTTCCAAGAAAGCCTGTGACCTATATTGCTCGTATAAAGCAAGATTTTCTGCAGATGCGGCTTTCCAACGCTCCAATTCTTCGAGATCAGCATCATTAATCTCTCCTGTCAATTCTGCTGTTATCAAATCCGCAAGCCGGGTAATCTGCTTAAATCGTTCCGTCATAATTTCTACTATTTTATCTTATGACACGAACCCCTTTAAAAAGTGACAAAATTTTAAATGAAATTTATCAGTAAAAGTAAAAATGGGTGAGTTAACTTTCCCTTCAATTGTTCTTTTCCCCTCTTCTTTTGCTGTTTCACAGCATCTATCGTGATCTCTAACTTTTCTGCAATTTCTTTATCACTCAACCCTTCCAAGTTCAAATTAATCACGTTCCGATATTTTTCCGGAAGTTCATCGATCGCCTGTCTCAGGCGAATAAAAATTTCCTCTTCCAGCAAAGCGTTATAAAAATAATCTTCCGTGGTCACCTCCGTCTTACTCCGGTAACTATCCTCTACCTTTTTATCCCGGATATAATTAAGACACTGATTCTGAACCGTACGATACAAATAAAAACGCAAATCATTTATGTGCATAAACTTATGCGGGGCGCTCCATAACTTGAAAAATGTATCCTGTACAATATCCCTAGCCTCTTCTATCCCCACGTACTTACACGCAACAGAAAGTAACGCATGAAAGAACTCTTCATACAAGATTTTAAACGCCTCTTCATCTCTCTCCGTGATACGTTTAGCCAATAAAACATCATCAACATTCATCATACACGTTTATATTGCTAACACAAAGGTATGACTTTATTTTATACAGACAAGAGTCGCCCAAAATTCCCGGACGACTCTTTATTTTAAATCCAAATATTTCCTGTTATACCAGTATACTACTTGATTGCATTTTTAATCTCTTCCAAACTCGGCCCTGTAATCAACACGTTTCCTTCAGGATCAATCAAATATACCGTTGGTACCCCACTCACCTTGTAATCAGCCCTAACTTTACTTTTCTCGAACCCATCCAGATCTACCAATTGTAACCAAGCGACCTGATCTTCTTCCATTGCTTTTACCCATTTTTTACGGTCATTATCTAAAGAAACCGACACGACATTTACTCCTAGGTCTTTTAATTCCTGATAATGTTTATTAAGTTCTTTATTCTTAGCTCGACAAGGAGCGCACCAAGAAGCCCAGAAATCAATTAACAAATATTTCCCTTTAAAATCCTCTAATGTATACATTCTCCCCTCCACGTCAGGCAAACGAAATACAGGAGCTTTCCCCGTGAGTTGCCGCCCTTGTGCTTGACGATAAGCTTCCGTTATCTTATCTTTCAAATCTCCTTCAGGAATTGAATCTCCCAATGCTTTCATCGCCTTTGTAAAAAAACGATAATCAACCTCACAGAGATACATTAGCTCATTAATAATATTCAAAGCGATTTCTGTTCCTGCAAATTCTTTTATACCTGAAATAACCTGATCATTCCGTAATGCAAACTTCCTTTTCATCTGATCTGAAAGTTGAGCTTTCCGATTTATATCAGAAATAGTATCATAACCATGACTCAATCGGTTATAAGTCGCATCCAATGAATCTATTCGACGCATATACTGTACATACCGATTCTGTAAAGACTCTTTCCTGTCGGAAACAACGAAATACTTATCATTTTCCTTAATCACCCGATAATGCTCTTTTTCAACATACAAAGGAAGATGTTGGTAACCAAAATTAAGCGAGGCTGCTTTACCGGGAATAATTTCTCCGGTTAACAAGAAATGACCACTTGAATCCGCTTGAGTCGAAAGAAAGTATTGACGTCCCGGAGCTGTCGGATATCTTAATCCAACGGTACGTTCTCGCAGAACTTGTTCACTATTCCCCTCCAATTCAAAAACAGCCTCTCTTTTACAAGCTATCAAGCTCATAAAACACATTAAAATCAAAATATTTTTCCCCATCAAACACATATTTTCAAATTCATTTACTTCAAATATTCCGTGATTTTCTCCCGAATATTCTCTCCCCGAAGTCCCTTCTCCAATATAATTCCCTCCGGAGAAATCAATATAATAAAAGGAATTCCATTATAATTATATAATTTAGAAGTAATCCCCTCCGGGTCATAGAGTTGCAAATAATCTATATTCTCCTCCTCTAACGCTTTCCTCCAAGCCTTATCGGAATTATCAATAGAAACACCCACAACTTGTAATCCTTTGTCCTTAAATTCCGCATATACTTTCTTAATATTGGGAATCTCTCGACGACAAGGTCCACACCAAGAGGCCCAAAAATCAATGAGTACATATTTCCCACGAAGAGAAGACAACGCAATTTTTCCACCCGTAGAGGTAATCAATTCAAAATTGGGAGCCTCATGCCCAACTGTACAATTTTTACCACGCTGAATTAAGTTCTCTAATTGCTTTAACGCATAACAATGCCGAATTGAAGGATCAAATTGATTCCACACTTTTTCCGCCTCATCAATGTTATCAATTCCAAAATAAGACGAAATGATGACAGCAAAAGGCATACTCGTCGTATATTGGGGTAACAGACCAAATATCTCTTCACGTCTTTGCCCCTGTAAAACATCAATCTCATGACTTGCTGCTTTTAATTCTTTCATATTTTCCTCGGTCTGTTCGACCTCGTTATATTCATGAAAAGCTTGATTATAGCGATCATACACCTTCTGAATCGTCAAACTTGATGGCAAAGATTCCAGAATTCGATTATGCTCCTCCCAGCCCGGAGAACCTTTCAACGACTTCAAGCGCATCTGTTTGTCTTTGAGTTCTGCCTCGACGGTTATTTTAGGAGAATCAATAAAAAAGTGAATCGTAGGAATTGCCATAGAAGGTCCTAATGGACCCACCGATGGCGCATAAAGAATATAATAACGTAGATCCCCAGTCTCCACTTCTGTCACGATCTCGAAATGATCGTTTTTCGTTTTCGTACGGGTTATTTCACTTCGGTCACTATTCATAAGAATCAATTCTTCATTACCAAGTCCCTTTATAGTACCTTTCAAAGTTACTTTCTCAACTTTAGCCATGAGAGTGGCCGGAACAAGTAATCCGACCACGCACATAAAAAATATAATTTTACTCATTGCCACTTATTTTACTTTATACATTACCTTAACTGGTTCGTCAGCAACTCCTTCATAAGGCTTTCCAATAACTTTCCCCGTATCACTATCATAAATATACAAAGAGCCTTTCAGACCGGAACGACTACTATTATAAGTCCCGATATAAAGCTGTTTATGATCTGCAGACTGGTTCATACATTTAATAATCTCACCATCAGGCAAGGTAATAAAAGCCTTTGATGGAATTTCCGATTGATTGTAAGTCCATTTATATACCATATTCTGATTTCCAAAGAAAAGACAAGAACTAGGATCGTTAACTTCAAATACAGAATTTTTATTGAATAAGGTTGTATTCTCCGTACACTCCCTTTCATACACCACATCCAGTTGCAACGTTTCAAAGCTCGTTAAAGTTGATCCGATCTTAGTTAAATAATACTTATCCTCTTTAATCGTGTAGACCAACATATTCCCATCCACATCGAAAAATACCTGAATAATCTCACGTCCATCAAAATAGTCATAACAAGGGAAATAACTGAAACTAAAATCCGCTGCATTAAAACCACTTGCGTATATCTTACTATTTACATCATCAATAAAAGCGATCACTTTAGAGGCAGAATAATTCGGTCGATCATACGTCCGGGTAAATTTTATATTCTGTGGAAGATCCGTGTACGGGAAAATTTCCAAATCGGCAATTTGTACCTTGGTAACTCCACCATTAGGAGAGGTACTATAAATTTCACTGCAATACTTGGAATCATAGGAGATTAAATCCTGAGGTACAAAATCATTTCCATAGATAGAGTAATCAAACACATGTACCAACTGAAACGATTTCGCATCTATCTGATATAATTTTTGAGCTTTACCACACATAATATAAAGTTTATCGTACACTTTATCGCAATCAATGGGTCCTTCACCCAATTCTTCTCCATCATTCGTGTAAGCGAAAAGATTCTGCCGAAACTCCGGTTGTAATCCTTGAGCGATTTCTTCCGGTGTCAAAGTCTTCATAAAGGCGAGGCTCCCCTTTCCATCTTCTCTTTTACCCAAGATCAAATATCCTTCTTCGAATTCGGAATTAACAAACACGTGATAATATTTAATATCACTCCCATATTTATTGGTAGTCACCAAACGAAGGAAATAATGTCCCAAATCCGTTGTTTTATATTCCAAATCCGGCTCCGTACTAATCTCTTTAAAGACAGTCGACACCTGATCAGTTACCGCATTTTCCGTGTATTTACCGATACTCCATTGCCAACTGATGTCATCTCCCGTGTAAGAATACTGATTTTTAATGGAAATGTTATCTCCCAAATATAGATTAATGGTATCCTTCACGTTACTTGTTACCTGAATTTCCGCAATCTCTTTCACGGCAAGAGAAGAAGAATCATCATAACAAGAATTGAACGAAAACAGAATAACTAGAAATGATATGATATAATATAATCGTTTCATGGCTTAATTATTAGGATTAGGAATTTGATACATCGGATCATTACTCTCTAAATAATATTCATACATCGGGGTCAAAATATAACGTTTCAAATATCCTTGATACCGATAGATTGTCAATAAGTTCGTTGCCGTTCCTTGATCTAAGTTCTCCCCCCACGTTTTTCGAATAAGTTCATAGATTACAGGACTCTTTTCTTTAGACTGGTGATAAAAATCAACGAACAGAATTAACTTTTCCTGATTATATTCCCCAAGTTTACCGGATTGCCACCACACGGGAGCTTCAATATCCTTGTTGCTAAACAAGATTATACACTCTTTAATATCCGTCGGCACGTAATTTTCATTTTCCACCAAACGCAGCGTCAACACATACTCTTTGTTCTTTTCAAGTTGTAACTTGTGAAAATCCAAAGGGACATACGCCACCGCCGAATCTTTGGGAATCGTGTTTTCCTCTGCCAACGTGAAATGTTCTCCTTCTAAAGCTGTCGTCTTCTCTTTCACGATCTCAACTTTAAACGTCTTGTTCTGTGACAAATCCACGAAACCAATTAAATTCACTTCCAAATTCAAATCGACATCTTGATCTCGGGTTAACCCATAAGTAAACTGGACTGAATCCTCCGTAAAAAACAGCTTATCTTTCTGATTCTTATCGTATATCTGGTAATCGGTATCTTCACAAGAAAATAACGAAATAAGACCACTAAAAAATAATAAATACACAAATGCTTTTTTCATAGTCATATCGAATTAATATCTGTATTCGGTTTCATTTTCCGGGAGCGGAAGTACATAAATATCATTAGACGCCTGATAGATTTTACCGCTTTTAGGCTCATAAATATTTTGATTATATCTCTTCTGCGTAAAAAAATACTGCCCTTCACAAACAAGCTCTTTCCTTCTTTCTTGAATAACTTTTTCTAAAGTAAGTGTAGCACCTTGACGATCGGCATAACCTGTAAGTCCTCTGGAAACTAATACTTTGTCGAAATACTTCACGGCCTCAGTCTGATTATCTATACTTAAATAATATTCGGTAATAATGTAATACAATTCTGGCAAACGAAGCATATTCACACCCTTCACTCTGGCATCCGAACGTGTTGCATAATTCAATTCATAAGTATCCAAAACTTTAATACAACGCATACCACTTGCTTCTATGGCACTATAATTCTTAAACCATTTTTCATATCGATAATCCGTACCCTCTTTATCAGCCATATAAGTATCATCATGATCAGCTTTCAAGAACAAACTAGAAGAACCTCCAGACAAGTAGAGATCAGCTCGAACATTCGTGTAAAAATTGGCAGAGAATAATCCCCAAATTGTTTCTTTAGGAGAAAGAACTCCATTTATCAAATCCTCAATTTCAGATTTATCAGCCAACTCAAAATGTTTGCAATCCAAAATCTTTTGGGCATACTCTGCTGCTGTTTTTAAATCACCCTTCATCCAGTACACCCGGGCCAACATTCCTTGAATAGCATATAAATTCATATGAATCTGGCGATCTTTCAAGAATTCATTATTTTGTTTATCAGCGTCATCAAAATACTCCCCGTTTTCCTGCATAATCTCTTCCGCAGCTTTCAAGTCTTCGATAATTCTCCCGTAAGCGGCCTCTGCCGTTAAAAACGGACTAACAGTCAAATCATATTTATCCACGTAAGGAATACCTTGAGCCGAAGGGTTATTCACTATATTCTCACAGAAAAATCGAAGAATGTCGAAATGCATAAAACCTCTCAAAGCCAAACATTCCGCTTTATACACGTTATACAATGGCAAAGAACTCTCACTATGATGGCCCAAATTTTCCAGAATATTATTAACATAGGAAATATTTTTATACATCCCACCCCAGATCTGATCCACCGTCGGACGAACCAAAGCATCCTTATATTCGAAGTTACAAATCTTCAGCGTAACGTCTCCCGGCCAATCATGAAAGAAATATTGCGACAAAACGTCATTAAAATTATAGGTCATCGTACGCCCATAAAAAGAAGGCCCGGCTAACGTCGAGTATACTCCGTAAATAGCATCCTCAAAACCCGCTGCATTTTTAAAAAGTTCATTGTTCACCACTTCACCTTCCGGCCTTACATCCAGAAAACTATCACATGAACAGTGAAACGTGAAACAGAAAATAATCAGTATATATTTCAATTTTTTCATGACTCTTGTGGTTTAAAAAGTTGGACTAATCGTGAAAGAAAATCCTCGACTGAAAGGATAAGAAGTTCCTCGCTCGTATTTCACTGTCGACAAACGGGCTATATCATTCATTCCAGCCGATAAGCGTAACCGTTTAAAACCAATTTGTTTAAGCCAATTCGAACGGAATTCATAAGCAATTTCTATCCGGTTAATTTCTAATATATCATCATCCTCTACAAATCGACTACTCTGATAATTGGTCCTTGACTCCGTGTCTGCAATATCCAAATAAGGGAAAAGATCATTCACGTTTGTCCATCTCTCGTCAAACGCCCGTTGATCCACGTTCTTCCTCGGGTCCACGTTTTCAACATTCTCGGCACGAGTTAAATTATAAGTTTGTCCTCCAAATTTATAAGACATACTAATATTTAACGACCAATTCCGAAAAGATAACATCGGGAAAATAGATCCCTCCAATTTAGGAGCCTCATCTCCAATAACAACCTTGTCATCTGTATTATAAGTTAAAGTATACTCTCCGTTCTTGTTGATAAAAACCTCTTTTCCCGTGGCTGGATTAATTCCGGCAGAACGAACCGCATATATCGCTGTCGTGGATTGTCCCTCTTTATACAACACTTTCGGTTTACCGGCACTGGATTCATTAGCCACATCATTAGCCGCAGCCAAGGCATTGCTAATTGCCAAAATTTTATTCTTATTGTGAGAACCATTCACTTTCAAGCTAAATCGCCAATCTTTATTTTGAACCAACACGGCAGAAATATCAAACTCGTAACCTTTATTGCGTTGTTTTCCCAAGTTACTCTTGACTGTCGTTTCTCCAATGGATGGCGGAATCGTCTGGTCTATCAACAAATCATCCGTTGTTTTAATATAATAATCAAAAGTCAAACTAAAACGATTATCCAAGAAATCCGCATTCAAACCGATATTATGAGTTTTCGTCGACTGCCAAGTAAGGTCCTTATTCCCCATCTGTTTTGGAACGGCACCCATACCATGTAAATAATAATTATCCTGGTTATAAGTATAGGTCGTAATAGCTTGATAAGACGGGAAAGAAATATTTCCAGTTACTCCGTAAGAATAACGAAGTTTCAACGTACCAAGCCATTCTCTTTGCAAGAACGATTCATTATGCAAATTCCAACCTGCACCAACAGACCAGAAAGGAGCATAACGATTATTCGCCCCGAATTGAGAAGAACCGGAACGACGGATCGTTCCATCAACAAAATACTTATTTTGCAAGATAAAATTAAGATAAGCAAAAAAACCGGCTCTAGTCGTCAGGCTTTGACTACCACTAGGACGTGAATCTTCTTGATACGTTGCGGCATATTGCGGTGAATGTAATTCCGGTTTCAAGAATCCCGTTCCAACAAAACTATGAGATTTCGAATCATCTTTATAAATATCACCACCAACATTCACGGTCAACAAACTGTTATCCCCGATTGGCCGATTATAACTTACGACAAAATTTCCACTCAAATTCAAAGATTTCTTATGACTCTCTAATAACTGTCCCTTTTTCGTCAAATCCTTTTCACTCAGATAAACGGCAGAAGTCGGAGAAGTAAAAATCTCTTGATTGGATTGACCCGTCACAAGCGAACCATTAGCCGTCAAATACAAACCTTTCATAATATCCCAGCGGATATTAACCGTATTCGTAAATGTATTATCAGAAGTCTTGTCAAAATTGCCACATTTCGCCTCATACAAAGGATTATTGACATCCCATGACAATTTCTGAACAAGAACACCAGTTTCATCGTAAGGACTATCATAAGGATTTAAAGTCACGTAATCGGAAAAGGTCCCATAAGGACTATTTTTTGACTTCACGCCGGAATAATTACTTTGGTAAGAAACCGTTACTTTATTGGCAATGTGATAAGACAGAAATACACTTACACTATACGTATTTCGATAATCGCCCTTCATAACCCCCTTCACATTTCTCAAGTTGGCATTCACCCGATAAGTCATATCATTTCCCTTACCACTAATTCCGATCGAATTACCGATCGTATAACCAGTACGCAAAGGTTTGGACATCCAATCCGTATCCATTCCTTTAGAAATCAATAGCTTTTTCCGATTATAATCCTCCAAATCATACTTATTCTCGAAATCATACAACTTGGCCCTTCGTTCAAATTCTAACTTGTCCGCCGCATTCAAATAATCATACGTTGTCAAGTCAGGAAAATCAACCGATCCATCCAGATTGTAAGTCAAGCGTAACTTGTCATTCAAGATTTTTTTCCGCTCAATAACAATAACTCCATTGGCAGCCCTCTCCCCATACAAAGCGGATGCCGACGCATCCTTCAACACATCAACTCGTTCAATCTCGTTAATATCAAGATCATACAAATCCCGAAGCGTAATTTCAATACCATCTAAAATAATAATCGGCTGATTCGGATTAACATCCGCCTCGGTAGTCAAAGAAGAAGTTCCACGAATGACAATCTCCGGAAGGTGATTCGGATTCGAACCGGCTTGATTATTCTCCACAAGCTTGAGGCCCGGTGTCAACATCGCTAAGGCACTGATCAAATTCGTGTTGGAAACTGCTTTGATTTCTTCAACTGAAACAGTTTTTACCGATCCGGTAAAACTCTGCTTATTTTTCGTGAAAAATCCGGTAACCACCACGTCATCCAAGGCCGTACGAGACTCCTGCATAATGACATCATACACCTGACGTTCAGGAGTAACCTTAATTTCAACATTTTCCATTCCAACAAAAGAAAAAACTAAGATAACCTCCTTCTGATCCGGCAATGTGATCTGATACATTCCTGCCGTATCCGTCACGACACCGATAGACGTTCCCTTGATCAAAACCGTTACTCCCGGCAGAGAAGCCTTTTTGTTATCCGTCACCCGCCCCCTAATCGTTCGGGTCTCTTTTTGTTGATTTTGGGGAGCCTCTTTAATAATAATCATATTATTCTCGATCTCCGCCACGAAACCAGTACCCGCCAATGCCTTTACCAGAACTTCCGACAACAAAACGTTTTGCATACTCACCGTGATATTTTTCACGGATTTCGTTTTGCTGTAATCATACAAAAATCCCATGTCACACTGGCTCTTGATCGCCCCGATCAATTCCTCGATACTCGCATTCTTTAACTCAATACTTACTCGCTGGTTCTGAGAATGAACCGCCGCATTCAATCCGAAATTGAACACGAACAAAAAAATACAAAGGTGCTTCATTAATAAAAGAATTTTTTGACACCACCTTTTTTGAAAAGGTGTGCACAGTTTACCTCTTTTTTTCATAGATTTGTAGTGTAAAATTAAACAATCAAATAAGCTTGCCGGCTTATATGTGACAGGAGGATATTGCCGTATTCTCCTGTTTCGCTTTTATCTCATTACTTGTACTATCTTTTTATCTATAACAAACTTCACATCACTCGTACGTTCTATCAATTGCAACAGGTAACTGAAGTCATCAAACCGCCTCAACTCACCAGAGAACAAGACCTCCTTCACGTCTTCGTTTCGATAGAAAACCTCAAAATCATACCACCTAGACAAGGTGGATAAAATATCCTCCAAACGTTTCTGTTTAAATACATATTTCCCATTTTTCCAAGCCACGAATTCCGCAACATCCGCTTTCTTCTCCGTGGCAACACCACTTTCTTTATTATATACAACCTGCATTCCCGGTTCTAACACGAAACTTTGCTTTCTCCGCTCAAAATCGACTTTTACTTTTCCTGAAACCAGCGTCGTGTAATCATTTACCTCACTAGCATAACAACTAATACCGAAACTCGTTCCCAACACCGTCACTTTTTGTTCACCGGAATGAACTATAAAAGGTCTATCCACATCCCGTTGCACCTCGAAATAGGCCTCTCCCTCCAAATACACTTCTCGCATATCATTAAAAAAAGCAACCGGATACCGTAAACAAGATTCCGAATTCATCCATACTTTTGTTCCATCTTCCAATTCAATCCGGTACTCACCCCCTCTGGGCACGCTCAATTTATTGTACACGATCTCTTGAGGTATTTCCTGCTTGTTACTCACGGGTAGATAACTCACTAGTGTACTATCAATCTTTATCAGCCTCCCCGTTTTCTCTTGCAATGAGCCTTGTTGCTCTCCCAAATGGTATGTGGACCCGTCAGCCATTTCCAAAATAGCATTATACTGTCCCGGCACAATATTTTGTACGGCTATATTCACGTCCTTCCTCGTGTTGACCTGATAATACATTACCAAACAAAGCATGACCACCACAGATGCAGCAACACTCATTCCCCACATCCAACGCCGTTTCCTCTCTACATACCACCGGCCTTGTACACGCTTTTCAAACATCTCCCATGCATCCTGAATTTTTCCTACCGTAACTTCCTGCATATTCTCTTCCTGATACATTCGCTGCATCCGCTCATAGTATTCCCGATGTTCCCATCCCTCTTTTAGCCATACATCAAAACGTTCCTCCTCCGCCGCAGAAAGCTTTCCTTTAATCTTGCGATAAATCAATCTAGCCGATATAGTTTTATCTTCCATAATCCCAGTCTTAAAAACATACCTATAACGGACAGCCATTTATTTTGTGTGACAAGAATTTCAATTTTTTTCCGAATAATATGAAAAATATTTTTGGAAAGACTTCATCCATCCCTCGTAATACTTGTAAACAAGTCTCACCGATGTCTCGTTAATACATTCATTCAATTTCAAGACAAAATCAAATAAAAATCCATTGTCTGCATCGTTAACCTATCGTTGACCTATCGTTAACCTATCGTTGACCTCTTAGTGAGACACCAAAGAAACTATAACGTAAATATCCTGCAAATACCCCGGATAACATGAACGAATTCGACTATTTATTTTTCAGAAACATGAAAAATAAAACAGAAGAATCGACCTCTTCCGAGAGAATATCCCGCAACTTTTTATATCCTCTGGACACCTGTGTACGAATCGTATTAATCGTGATTCCTAATTCTTCTGCAATCTCCTGATATTTCTTCCCCTCCAACACGTTCAACTTAATAATCAACCTACATTGTTCCGGCAAACTCTCTATAGCCAAATTCACTTTAGCGTACACTTGTTCGTCAATCTCTTCATCTATATCCGGGATACTAATCATCGCTTCCGCCATCAGAAATTTATACTTATCCTCCACTTGCAGGTGACGAAGATAATCAACCGCAGCATTACGGGCAACCCTATAAAACCATGATTTTAACTGAAAATTATCGGGAAGAGAATGACTACTTTCAAACAATTTAAAGAAAATATCCTGTACAATATCTTTCGCAACATCCTCATTTCCAACATGACGCACAACAAACATAACAAGTGGCTGATAGTATTTTTTAAATACGACCTCATAAGTTCGGGTGTCTCGTTTCCGTAACCCCGAAATATACGACCGATCTTCATTCAAATTCATTTCCAACTTCTTACGTCTTAATTGATCTACAATTTATCAAGCAATAAACGAACG
>NZ_JAHZBP010000015.1:0-95108 GCF_019423355.1 Butyricimonas sp.
GTAGGTCGATGCCGAATTTAGAAGAGAGAGCGAGTTCAAAAGACTCGCTCTTTTTGTATTTGGACGGTAATTTGTATTATTCATGACTATTTTCATTTAAGGATTTACGACTTCGGAGGGCAGTATGAAGAAGTTTGTGTAATTTTGTAGATAGAAAAGCGTAAAAATCAGAATAATATCCAAAATGCGCATTGCGTGTTTCTGATAACTTTGTTGTATTTATTGCGCATATTTAGGAGTTAGGTGCAATTTGCGGATTGCTCAACTTAATTTTGGAAATAACTCATTAATAAATTGATAATTAATAGAAAAATGAAAAAAGTTTTTGTGATTCTTTTGACTGTTTTTACGGTAACAAGTCTCTCGTTTGGACAAAATGCAAATAAAGTTTTAGAAGAAGGTAAACTTTTATATCGTTTAGAGAAAGCTTCTTGGTATGGAACGGACATATTCTTAGAGAAGTTTGCACATAAAAAAGATATTGCGGGTGGCTACCTATCCTACATGAATGAAAAAAATCAAATTGTCAATATCTTTTTTGAAAAAGGAAATCCGTCTCAGATTTTAGTTCGATTTGAGTTTGAAAGTATGCCTCAAACAAATCCAATAAAAATTGACACTATAAATCAAATTGCGACACAACAAGAAATGGATTTGATCGCAATTAGACAGGAAGCTGTTCAGCAAGTCTATGAAAACAAAGAGGGATTTTTCACCTTTTACGAAAACACGTCTCTAAATTTTATCCCATTGATTAGAAATGGTAAAAAACAAGTTTTTATTTTGACAGGCTCACAAGTTCCCAATGTAGTAAATATTGGGAATGATTACTTATTAATTTACAACAAAAAGCATAAGTTGACAAAAAAAGAAAAACTACACAATACACTTCTTCAGTTTAAAGGAAAATCTGATGACCCTGAAAATCCAATAACTTCAACACACCATTCTCACATTCTTTCGGATATAATTAACTCTACTGACATTTGTACGTTACTTTTATATAAGGATTTTGTAGAATGGAAACAACATTATGTAATTAGCAAAAAGTATGTGTCAATTTTTGACTTGGAAAAAGAGGATCTTGTTGTTTTAACAAGAAAAGCATGGGATAAGATAGCAAAATTTCAAGAAAAAAAACAATAAAAGCACCCAACAAGCGTAACCGTTTCGCAACCCTCAAAATCCTCTCAAAAAAACTGCCAACCTTGCCAAAACCGATTTCAAATAAACCGTTTTAAGCGAGGTTTGTTTTTCTCCCTGAAGCAAACCACAGCAGAATAACGCATAAAACGCCGAAATCGCCTGTTTTCAGCTATAATTCCTTTCTTTGTAATCGGAATTGATTTCAAAACATCAGTTAAGAACAGGTTCTTTACCGAAATCAAAATCGGTATAGGTACTTAATGCCGTTTTGAAACCCGACTAACTTCATTCACTCGACTAACAGTATTGAGTGAAGCTCGTTAATCGACCGCTATCTGTGTTCAACCGCTCGCTTTTCCATAGGCTTTTGAGAGAGAAGCCATGGCTTATTAGGGCATTTTCTTTACGCAATACTCCGTACGCTAAAAATGCCCCAATAAGCCGAGAGACTTGGCCCCTCCGGACACCCTGTAATAAGCAAATTTTTAATCGACATTTTCCGGTAAAGTTAAATCGACAAAACGAAGTCGAGACAAAGGGTTAATGCTATTAATTATATTGTTGAATATAAACGATTTATATTTTTTTTGGCACTACTTATTTTTTATTGAAAATGGATTTTCTGTTTCTCATACTATAGCTTTGTCCAGAGAGTTTTATAACCTCGCAGCGATACAAAAGTCTGTTAAGGATTGCGGAGGCGAACACTTCATCGTCCAGTGTTTTTGCCCACTCTGTCGGAGCCTTGTTCGTTGTGATTATCAATGAGGCATTCTCGTGGAGCGTGTTGATTAGGTTGAAGAACCACGCTAGCGAATCCTTTTTCACGAGCGATCTCGTTATAATGTTGCATATTTTACTTTTTCACGTGGTCAAGGCGTTGTTAATTTCATTGCTTTTGGCGGTACATCCCTTGGCTTGTTGATTCTTTTGACCCCATGATTTTTCTTCGATTTTTAATTGCGTATTGAATTGTGTTCGATTCGAGGTTATTGAAATTTTCGTGAAGATTAACTTTTCGATTTCTTATAGGTAAATTCAAGGTTTATTTTTTCGTTTTATTAAAAAGAAAAAACCTTGCAAATCAATCGATTTACAAGGTTTTCATTTTCCCAGTGAACTCGGCGGGAGTCGAACCCACAACCTCTTGGGCCGTAACCAAGTGCTCTATCCATTAAGCTACGAGTCCTTCTTGATTTCCGTGGCAAAGATAGAGAATGTTCTTTTTTCCTGCAAGAGTTAACGGAATTTTTTCAAATACTTTTTTTATGTTTGAAAAATAACAAAGTGGAGTGCATATAGTTTTTATTACTACATTTGTGTTACACTGTTCATGTACAAATGAATATGATAAAGTTAGGAGTAAGAGTCAGATAAATAGTTTTGTATGTTTAAATGTATAGCAGAAGGGTTTAAAAAGCGCCATTTGAAGAATATGGAGGTAAAAAATGAACGGGTATTGTCGTTTTATAATTTAGATGCGGCCAAAAAATGTGTCGTGTTTTGGGTGGCTGATGATGTCCCAGTGTCTTCTGTCAATAAGGTGCGGGAGGCTCTGGCCAAACATATGGACGTTTGTTTGCTTGCTTTTCTCCGGCAGCCCAAGTTGAATACGGAGCAAATACAGGATGCTATTTATCTAGATAGTTCCGGGATTTCTTACCGGGGAGAATTTCGTGATCCACGGGTGCAGGAAGTCGTGAACAGGAAGGAGGGACTGTTGATTGATTTGTCGTTGAAGCCGGATGTGTGGGGGGATTATATCGTGAAGTCGGCCAAGGCGTCTTGCAAGATTGGTTACGGTACGGGACATGATATTGATTTTGACGGGGTGCGGGATATAGATGATTTTATGGAGCGATTGTTTAAATTATTAACTAAGATAAATACGTATTGAAATGAAAAAGTTTTCGGGAGTAGGGGTTGCTTTAGTGACTCCATTTGACGAAACGGGACGTGTGGATGAACATTCTCTGAGGAACCTTGTGAATTACGTGATTGATGGTGGGGTGGATTATCTGGTAGCTTTGGGAACGACGTCCGAGGCGGCAACGATGACAGCGGACGAAAGAGCTTTTGTCGTGCAAGTGATTGCCGAAGAGAATGCCGGACGTTTGCCGATTGTTTTGGGAATCGGGGGAAATAATACGACTCAAGTGATCCATGATCTTGCCACGCTGCCTTATCTGCGGTTGGGAGATGCCATTTTGAGTGTTACCCCGTATTATAATAAACCTTCTCAACAAGGGTTGTATAATCATTTTAAGGCGATAGCCGAGCATACACCTCTTCCCGTGATCTTGTATAATGTTCCGGGGCGTACGTCCGTGAATATGACTGCCGCAATAACCTTGAAGTTGGCTCGTGATTTTGAGAATATCATCGCCATTAAAGAGGCTTCCGGGAATTTTGAACAGGCTACGGCAATCATTTCCGGTATGCCGGAGAATTTTATCTTCCTGTCGGGAGATGATGGTATTGCCTTACCGTTAGTATCTATAGGGGCCAGTGGCGTTATTTCCGTGATTGCAAACGTGATGCCGGGTGAATTCTCCACGATGCTACATTTGGCATTGGAGGGCGAGTACGGGGAGGCTCGGCAGATTCATTTGCAGTTGGGTGAGATGTTTAAAGCTCTCTTTGAAGAGGGAAATCCCGCGGGAATAAAAGCTGCGTTACATGCCAGAGGCGTGATTGCCTGCCAGAAGTTAAGATCTCCGTTATGCGAGGTGAGCGAGGCCTTGTATCAAAAAATAAAACGATTAGGTGAGTAATCACCTAATCGATACGACCCGGTTGAGAGCGTCTCAACCGTTTTCTTTTATATTCCCTGTATTGGTATAGTCCGATAAGTAATACCAGCACGATGGGCAGGAAAAAGTTGGTATATTTTAAGAATCTTCTATAAGAGTCGCTTACTACTTTTAGTGACTGATTCTCGATATATTTGTTTCTTAATTTAATTAGCCCGGAATCGTCAGCCAGCCATTCAATGGAGTTTACGGCAAAATTGATATTACTGATATAGAACGGGTCAAAGAATTTATCTTCCATGAAATCGGCATCCGTAATGACAACAATAGCACTGTTGTTATCTTCGTTGCTTAATAATGCGGCAACGGTATTGTTGGGTTGATTAAAGTCGTGTTTTCTTGTCCAAGTTTTATAAATGTCGAAGAATACCGGAACTTTTTGCACGCCTGAAATGGAAGATGATTTTGCCAACGGGGTGAACGTGTAAGCGGATGTCGTCTTTACATTCGTGATACTACTAGCAAATTGCAATAGCATGGCATTCAGTCCTTTTGTGATCACGTGAGAACTGAAGTTTTGGATGATAGGTATATACGGGAAATGGCGGTCGCTTTGGAGTTGTAGAAATCCTTGATCCTGAGTGACCAGTATGCGTCCGCAATAGTTATCCACGACGAAATCATAGTTGATTTTTAGCCCGAATTCTTCCAGCATATCTTCTATGCCGACCCGGTTGATGAAACCGTTATTCTGGCTGTAACTGATTTGTCCAACCGCATGATTCAAAGCAATATAGAGTCTTCCCCCTTGTTCCAAGTATTGCCCCAATCGAACGAGTTCTTCCTTGCTGAATGACTCTTTCGGTCCCACGATACAGATTACTTTGTAGTCATTCAAATCTGTAAACTGGTCTATGCGCATGGATTCAATCTTGGCACTATGGGATAGCTCATGCTCGATTAATTGAGTTTTTTGTCTCAACATTTCGTTATGGCCACGTAAGAAACCGATAGTCGGTTTCGTCGTGTCGCAAGCTTCTTTTAAACGGCGGGTAACCTCGTATTCTAGCGCCGTGGTCGGGAGAATGTTTATTGTCTCTTTTTTGTTGCCAATCTGGATGACGGCTCCAAAGTATACTTTTTGAATTTTCACCATGTCTCTCTCGGCGATTTCCTGGGCCATTGGTTCTATCCCTAGTTGTTCAGCCAGAGCTTCCTTGTCACTGTTGTTCGGTATGATCGTGTTTATGGTGAATGCTTTGTTACTGATTGTCTTGTACTCTTTCAGCAAGTGTCGGAATTCTCGTCCGAGTTTTATTTTGTCGGGCGTGAGACCTTCGGACATGAATAGGGTAACGGAAATATCCTTGTCGATTTTTTTGATCATCGTTTTGCTGACAGGGCTTAAAGAATATTTTTTGTTACTCGTGAGGTCGATCCTGATAAATAGGAAATAGGAAATAATATTTACCGCTATCAGTGATAAAATCAGGTAGGTCGGATTATATATCAATTTCTTTTTCATCACTTTCGTACTAAATATTAAAACCGATTTTTACAGATATAATGTCTTGCTAATGCTAAAAATATAATAATTAAGCTGATAAAGTATATCAAGTCTTTCGTGTCGATCACTCCGCGGGGGATGGCATCAAAATGTTCTCCAATGGAGAGGTACGTGAATAATGCTGCTATAAATCCGGCCCCCCAGAGTTCCGCAATGAATTCAAACAAAAGTACGAATCCGATCTCAATAGCAAACGTGATGAAGAAGGCCACGATCGTGTTCGGGGTGAGGGACGAGGCGAACATCCCGATACTGATGTAACATCCGCTGACCAGAATAAGCCCTAGGTAACCGCAAAAGCCAACGGCATGATCAACGTTACCCAGTGAGGCAATCGTGATATAGTAGGGAAGTGTCAATGCCAGACATATAACTACTTGTAATAGTATAGCAAAGAATTTCCCCATGATTAACTGCCATGTTTTAATCGGCTTTGAGAATAAGAGTTCGAAGGTTCCGTCTTTGCGTTCTTCTGAAATGCTTTTCATCGTGAGTGCCGGAATGAGGAAAAAGAGCGTCCAGTAAAACACATTGAACAGGTTGCTTAGAGAAGCTTGTCCGCTTGAAAAGATGTTTTTCCCGGAGAACCAGCAAGCGAATCCCGTTACACAAAGGAAGGCCGTGTATGCGATGTATATCAATAATGAATTGAATGCTACTTTTAATTCTTTGTTTATTATAACTTTAACTGCACCCATGAATTATTCATTTTGTGTAACTTTACGAAATATATCTTCCAATCTGGTTTGTACGGGAGTTAACTCGCTGATGTACCAGTTGTTTTTTTGACAAAGGTTAAAGATTGACTTTTCGATTTCTACATCGGGTTTACATTGGAGTTCGAAATTCTGTTTATGAATAATCTCGATATGGAGTACTCCCGGCAGATCGTTCAGTGCCTCGTGAATGTCGGTTGTTTCCCCACCCTTGATGCCTATTTTCAGGCAATATTCTGCATCCGATTTGCGACGAAGTTCGGATGTCGTGCCATTGGCCACGATTTTCCCGTTACTCATGATCATCACTTGATCGCAAGTTGTTTCGATTTCAGAAAGAATGTGGGAACTTAAAATAACTGTTTTTTCTTCCCCGATTTCTTTGATGATTTTACGGATTCCAAAAATCTGGTTGGGGTCAAGTCCTGTTGTCGGTTCATCGAGAATGACCACTTCCGGATCGTGAATTAATGCTTGGGCAATTCCTACCCGTTGGCGGAAGCCCTTGGATAATTCTCCGATCTGTTTGTGTTTATCGTTGTCTAACCCGCATAAACGAATCATATCTAAAACACGTGACGTGATTTTGTATTTAGGAATGTTGTGAAGTTTTGAAATAAAAAATAGGAAATCAATCACGTTCATTTCGTCATACAAAGGGTTACGTTCCGGGAGGTAACCGATGATGTTTTTTATTTTACCTGCTTGTTTCCAAATCGAATAGTCCCCGAATGTTATATTTCCGAAATCCGGTGTCAGTAGCCCTGCCATGATCTTCATAGTGGTTGTTTTACCCGCACCGTTAGGCCCTAGGAATCCAAGGATTTCACCTCTTTTTGCTTTAAAAGAAATTGAATCCACGGCTTTCTGATTTTCGAAAGATTTCGTCAGATTTTCCACAACTACGTCCATGGGCTGCTGTTATTAATTTCTACAAAAATAGTCATTCAAACCATTGATTTTTAGGTTTAATAATCTTTAACCGAGTAATTAACAAGGTTTTAATTTATATTGTTAAGATTTTAGCAATTATGTTAGCGTTTATCGTGTTTTACATAGTCTGTCCGAAGATTCTCTAACGATCAGTTCGCAGTTAATGATTTCTTTTTTAATCTGCGCATGCTTGCTGTTCAGAATCTGATCAAACAGAAGTTCGGCCGCAGCCCGTCCGATTTTTTCCGGGAACTGGTTGATGGAACTTACCGTCGGGTTCATGTAGCGTGAGCGTTTCGTGTTGGAGAAACCGACAACGGCAATGTCTTCCGGGATGTTAAGTCCTTTTTCCTTGATCGCCTCAATAGCCCCGATGGCCAAATCGTCTGTGATGCCGAATATGGCATCTGGTCTCTCTTTCCGGGAGAGTAACTGGCGTGTCGCTTCTTTTCCTGCCTCTACCGTGAAATCGGAACAGTGCCAGATTAGTTCTGTTTTAGCCGGAAGATGGTTGGCCTCCATGGCTTTTTCGTAGCCTTCCATGCGATTGCCTCCGATGGCAACGTTTTCGGGACCGCATAATAAAGCTATTTTTTTGCAACCTTCGGAAACGAGGTGTTGAACGGCTTGGAATGCAGCCGTGACACCGTCCGTCACGACCCGTGACACGTTGAGTTCATTCGTGGTACGGTCGAACAGCACGATAGGTGTTCCGGATTCCTGTATCATTTTAATGTGTTCATAGTCTTTCGTCTCGTGTGATAAGGCAAGGATAATTCCATCCGCCCGGTTGGCCATGAGTACTTCCACGCTTTTTTGTTCTTTTTGGAAACTTTCATTCGAGGATATGACTAAAACGTTGTAGCCGTGACCGTCTGCTACTTCCTCAATCGTTTTCACTACTGTGGCAAAAAAAGTACTAACGATCTGGGGAACAATAACTCCGATCGAATGACTTTTATGGGTTTTCAGGGCTACGGCGATGGGATTGGGTTTGTAACCGAGTTGTTTCGCCAGTTCCTGCACGGTTTTACGTGTTTGCGCGCTGATTTCGTGATTGTCTTTTAGCGCGCGGGAGACGGTAGACACGGATATATTTAATTTCTCTGCAATGTCTTTGATGGTTATTGGTTTTTGTGTCATATATTTTAGGTCTTGAGGGTTATGCTTTGGTTTGTAATTTCGGGTACGCTATACGGGCATGGTACACGTTTACAAGCATTTCTGTAAATACTCGTTTCACCGTGGAAATGTCTTTGAATGTCAAGTCTGCGTTAGAGAACCGTCCATCTTGAAGAAGGCCGTCAATCAAGTTATTCACCAGTTTGGTCAGGTTTTCTTCATCCTTTATTTCCAGAGCCCGGGAGGCTGCTTCCACTCCATCGGCCATCATGACTACGGCACACTCTTTTCTCACGGGGTCCGGACCGGGATAAGTGAACAGGGATTCATCTATTTCCTTGTCCGGGTATTTGTTTTTGAATGAGTAGTAGAAGTATTTTACTTTACTTTTACCGTGATGTGTGCGGATAAAGTCTTTGAGGACTTCCGGTAATTTGTATTTATTGGCAAGTTCCAAGCCTTGTGTCACGTGTTTGATAATGATCTGGGCGCTTTCGTCAAAATCCAGAGAATCGTGCGGGTTTAAGCCTCCTGTTTGATTCTCCACGAACATGATCGGGTTGTATGTTTTCCCGATGTCATGGTATAATGCCCCGGTACGGGCTAAAAGCGGGCTACCCCCGATGTGATAAATCGCTTCTTCTGCTAGGTTGGCAACCATTAGAGAGTGTTGGAATGTTCCCGGGGCCTTTTTCGTCAGGTTGCGTAAGGCCGGGTGATTCGGGTTAGAGTATTCCAGTAAACTGATTTCAGACGTGTACCCGAAGAGGCGTTCTACCAAGTAAAGGGCGGGATAAATTAAGCTTAACAAGCCGGTATTTATGATGAGGAACACGACAGCGAACAGATGTTTGGGTGCGAGGGTCCCCTCTTGTATGAGCGTGAAAGCCCCGTATACCAATATATAAGTTAAGAATATCAGACCTAGTGCAATAAATAGTTGAGAACGGCGTTGCAGGTGTGAGAGGCTGAACATGGCTACGATCCCGGCTGATATTTGCATGAAGAAGTACATATAATTGTTGGGAGCGTAGTAGGAAACCAGCAAGCTTGTACCGATCAATAGATAAAGAGCCGGTCTTGTCCCGAATAAAATGTTCACGATGATTGGGAAGAATAAAACGGGGATCGTGAGGATATTGATGTGTTGGAAGTAGCTGATACTTCCAAGGGCAATGGTTAGCAAAAACATACTATACAGGAAAAAGAAATCCCTGTTGTTGTAGAATAGCCGTTTCCGGGAGACATAGAGGAAGATGGAGAAACTCATGATGGCGATCAAGGTCAACACGGTTTGAGCTACCGAGATCCGGACTCGGTCAATGGTTGATCCCAAAGTTTGCTCGTGTTCTATCCGGAAAGATTCCAAAACTTTATATTTTTCGGGGGTTACTAGGTCGTTTTTGGATATGATAATATCTCCCCGATTGACCATTCCTTGGGTTGGTGTGATGCTTTTCACGCTGGTTTCAATGGCAAGGCCCGTTTTCCCGGCATCGTATTCGAGGTTCGGATTGATGTAATTGTTCAGGCCTAGACTGAGTATTCCTTCCTCTGTTGATTTAGAAAGGTGCAGGCTCTCGATGTATTTAACCAATGTTTCGTAGGCTTGCTTTAGCGTGTACACGTTGGAAAACTTTTCGTCGAAGGCAATGTTGTTCTTGACGATAAGAATATTTTTGATTTTAGCCGGATCCATTTTTTCCGGCATCAGTAGGATGCCTTTGGAATAAATTTCCCGTAGTTGTTGAATGATTTTATCCATATCTTTTCCGTTGTTCGCGGTTCGATATGTATTTATTTTTTCTGAAAGTTTGTTGATCTGGGCTTCAATATTTGTTTCTTTGAAGTTGAAAATGGGGGCTTGCTCTTCTTTGATTTTTTCAATGTCAGCGGCAAGTTCCTCGGCGCTTTTATGCAGCGGAAAATCTAAGGGTGCGATCAATGTCTCGTATTTCCAAGGCATTCCTTTTTGGTAAGAATATTTAAAGCCCTCTATTTTAGGAAGTAACAAGACAATGAGCCCACAAATAATGATGATCGTACTGATTTTAAACACGTATTGAATCGTACGGTGTTTTTTTGTTTTATTGTTTGGCATATCCCGGTTTTATCTTGAATTATCTTTGTTCAAAGATATAAATAAAATTTTAAAGCCTCCCATGGGAGGCTTTAAAATTGTTACAAGTTTCAGGTTGATCCTTCGGCTCTGCAGGTTACAAGTTTATGAGTTAGGCGGTTCTTGATATGTAAGATTCATGAACTTGTAACTTGCTAACCTGTAACTTGTAACCAGTAGATTTTGTTTTAAACAAAATCTACTGCATTCCTGCTGTTTCAACTTCAGTACTTACTTTTTTGATCAATCCTTGAAGTACGTTTCCGGGACCGATTTCTAAGAAAGATGATGCCCCGTCAGCCAGCATATTTTGTACGGTTTGAGTCCAACGTACAGATGCTGTTAACTGGGCAATCAAGTTCTTTTTGATCACCTCCGGATCAGACACCGGTTGTGCGTTCACGTTCTGGTAAACCGGGCATGAAGGTTGTGAGAAATGGGTGTTCATGATGGCATCGGCCAGTTCTTTCCGGGCAGGTTCCATCAGCGGAGAGTGGAAGGCACCCCCTACTTTTAACGGGAGAGCCCGTTTGGCCCCGGCTGCTTTTAATTTTTCGCAAGCGGTGGCAATTCCTTGTGTCGTTCCGGAAATAACGATTTGTCCCGGACAGTTGTAATTGGCAGGAACAACTACATCATCTATTTCAGCTAAAATGTTTTCGACAGTTTCATCCGGTAACCCGAGGATGGCGGCCATCGTGGATGGATTCGCCTCGCATGCTTTTTGCATGGCAAGCGCTCTGGCGTGAACAAGACGCAAGCCATCTTCGAAAGAAAGTGTCCCATTGGCGACAAGTGCGGAGAATTCTCCCAGCGAGTGACCCGCTACCATGTCCGGTTTCTCGTTTAACGATTTTGCAAGAATCACCGAGTGAAGGAATATCGCCGGTTGAGTTACTTTGGTCTGCTTTAAATCTTCGTCGGTTCCCTCGAACATCAGGTCCGTGATGCGGAATCCCAGAATTTCATTTGCCTTTTCAAATAACTCTTTTGCTTCGGGTGAGTTCTCGTACAAGTCCTTGCCCATACCTACGAATTGGGCTCCTTGGCCCGGGAAAACAAATGCTTTTTTCATACTCGTCATGTTTATTTCTTAATGAAATTTGTTACTAATTAATCGGATGAACTCTTCCCGTGTGGCGAGTTTTTCGAATGCCCCGCTGAAATCGGAAGTGGTCGTTACCGAATTTTGTTTTTGCACACCCCGCATCATCATGCACATGTGCTGGGCCTCAATGACCACGGCAACGCCGAGGGGATTGAGTGTATTCTGTATACAATTTTTTATGTCATTCGTCAGTCTTTCCTGCACTTGGAGCCTTCTGGAAAAGGCCTCAACTACCCGTGCGATTTTACTCAGCCCGGTGATGTATCCGTTCGGGATATAGGCCACGTGGGCGTGTCCGATGAACGGGAGCATGTGGTGTTCACATAGAGAATAAATTTCAATATCCTTGACGATCACCATCTGGCGATAATCTTCCTTGAACAGGGCGGAGCGAAGGATTTCTTCCGGGTTTTCCGTGTAGCCTCGTGTCATGAATTGCATGGCTTTTGCAACACGGTATGGGGTTTTCACTAATCCTTCTCTTTCGGGATCTTCTCCCAATAATTTTAGAATTTCTTTATAATGATAGCTTAATTTTTCAGTTCTTGCCTTGTTGTAATATTCTACTTTGCGGTAGAATTCTTCATTGTCATCCAATTCAGTGTATTTCATTCGTCCTCTCTTTTATGTACTTGACTCATTGCCTACATGGGTAATGAAAAATTGGCTACAAAGTAAAAGATAATAATTGAGAATTGAAAATCGTATGTTGAAAATGTGCGGGTTCAAACTCGCTAGCACTGCAACCCGTGCCAGAGGGCGGGGAAATAATTTCGGGGTAATTAAAATCTGATTTTTCTCTTGGGCTTTTGTTCGTGCTTTTGCACCATGTGATTTTCCGGTATTCCCGCCCTGAATGAACCGTTATAATACCCTGTTCATAGCTTACAGACGAGATAAAACCGAGACAAAGATGAGATAAAGACGAGTTGAATCATCTTTGTTCTTGTCGTACGTGGTCGGTTTGCCTCAGGTGAGTATTCTCCTGCTCTTTATATTGGTAGTTAAACAGGTATTTTAGGGTGTAGCCTTCCTTTGTCACGTTCGGGTGTCACGGTCTGATCGGTTGGGAAGGAGGGGGGGGTGTGGAAAATATTTCAGTACGATGATGCTATTATTAAATAAAAAAATGTATCTTTATCAAGCAAAAAATGTTGTATATGGAGTGGCTTGTTTTATTCATGCTGATCTTGATAGGTTTTGTCCTGTTAATACTTGAGTTTCTTGTTTTCCCGGGAGTGAACGTGGCGGGGATTTTAGGTTTTGCTTGCGTGGGAATCGCTATTTATATCGCTTATTCTACGATGGGAACGACGGTCGGGCATTTCACTTTGTTGGGGACGGCTCTTTGTGGTTTCGGAGTGACTTATTACGTCTTGCGATCGAAGACGTGGAAACGTATGCAGTTACACACGCAGATTGATAGCACGGTGGAAGGTGTGGATGAATCCATTCGGGAAGGAGATGTTGGGATGACGCAGGGACGCTTGGCGCCGATGGGAAAAGTACGGGTGGGGGACAGTGTGGTCGAGGCGGAATCCCGTTCCGGGTATATCGAAGAAAACCGGGAAGTCGTCGTGTTGAAAGTGTATAAAAATAAGATAGTAGTTAAATTAAAAACTGAATAGAAGATGGAGAGTAGTTTGTTTTTTCTGGTAGCGGTTATCGCCGGAGGTCTTTTTTTACTTTGGATGATCCTCTACTTTATTCCGATCGGCTTGTGGTTTCAAGCGTTAGTGTCTGATGTGAAAATATCTTTGTTGCAATTGGTTTTGATGCGTTGGCGGAAAGTGCCTCCCACGGTTATCGTTCGTGCCATGATCGAGGGGAAAAAGGCAGGCTTGGAGCTTTATCGTGACTTACTGGAGGCTCATTATCTGGCGGGGGGACACGTGGCTCAAGTGGTACATGCCTTGGTGTCCGCATCTAAAGCGAATATCGACTTGACGTTTCAAATTGCAACGGCCGTGGACTTGGCCGGTCGTGACGTGTTCGAGGCCGTACAGATGAGTGTCAACCCGAAAGTGATTAATACCCCGCCGGTGGCTGCCGTTGCTAAAGATGGTATTCAGTTGATAGCTAAAGCCCGGGTTACGGTGCGGGCTAATATCCGTCAGTTAGTCGGGGGCGCCGGGGAGGAAACTATTCTGGCTCGTGTCGGGGAAGGTATAGTGTCTTCAATCGGTTCTGCAGCCTCGCACAAGGAGGTTTTGGAGAATCCGGATTCTATTTCGAAGGTGGTGTTGAACAAGGGATTGGATTCCGGTACTGCTTTTGAAATTTTGTCTATTGATATTGCAGATATTGATATTGGTAAGAATATCGGGGCTGAATTACAGACCGATCAGGCTGAGGCTGATTTGAAAATCGCCCAAGCGAAAGCGGAGGAACGCCGTGCGATGGCTGTCGCTACCGAGCATGAAATGAAAGCGCTTGCACAGGAAATGCGGGCGAGAGTGATCGAGGCTGAGGCAGAAGTTCCTCGTGCCATGGCAGAGGCTTTCCGTAGCGGTAATTTGGGTATCATGGATTACTACAAAATGAAGAATATTGAGGCTGATACGCAAATGAGAGAATCCATTGCCAAGCCGAATGATAAGAAGAATAACCAAAAATAGTGAATGGACTTGAAAATGTGCAAGAGACTTAGAATTCAGCCCCATAAATGAAATTAAACGTAAGTAAGGATTTTTGCAGAAAGGATGGGATGGGTGTTATGTTGTATGATTTCAAAATCTGCTTGGTTATCTTTAAGAAATAGAGAGAGTTGTGAGATAGTTAGCATAAAAGTTGTTTTTATTGTGACAAGTAAAGGTAATAAATATCACTTGAATCCGTATCTTTGTAGGAAAGAAGGTAAAAATGGTATTGAAAAAACGGCGAGATCATATTTCAACAGACAGCCCTTCCCGGATGAAAGCTCCTAAATGGTGGCGAGTGGTGAGGCGTGTGTTCTTTTATGGTATTATTTTACCTGTATTCGTGTGTTGTTTGGGAATATTATTTTGTAATTATCGGATTTCCAAATACGGTGAAGGAAAAGTCTTTGGAGATACAGCATTCATTCCTTATAATAAAGTTGGTTTGTTATTGGGTACTTCTCCCCGGGTGAAAGGCGGGAAAACCAATCCTTATTTTAAGAATCGTATTGATGCGGCAGCGGAGTTGTTCGAGTCGGGTAAAATTAAATATATATTGATTAGTGGAGATAACCGCCGCCATAATTATAATGAACCTCAGGCCATGAAAGATTCTTTGGTGAATAGAGGCATCCCGAAAGAATCATTGGTGCTGGATTTTGCCGGATTGCGAACGCTTGATTCTATGGTACGTTCGAAAGAGGTTTTCGGACAGGATAGCGTGACGGTTATTTCTCAGCAATTTCACAATGAACGGGCGATCTATCTGGCTCGTCACTACGGGATACATGCTATCGGGTATAATGCTAAAGACGTGAGCGCTTACGAGGGACTAAAGACACGAATGCGGGAATTGTTGGCCCGGGTAAAAGTATTTGTCGATTTTTTTATCAACAAACAACCTCGTCATTTAGGCGAGAAGATTGAAATTCCGGGATAGACTATTCCGTTTCTTGTTCGAATTTTTTAATCAAGGAGAATAAATCTTCCCGGTTTGAGGTCAATTTCCCGTGAATATCCACTCTTGGAATCTTGTCACTTTTAATTCCGATGATAAGATACTGTTCGTAGTAGGGGTGATTTTAAAAAGAAAATCACGATAGATTAGTATCGTGATTTTCCAAAGCTATTATAAAAGTAATTCAATTATGGATTTATTTTACCCATACATTCAAAATCTCTCCGATAAACATTTTGTGCATGGCTTTACCGGCCCATTGTTTTCTTAGTTCCGGGTCAGAAATACCGTCAATGTTGATGGTTTGAGAAACCATTTTGCGGCACTCGATAATCATCCAAGCTTCCGAGAATGCCTTGCTACCGGAAGGAGTGGTGATCGGGGTTAACCCAGCCTCTTTTACCTTATCCTTGTCTTTACCGGAATTATGCCCGCAATAATTCAGAGCTTCCCGGTAAGTTTCCGTGTAGAAAGTTAATGTATAGGTATCCCCTTTATCCATGATGTCATAAGTGTAGCGTGCGGGATTGATAAAACAGAATGTCACCGGTTTGTTGTACAGGTTTCCGAGACCTCCCCAGCTTGCCGTCATCGGGTTAAACTGCTGGTCGTTTCCAGCCGTGATTAACATCCAGTCCTCGGATAACATTTTAATAATATTTCCCGGAATCTTGTCGGGAGCGATACGCTTGTAGCCTTGTAAAGCATCTCCCGGGGCGGCAGATATGGTGGCAACGGTTTGTACGGGAGCAACTTGTTGGGTCGTTGTGGTTGTCGTTGTGGCTACGGGGGCATTTTGTGCGCCTAAACTTTTTTGCGCCCCTTCGTTCAAACTTTCAACCAGATCAATGGTTTTGATTCTGAATTTTGCAATCCGGTTGATCAGTTTGGTCTGATCTTTATTCATCGCCTGCTTGTCGGTGATCCATTCTTCGGCAGCTAGACGTTCCCTGCTATCTTCCGGGTAAAGGTAGGTGATATTGGTTACTTCCACGTTGCATTTACCGGGAGTGCAAACAAAATTCATCCGGTAGTTTATTTTTGCCCGGTCCAGAGAAAAAGTCTTATCAGCAAAAACAATGTATTCGTTTCCATAGCAAGCAATTTGTCCCTCTTCCTTGTTCGAATAGGCAACCATTCCCCAATTTCCTTTATCTGTTTTGAAACGGGTATTCGCCCATGCTAGGATGGCGTCAAAAATTTGATCTTTAGAAAGATTCGGAGCGTTAATTTCCTGTGAAAAAACAACTTTTCCGTTTACTTCCGGAACGGCTCCGACCATGTATTTGCTTTGATCTTCTTCCTGGGCTAATACCAGCATGGGAAAAAAGCAAAGAATGAGTAATAAATTCTTCATCATGATATTCAAATTAATGTGTGTTTAAAACTAAACTAATAAAAGATTGCACATCGGCTTTCTCGTGGAGAATTATGCCGCATTCAAAGTTACAGAAATATTTCATACGTTCTTCGGCTTTTAACGAGAATTTGCAAGTGTGGCATTTTTCCTCAACTTGGTGGGGAAATTCCTCATTTTTTACTATAATATTCGTTTTGTATGATTTTGAAAAACATGAGGTTAATACTTTTTATTTAATATGGTATAATCTTTGAGAAATATGTAAAATAGTGACTTGCAGTTTGAATGACTAAAAGATAAATATAAAATAATTGGTATGGAAAAAACAGGAAGTTTGCTTGTAAGTAAAATTTTATGTGTGTTTCTCTGCTTGACCTTTGTGTTTTCGGCCTATGCACAAGATAGTGCAACAAAGGAAAAAGAAGAGAAACGTGTCATAAAAGGACGGGTTCTAGATGAAAATCGGGAACCGATGATCGGGGTTCTGGTCTTGATAAAAGGTACGACTCATGGGGTTACCACGGGTGTTGACGGGGATTACGTGCTAGAGTTTACAGAAAAGGAACCCACTTTGGAATTCTCTTTTCTCGGGTACGAACCTCGGGATTTTAAACTAACTCCAGCCCAGAAGGTGTTGAATGTTAATATGAAACCTTCCCGAATTCGAGTGAAAGAAGTGGTCGTAGTTGGTTTTGGTACGCAGGCTAGGGAGAAAGTGACATCATCTATCACGAAACTGCCGGCCGAGGCCTTGAAAAATGTACCTTATGCTAATGTTGCTACTGCCCTGCAAGGAAATGTATCCGGGGTGCAGGTGCAAAGTACATCCGGTCAACCCGGTGCGGCTCCGCGAATCATTGTTCGAGGCGGAACCTCTATTAATAACATGAACGGGGCAGCCCCGATTTACATTGTAGACGGGATCATTCGTACCGATTTGGCAGATATTAATAGTAACGACATTGAATCCCTGCAAGTGCTAAAAGATGCTGCATCTACGGCAATTTATGGTGCAAGAGCTTCTAACGGAGTTGTCATCGTGACCACGAAAACCGGGAAGCCGGGGAAAGTGCAAGCTACTTATTCCTATGGACTGACGGTTTCCGAACCGGGAGCGAAATATGATTTGGCCAGTGGAAGGGAATATATCGAGTTGAATCGGAAAAGTATGGTTTATGCATCCCGGTATAATGCCAATGCAATGGATCGTTTAGGTTCGGCTCTTGGGTTTGGTACCGGTAACGATTTGACTAAAAATACCTCTTTCACCACTCAATATCTAACAGAAGAAAACAAACATAAGTTGAATGAAGGTTGGGAAAGTATGCCTGACCCGATAGATCCATCTAAGACTATTATTTTTAAGGATACGGATTTTCAAGATCTGATTTATCAAACGGCTTATTCTCATTCGCATAACTTGACGGTTTCCGGGGGAAATGAAAGATCTACTTTTTATGCGGGACTTGGGTATATGGATAGCGAAGGAACCGCGATTACCACCAAGTACAAGCGTTTGTCGTTCAGTTTGAACGGGAGTATAAAATTGCGGGATAACTTGAACGTGGTCGGACGAGTGATGTACACGACTTCTTCCAATAATGAAGTATTCGGCTTGGCAGATATTTTCTATCGGTCAGCCACAACACCCCCGACAGCCAAATATACATACGAGGACGGAACGTTGGCCCCGGGACAAAATCGGAGTATCGGGAATCCCGTGTATCACTTGAAAAATGACGTGCGGAAAAATAGTAAAGACAATCTGTCTCTTTCTATCGCTGCCGATTGGGAAATTTTGCCCGGATTTTCTTTCACTCCGCAATTATCTTTGTATAAATACACGTATGACGGTTACTCATTTATCCCGGCTTACTGGAACGGTTCCATGACTTACAACGATTCGCGAGAAGCCACGGGATCTTATAACAAAACGATGCAAGGACAGATGGATTTGGTTCTGGGGTATCAGAAATTATTTGCCGAGTCGCATAATCTGGATGTGAAAGCGGGATTTTCTTATTTCGGTAGAGAAAAATCAACTCTTGAGGCCAAAGGAAGTGGAGCTGCTACCGATTTGATCCCGACATTGAATGCTGCGGCTATTGCTAAAAGTGTAAAAGGTGATGAAAGTGATCAGGTTATTGCCGGATTCTTTGCTCGCGTAAATTACGATTATAAAGATCGTTACTTGGTTTCACTCAGCGCCCGTTATGATGGGGCATCTAATCTGGGTGATGATCACAAATGGGGATTCTTCCCCGGAATATCCGTTGGTTGGAATGTACATAACGAGAAATTTTGGACTCCTTTACAAAACATCGTGAGTTTGAAATTACGTGCTAGTTACGGTGTCACGGGAAATATCAGCGGTTTGTCCGATTTCCAAGCACGGGGTGAATATTCGGTAGGAAATGTATATGACGGCACTTCTGCCATTTTGAATTCGGTGATCCCGAACCCTGATCTGAAATGGGAACAATCTAAAACTTTTGACATCGGTGCTGATATTGGTTTACTCAACAATCGGATAGGTATTTTGTTTGATTACTATCGGCGAGTTACCGATAATTTGATCACTTCTCTTTCTTTACCTCCTTCAACCGGGTTTGCAAGTATTTATACGAATCTTGGGCGTTTGGAGAATAAAGGTATCGAATTAGAGGTGAATGCAGCGGTTCTTCCGGCATGGTCCGGTTTACAATGGAACGTGGCCATGACGGCAACGCACACCAAACATAAGATTTTACGTTTGCCGGAGAACGGAGCGGAGAATAACCGTATTGGTGGAGAATATGTGTGGGTTCCTTCCAAGAAAGACTATGCTTGGATGGGTGGCTTGCAAGAAGGAGGAAGAGTAGGTGACATCTATGGGCATGTGTTGGAAGGTGTTTATGCTACTGACGAAGAGGCCCAAAACGATCCGATCGTGAACACGTTAATTCCCGGAAACGACAAGACAAAATACGGTGGTTATGCCAAATTCCGGGATGTGGATGGAAATGGTCAGATTGATTCGAAAGATAAAGTGTATCTTGGTAATTTCTATCCGACATGGAATGGCGGGTTTACCAATTCATTCAGTTTTCGAGGATTAACTTTTTCTGTTCGTTTTGACTATACACTAGGACATAAGATTTATAATTATGCCACTCGTTTTATGGATAATAACTCGCAGGGAGATGGAAACTTGACGAAAAACATGGCCAAGAACTCTTGGAAGCAACAGGGTGATCAAGCATCTATGCCGTGTTACATCTGGAATCAAGCTTATAACCTTCCGGTAAATTGTAACATTTACGTGGAGAAAGGTGACTTCCTTTGCTTGCGGGAAATGACCTTGGCGTATGAATTACCAAGGCGTCTGTTACGTAAAATAGGTCTTGCCGGAGTCCGGGTTCACGTGACGGGAAATAATCTTCATTATTTCACCGACTTCAAAGGACTGAATCCCGAAGAAGGCGGGCAGGATAACGGACGTTACCCCATTCCCCGGAATATTATTACTGGAATATCTATAACACTTTAATCCATGAAAAACAGAAGTATTATGTGTAGATTAAGAACACGATTATATCATATAGCTCTTGGGGTGGGAATGTGTCTTTCCATCGGGGCATGCGACTTGTTGGAAGTCGATCCGACAAGTGTTATCACGAGTGACTCTTTTTGGCAAACCGAATCGGATGCACAGGGAGGATTAGCCGGTATGTACGTGAAATTAAGAACAGAATCCGTAGAGAACCTTTTCATTTGGGGCGAATTGCGAAGCGAGACGTTGGAATCCGAGGCGATTGTCGGGGATAATTATATGAAGTACCGGGAGAATGATTTGAGTGCCAGTTTCGGTCCAAGTTGGCAAGGACTTTATTCTGTGGTGAATGCTGCTAATCTGATTTTGACTAAAGTGCCGGAGATCACGTTTTCTAGCGAGGATACGCGAAAATTGTTATTGGCTCAAGCCCACGCGATGAGAGCTTACGTGTATTTCACGATGGCTAAAATATGGGGTGGTGTTCCGATACGTACCGAACCTATGGAAAAATATGATGCAGCCACTGTTCATAAAGCGAGAGCCACGTTGGAAGAAGTGTTCACGTTAATTAAAGACGATTTGAAGGATGCGCTTGAGCTATTTCCTTCCGATGCATTCGAGACGGGGAGAAATCATTGGTCTAAAGCTTCCACGTTAGCATTGAAAGCAGATGTCTATTTGTGGACGGCCCGTCGGATGAATGGGGGTGAGGCTGATTTCCAAACAGCGCTAAAGGCTTGTGAAGATATACAACAGATAGGTGGTATTCGTTTATTGCCTGATTTTAAGGAGGTATTTACTTATGATAATAAAGGAAACGACGAAGTGTTGATGGCTATCAATTACAAAAAGGTAGAAGCAAGTAACAACTATTTTGATATGATGCATATTTCAGCTGCCACCTTGTCTCCGGATATAGAACCGGATATATTGGAGACGATAGGTGCCGGAGGAGGATTGATGGAACTTTCTCCTTCTAAACATCTACGCGCCCAGTATTCCGAAGAGGATAGTCGTCGGGATGTAACATTCCTAGAGATTTATAAAACGAAAGACAGCGGTCGCAGTTACTATGGAACGATGGCCATGAAATGTCGGGGTATCGTGGAATCCGGTGTGCGTTATTTTGTTGATGACATTATTTTGTATCGTTATGCTGATGTATTGTTAATGAAAGCGGAGGCAAAAAACGGTTTAAAGCAGGATCCTACTGCCGAAATGGAAGAGGTGCGTCAGCGGGCGTATGGGGAAAATTATGCTAATCATAAATTTGTGAACGGTACACCGGAAGAAAATGATGCCGCTATCTTGCAGGAACGTCTGTTGGAATTTGCCACGGAATGTAAGCGTTGGTGGGATCTGGTACGCTTTGACAAGGCTTTCGAGCTAGTGCCATCATTAGTCGGACGGGATAATCAGGAGTTATTATATTTTCCGATTCCGAATTCAGTGTTGAGCTTGGAACCTTTGGTTGAACCAAATTCTGCATGGCCGATGTAATGTTAATATTTTTTCTTAATTTAGCCGTCGAATACAATAAATCAAGAGACATGAATAATGAGGTGTTAGAAAGGCTAAAAGAAGAATATGGGGAGGATGACGACCTGATTCAACTATATGAAGATTGGGGGGATACTCCCTATTTACATGAAATATATCATATACTGGATGAACATGCATCTGATTGGGTGTTGGAACGTGAATTAGGTAGTTGGGCGGCAGAATTTATTCTGGATATTTTGCAGGAGCATGAAGAGGATTTAGAAGAGATGCCGGAAACCGAGCGGGTTGCGTTATTTAAAGAGGAGATCGAGGAACGATATGCTGATTTCAAAAGCTGTCATCAGTTTGCCCGGGTAAACAATCTCTCCTTGGAGTACGAAGAAGACGAGGATACGGGGTGTGAGACATTGGACGAGTACATCGCAGAGAATGGGGAAGAGATCGGTTTTCCTAAATATTAATCCTCGCTGATCCGAGAGAAAAATGGATTGAATTTTAATTATATTACTCCTGTCCTGATGGCAGGAGTAAATTTTTATGGTATGTTGCTAGAATAAAAAAGTGGTAAAAGTACATTGACTTTTACCACTCCTCCTTTATTATATTGCTAATCCAATCAGATTTCGATCTCGATCAATTTAGCCCCGGCAGTAACGGATTTCCCTTCTTGGGTCAGGATACGTTTTACTTTTCCGGCGTAATCACTTGTAATGTTGTTTTCCATCTTCATGGCTTCCAATACAAGTACGTTTTGTCCTTTACTTACAACATCACCCGGTTTAACGAGGATCTTGAAGATGTTACCCGGCATCGGAGCTTCAACCACTTTTCCGGTAATCGGTTCTTCTTTTTGAACTTCAGCGGTTTGTTGTGTTTGTTCCCCTTTATGCGTGGCCATATAACGGGCTTCTTTCTGTTTTGTCAAGAAGTTTTTGGCGACAGCAGGGAAAAGTTCCATCAAGAGGACTTCTTTCTCGTTCTCGGCCAATTTCACCCCACCGAATTCTGTTAACACGGGATTTTCCTGCATTTGATATTTTGACGTATCATACGGGGTCTCTTCACGGGTACCAGCAATTTTCAGACGGAATTCCGGATCAACAGGTACCGGGGTCTTTCCGTATTCACCTTTTACCAAAGCCACGAATTGATTAGATACGTTAGAATACATCGGTTTACCATTCTTGATGTCCAAGGCACAGTTCACTGCTTGAGCGCCTACAATCTGGCTGGTAGGAGTTACCAAAGGAGGAAGACCGGCTGCTAAACGAACCGTCGGGATTAATTTCATGGCATCTTCCAGAATATCCATGGAGTTCAATTGTTTTAATTGGGCTACCATGTTGGTGTACATACCTCCGGGAACCTCAGCTTTCTTCACGAGTTCGTTCGGTTTCGGGAAGTTGAAATAAGCTTCGATAGCATGACAAGCTTCCAACAATGCCTCTTCGTTGTTACTCTTGGCAGCAGCGATAGCATCATCGAATAATTTGTCAATGTTAGCCGGAAGTGTATCTGTAAGCGGGTTGAACGGATTCGGGAATTGTTTAACAGCATCGTATGCCTCCAATTCTTTACGAATCGTGTACAACTCTTTGTTGATCTTAGCAACAGCTTCCATGTTTACATCCAGTTCGATACCTAATTTCTTACAGAAAATGTAAATCAATTCGATAGCCGGAGCGGCAGGACCGCCAGCGAAATTCCAGATATTGGTATCAACGATGTCAACACCGTGTACAATAGCGGAAAGTACTGCACCTAATCCGTAGCCCGGGGTACAGTGAGTATGGAAGTCTACCGGAATCTTCAAATTGCTCTTGAATAATTGCATCATCTCGGAAATGCGAGCCGGGTTAATCAAACCACTCATATCCTTGATCGTGATCATGTCAGCTCCGAGAGCCTCCATTTCTTTTGCCTTATTCAAGAAATATTCGTTCGTGAACACGGGTTCGGGGTTCTTTTTCCCTTTTAACTTGTCCATCAAACTTAATTTCGGATATTTCGGGTCAATCGTGTAGCAAACAGCGCAATCAGCCATACCACCATATTTTTTCACGTATTTGATGGTCGATTTCACGTTGTTCACGTCGTTCAAGGCGTCGAAAATACGCATGATTCCTAAACCGGATTCGATAGCGTTTTTACAGAAACCTTCGATAATTTCATCCGTGTAAGGAGCGTAACCGAATAAGTTACGACCTCTGGAGAGGGCGGTCAACTTGGAGACATCACCGATAACGGCTTTGATTTTTTCCAAACGATCCCATGGATTTTCGTTCAAATAACGCATTACAGAGTCGGGAACAGCTCCTCCCCATACTTCCATTGCGTAGAACTTAGCATCCTTGTAAAAAGGTAACACGCGGTCCACTTGATTTTGGTTCATCCGGGTTGCAAATGAAGATTGTTGACCGTCTCTAAGTGTAAGATCTCGAATTAGTAATTTTCGTGCCATGTTTTATAAGAATTAATTGTTATGTGTTCTTTTAAATTCTGGATCAAATCTATTGAAAAGAAAAGAAATTTCCTAATGATATTCTTGAAATATCAAAGAAAAACTAACAATTTTTTTGAATCCTCGAAAATATGATTTTAATTTGTAACTTGAGATCGGATGTTTTATCCGTAACTCTGGTGAAATTTAATAAGTACGTCATGGAAAGAATCGCAATATTCCCGGGATCCTTTGATCCGTTCACGATCGGACACGAAGAAATCGTGAAACGTGGATTAAAAATGTTTGATAAAATCGTTATTGCCGTGGGGATTAATGCGGTAAAAAAAGAATTCTTGGACGTGGATACCCGGATTGCCATCATTCGTAAAGTTTTCGAAGATGTAGATAATGTCATTGTCATGAGTTATTCCGGTCTGACAGTAGATTTTTGCGAGCAAATGGGAGCTAATTTCATTATTCGTGGTTTACGTACTGCTGCTGACTTCGAGTACGAACGTGCTGTCGGTCAGGCAAACAAAGCGATGGATTCTTCCGTGGAAACCGTTTTCCTTTTAACTTCTCCCGAACATACTTTTATCAGTTCGACCATCGTGCGCGATATATTCATGAATGGAGGGAATGCCAATAAATTTTTACCAACAAACGTAACAATAGAAGATTTACGTCAATAAAAGAGAGAATTTGAAACATTTTAGTGTGTTTTTCCATATATATGAAGAGTATTAATAGATATTAGTACTGGGAAATTGTTTTATCTTTTGGAGAATAAGAATGTAGTAGTCAAGTGGTGTGAAATATAAATAAACGATCAATTATTGAAATACAAATTTACATTATTTTTTGACACTTGTAAAAAGATACTATTTTTTTTAATGGCTAATTATTAATACGTTTGAAAATTTTCGTAACGAATAGATAGGCAATCCTCTGAACATCATTAATTGATCGTTTGTTGAGGGGTTATGTTATTAAAAATAAAGTTTACATAAATGAAGTTAGGGGTGTAATGGATGGACGAGTTTGATAAAATATTGCAACTCTTGAAAAAAGGAGATCGACGAGGGTTAGAACTATTGTTCCACCATTTTTATAAACCATTGGTATTTTATGCCATGAATTTTCTTGTGCAACAAGAGGAGGCAGAGGATGCCGTACAAGAGGTTTTTATTAAGTTTTGGGAGGGAAAGCGTTTTCACGCTATAAAAAATAGTCTGCGTCCTTATTTGTATCAATCCGTGCGTAACTATTGTTTGAATTTGTTGGAAGGGAAAAAAGTGGTTCTTACGGAACCCATCAACTCGAGTATAGATATGGCCGAGAATGAATATTTAGATGAGTCGGAATGGAATACCCGTATTGATCAATTATATAAAGCGGTAGATCGTTTACCCGATCGGACGCGGGAAGTTTTTAAAAGAATCGTGCTGGACGGGAAACGGCATAAAGAAGTCGCAGAAGAATTTGAAATTTCCGTGACCACGGTAAAAACTCTTTTGGCAAGAGCATTAGCGGCTTTACGAGCCGAGTTAAGCGAAAAAACATATTCGATATTGTTACTCTTCGTGTAATTTTTTTGATTTTTTCTTCGAATTCTTGTCATCTATTTTTTCTTTTCTCCTGTCATAAGTATAGAACCAATGGAGAATAAATCATCATGTTACCAGAAAATATAGTACAATTGGCTTTGAAATCTCGTAAAGAGGGATTGACTGCAGGAGAGCGGGGATTTTTGAATCAGTGGCTTTTGGAGAACGTGGAATTGCAGGAAGAATTTCGCCAGTTGGTAGAGTGTGGTTCCGTAGTACAGGCGGATCGAGTATTTAAGGCCATTCAGATGAAAGATGCTTGGCAAAATGTGGAACAAAAACTTTCTTCCCGACCGGGTTGGAAAAAACGTCATCTGGCAATTCGTTGGAGCGTGGCAGCTGCGGTTGCAATTATGCTGACTACTGGAGGGATCCTGTTGATGCAGTCACCCGTAGAGACCGAGCCGGAGAAGTTAGCGCAAATAACCCCGGGAAGTTTGAAAGCCGTCTGGGTTTTAGAAGGTGGAGAGAAGTATGAGTTAAGCGAAAATCTGGGACGTGATATCACGAACAGCGGGGGAGCCACGATAGGTAAGGACTCTTTGAATACGTTGGTAATTCAAGGGGGTAACAGCGGGCAACGAAGTTCCGTACGGGTTCCGGAAGGAGGAGAATATCGGGTGGTTTTGAGTGATGGGACTAAAGTATGGATCAATTCGGGGAGTGAATTGACCTTTCCGATGAACTTTGGAAAAGAAGAACGTGTGGTGGAATTGAAAGGAGAGGCTTATTTCGATGTAACTAAAAGTAAAGAATGGCCTTTTATCGTGCGTACTTGTCGTTCCAGTGTGAAAGTGTTGGGAACCTCTTTCAATATTTGCAGTTATGAAGAAGACTCTCTTGAACAAGTGACCTTGGAACAAGGTGGAGTGGAAGTGAAACATCACGATGAGACCTACCTTTTACATCCGGGCGAGCAGTTCGAATTAGACACGACAAATGAAGAGATTGAAGTGAAACCTGTAAACGTGAAACTATATACCTCATGGATTGACGGTATGTTCCGTTTCCATAATATGCCGTTGGACTTATTGACTGTGAAACTGGAACGTTGGTATGATGTGCATTTTGTTTTCTCGAATGAAGATTGTAAAAACTACCGTTTCACCGGAGCCATTCGGAAAGATGTGGACTTTAATGAATTTATTCGTCTGATAGAACGGACGACAAATGTGAAATTTATTATAAATCAGAAGGATATAATAATACAAGAAAAATAAAAAGCAGGAAGTACGGCCATACTCCCCGCTTTGTTTAAATAAGATTCATGCTTTTTTCAAGAGCATGAGAGTACTAATTTCAAATACAAAAGTATGAAAAAAAAGAGAAACACTTGGTATCGTTACGGGAAAATACCATGTAAAAAAAGTTTATGTATCATGAGATTAACATTACTACTTATGATCGGTTTTGTGTTTCAGCTATCAGCAACGGGTGTGGCACAAAGCGTGAAGATCGAAAAACAGCACCAGACTTTGGAAACTGTATTTGAACAGGTTGAATCACAGACGGGCTTGTTGATCATGTTCAGCAATAACGAATTGGATGTGAATCGTAAAATAACTCTTGATGTTCGTAAATATACTTTGAATGAATTATTTCGTAAAGTGTTGGAGGGGACGAACATGGATTTCGACTTGGAACAGAATTACGTGATCATCCGTCCCGCCCGTCCGGTTGCCGTGCGGGACAGTGTGGTAAAAACGAATAAAATAAAAGGAGTTGTGGTGGATGCCCACGGGGAACCTCTTCCGGGCGTGACCGTTGTGGCCAAACGTGGGGAGATTCTAGTGACGGGAGCGGCTTCCGACGGAAGTGGTAAGTTCGAGATCGTGGTTCCGGCAGATATACGTGACTTGACGTTTACTTTTGTAGGGTATAAAACGGCCATTGTTCCGGTAGAACTGGATAAGGAAATGACCATACGTATGGAAGAAGAAGTGAGCGAGGTGGATGAGGTTGTTGTGACCGGTTATTTCACGAAATCAAAGTCCAGTTACACGGGAGCCGTGAAGAGCGTGACTGCCGAGCAGTTGAAAACCATCTCCGGTACGAACGTGGTTGCCGCATTGGCAGCCTTAACGCCCGGTTTGAATCTGGTAGAAAGAAGTGAGTTGGGGTCTAACCCGAATCACGTTCCGGAATTATTATTACGCGGTATGAGTTCTTTCTCTGACGGGACGACCCAAGTGAATCAACCGACGATCGTGCTGGATGGGGTTGAAATCAGTATGCAGGAATTGTACGATTTGGATATTAACGAGATCGAAAATATCACGGTGTTAAAAGATGCATCGGCAACGGCTCTTTACGGGTCTCGTGCTGCCAGTGGAGTTATTGTGGTGGAAAGAAAGAAACTGACGGAAGGCAGTATGCGGGTAGCTTATAATTTTACGGGTAACGTGCAATTCCCTTATCTGAAAGATTATGATATGCTGAATGCGGCCCAGAAATTGGAATACGAGCGTTTGGCAGGTTTGTACACGTCGGAAGTAAAAAAAGATGCTTGGGGAAATATCACGAATGAAGGAGAGCAATATGCGTTAGATAAATTATATAACGAGCGTTATCAAGAAGTGCAGCGGGGAGTAGATACCGATTGGTTGTCGCAACCGGCTAGAACGGCTTTTTCTCACGATCACTCTTTGCGTTTGTATGGTGGAGCCTCCAATATTCGTTATGAACTGTCCGGACGTTTCAATAACGTGCAGGGAGTTATGAAAGAGGACTACCGTCGTCGTTATAACTTGGGGTTCAAATTGGAATATCACGTGCAGAACAAGTTGACGATGGCGAATCGTACCACTTATAGCGAGGTGAATTACAAGCAATCTCCTTACGGTTCTTTTTCTAAATACGTGGAGATGAATCCTTATGATCGGATTTATGACCAGTACGGGGAGTATAATAAAAAGCTTTCTTGGAACTTGGATAATCCTTTGTACGAGGCTAGCTTGGGTAATTATGATATTTCAAAGGATAAATCCATCTCGAATACCACGGATTTTCGTTGGGAAATCAACAAATTGTTCCGTTTGTCGGGAAACTTTAATATCACGGTAACAAATTCTAATAACGAGGTATTTAGATCTCCCGATTCTCAAGATTTTAAAGACGAGACTGAACTTTCTAAAAAAGGTTCTTTGACCCAGAAAAATGGTAGTGGTGTGTCATACGCCGGAACCTTAACAGGGGCATTCAACCTGATGACCGATAATAACAGTTTGTATAGTGTGAATGCGGGTGTGGAAATCCGGAAGGAAACCAGCGAGTCCTCCACCATGACAGGAGTGGGCTTTTATGATGATGCGTTGAATTTCATGGGACAGGCCGCTGGTTATTCGGATCAAAAACCGACGGGAACACAGGCCGTCAGCACGGAATTGGGATTTTTCGTGAATGGAAACTATATGTATAACAATCGTTATTATGCTGACGTGGTATATCGGGTGACCGGATCGTCAAAATTCGGGGCAAACAACCGTTACGGTAGTTTCTGGTCTGCCGGGCTAGGATGGAACATACATAACGAAAGTTTCATTACTTCAAATAAGATTGATATTTTGAAAATCCGGGGTAGCTTGGGATACACGGGTAAGGTGAATTTCTCTCCTTTCCAAGCGATGACCATGTATCAATTTTCCGGTGATCTGGAATATTTGAACGGGATCGGGGCTATCCCGCAAGGAATCGGTAATAAAGATTTAGGTTGGGAACGGGAACTTTCCTATAACGTGGGAACAGACATCAGTCTTTTTGATCGTCGATTGAATTTCACGTTTGACGTTTACTTGAAAAAGACAACCGACTTGGTATTGGATGCCTCTCGTGCGCCGTCCACCGGAACGACTTCTGCCAAAGAAAATATCGGGGAGATGGAAAACAAGGGACTGGAATTTCAGGTAGATGGTATGCTCGTGCAGAGAAATGATTTCTACTGGCAGGTTGCGGCTACCGGAAGTATGAACCGGAACCGGATCTTGAAAATAAACAGTGCCTTGAAGAAAGCGAATGAAGATGCCAATAAGGTAGATTCGAAAACTCCGCTGGCACAATACGAGGAAGGTGAATCCACCTCGGCATTGAAAGTGGTTAAATCCGCGGGAATTGATCCGGCAACAGGACAGGAAGTGTTTATTAAATTGAACGGGGAGAGAACCTTCGAATACTCCGCGGATGATAAATTCGTGATCGGGGATACAGAACCGAAATTCCGGGGAACCGTTTCAACGAACTTGTTTTACAAGGGATTCAGCTTGTATCTGTTAGGTCGTTATGAATGTGGCGCTTACTTGTATAACACGACTCGTGCCACGAAAGTGGAGGGTGCAGACCCGAAAAAGAATGCAGATAAACGAGTTTTCAGCAGTCGTTGGAAAAATCCGGGTGATATAGCTTTCTACAAGGATATCGCTGATTCTGAAGGATGGGGGACGAACCCGAAACATACAGACCGTTTCGTGGAAAAAGAAAATGTGTTCACGTTGGGAACCGTGAATTTCGGTTACGAATTCAGACCGAACATCTGTTCCAAAATTGGGGTACGGAATTTACGTGTAGGAGTGAACTTGACGGACATCGTGCGTTGGTCAAACGTGAAAATAGAACGAGGGACCACTTATCTATATAGTAATGGGTTTGAATTCACGCTTAGTACAACATTTTAAAAGGAAAGATTATGAAGATAGGATTTAAAAATATAATGGTACTTTTAGCCTTAATCCTTGGGGGAAGTTCCTGTGACAGCTTTTTGGACGTGCAACCTAAAGGTGAGGTACTGGAAGGTGATTTACTGAAAGATGCAAAGGGATTTGAGAATGCCCTTTACGGGGTCTATGCCAAGATGGGGTCAACGAACTTGTACGGGCAGAATCTGAGTTATTCCGCTTTGGATCTGATGGCTCAATATTATACCTCTACAAATAACGAAGAGGTTGAGCCACTTATAAAATATGACTATACGAATACGAAAGCGGAAGATCTTTTTTATAATATCTGGTGTGATATGTATTCCAATATCGCCTATGCGAATAACGTGTTGGAACACTTGGAAAAATTTTCTCCTTCGGATATGCAATTTTACAATATTTATAAAGGAGAGGCTTTAGGTTTGCGTGCCTTCATGCATTTTGACCTGTTGCGTATTTTCAGCGAGCAAATCACGGTGAACGAAAGTGCTGACGGGATTCCCTATTCAACTCGGTTCTCGTTGTTTGCCCCGGACATTCTGAAATCCAAAGACGTGTACAAGCGGATTATTTCTGATTTAAGGTCGGCAGAACAATTATTAGATGATGATGAACTGTACGCGTCAGCCTCTTCGAACGCTAATTTCCTGAAAGACCAGAATATCCATTTTAACTTACAGGCGGTGCAAGCGACTTTGGCAAGGGTTTACTTGACGGAAGGAACACTCGATAGTGCCTTGTATTACGCGCAGCAAGTGATACAAGCTCCCGGTCTTTCCCTGTTGGATTACACGGATATTGCCGGAGATCTGGTGGGAAAATTGTCATCCAAGGAAACGGTATTCGGAATTTATTCCAAGAATTTTGCCGAACCGGTGATCAAGATACTGCACAATTCCCAGACCGCGTATTCTTTCGAAATGCGTTATAATATTCAACAATTATACCAGATTAATGGGGCCGGGAATGATTACCGCTGGGGTGCATGGTACACGTATAACAACACGATAAAATACTGGAAACTGGATAAACTGACAGATACTTACGTGCTGAATAACACGGAATATAACCGTCCGGCAGGTGAGATCCGCGGAATCAACATGATACGCTTACCCGAAATGTATTATATCGCGGCCGAAAGTGCCTTGAAGTTGGGTAATTACGATCAAGCTCTTGATTATTTTAACGAGTTGTTGGAAAGTCGGGGATTAGTTGCTTTAGACGATAGACTTCCGGCTGAAACCTTGACCGTTGACAAGATCACGGATGATCGGTATAAAGAATTTGTCGGGGAAGGACAATCCTTCTACCACATGAAACGATTGAATCTGGATATTCTTAATGTCGAGGGGCAGACCGTAACAGCCGACAAGAAAATCTACGTGGTGGACATCCCGTCACAAGAGTTCGAATTTAGAAGATGAAATGGTAAATAGAAAACATATGAGAAACATAACATATATATTCACCGGTTGCCTGTTCGTGCTATTCGGCATGGGATTGATCTCCTGCAATGAACAGGATTACAAGTTGTTCGATTCTTCCCGTACGGGAATTTACTTCACGGAAGACAGTGTGGTGTATTCTTTCGGGGTGACGAAACTGGAAGTTACTTCCTACGAGATGAAACTCCCCGTGAAGATCATGGGGGCTCCGGTTAAAGAGGTGCGTTCTTTCAAGGTGGAAGCCGTGGCTGCCAAGACTACGGCAGAGGCGGGAGTACATTACACGCTGCCGACTGAATTAATTATCGAACCGGATTCCGTGAATGGCGTGTTACCGGTAACGGTATTGCGTGAACATCTGGGAAGTGACGGGTATTGGCAGGTGGCTTTCCGTTTGCTGTCAACGGATGATTTTGAACCGGAGGCAGAGGTCGGGACCGTGTCTATTGCTTCTTTCAACAATATCGTAGAACCTCCGCAATGGAAAGATTGGTCTGGCAAAGTCGTGTGGCCGAATTATAAGTTGGGGGTATGGGACCCCGTGAAATGGGTTAAATTCATGGAATATTTCCGGGCGATGGAACAGACAGCTCCGGCTACCTACAAGGGGATGGTGGATATGTACGGGCCGAATCTGGAAAATGTACAATACGGGTGGATGGACGAGTATAATTACGCCGCGACCAAGTACATTCTGATCCCGATGTATGACTTCTTTGCCGCGAACCCGGAATTATTGCAAAGCGGGAAGAATGATATTCCGAAACCGTATTGATGAAATGAATTATTCATGTAGTAAAAACAGATTATTATGAAGTGGAAATATCTATATATATGGCTAATAGGCTTATTGGCAATCGGTTGTTTTGATGATGACACGACTGTTGACACGGTTCGGATCTCCGAGATCGCCATTGATACCAATAGTTTACAGAAAGAGTATAACAGGGACAAAAATCAAACTCTGGTGATTGACATCACTCCTTATGTGACCCAGAAGGAAAAAGACCTTCCGTTGACGTTCCAGTGGGACATGGATTACAAGTTTTATTCGGATTCGTCCGTCCTGTACGTGGACTGTCAGGATTTGGGAACCTTCCCGATGCGGGTGAAAGTGAGTAACGAGCATAGTAGTGCGTTCTACGAGTTCAAGTTGCATATTAATTCTCCTTATGAAGAAGGAATTACGGTGTTGAGTGAAAGCGGCGACGGGACGGGTATGCTTTCTTTCATGCGTCAGATGGCTGACGGAACCATGGGAAATTTTGAAACTCATTGTTTGACAATGAATAATCCCGGAGAGGTATTCCCGAAATCCCCCACGGATATGGCAAAAAGATTATCTCAGTTGTTTATCAGCTATAAAAATGATCCTTCGGTTTACGTGATCAATGCTAAAACGTTTGAATTGGAGAATATCGTGAAGGCTCCCGAGTTTTCAGATTTCCTTCCCGTGGTTATGATGTTACCAGACAACGAAGCTCGTACGGCTGTTGCCATATCTGAGAACGGCAAGGTTTATAATCTGGCCAGTATGGAAGGTTTGATTCTTACTCATACCATTTTGACTTCAACTTATTCCTCTGTTCAACACAGTTACTTCGGGGGGTATCAACCCTATTATTACCTGTGGGATGTAAACCAGCATACGATTTGTTATTACAATGGTTATACCGCCGAGTATTGCCAATATTTTGGTCCGATTTGGAATGGAGATCATGATGTAATTGCCATTTTTGAAAATGAGAAGGGTTCATCCTTTACTGTGTTGACCGAGTTGAACGGGGAGATATGGAAAACGTCTTTGAGTAACACGATTTATAAACTTGATGATAATTACCAGAAAGCTAGTGTCGATTATCGTGATGTGCAACGGGTGATAGCTAACCCGGTACTTAAAAAAGAGGATCCGAAAGTGGCCAGTCCTTCTTACCAGTGCTTGTTCTACGCGCAAGGTAACAAGATTTATCGTTGGTACTATTCGTCCACTTCGTTCCCGACTGAATCGTGGGCCACGATTGATGATATTTCGAATGCAGAGATCACGACAATGGCGATCAGTCCGGATGAATCCCAAGTGTACGTGGGAGCTTATCGCTCGGATGAATCCGGAGAAAACGGGTATATCTATATCTACGACACGAGAACCGGTCGTCTGATCAATTCTTACAAGAACGTGGCCTACAAGCCGATAAAAATAATGTATAAGGTAAAATGAAATATGTAATCAGTATTTTTCTTCTGCTTGCAACCATCGGTTGCAGGCAGAAAGGCCCAGCGGAGATTACCGGAACGGTGAATCCGGGAGAATATTCGGAGTATCAATTATTTATTGTTGACGGGGGCAAGAGAGATTCTTTGACTGTTGACGCTCAAACAAGGTTTTTCTCGCTCCTGTTGAATTGCGATACTCCCCGGATTGTGACCTTAATGGGAATCGTGGGAACCGGACAAAACAAGTGGCCGTTCGAACAGGCATTGTATATTGAACCGGGAACAAAAGTCAAGCTTGACATTCAATTCAAGAATCGGCGGGCTGAAATGACCGCGGATAAAAAGGATCGGAACAACACGGCGTTGATCACCTATAATCGTTTTTACTTGGATAAAAGTCGGTCGATATGGGAGAATCCGCCCGTGGCGAGTGAATTAAAAAATAGCATGAGTGAAATCCATACTCGTGTGAATGACGTGACAGAAGAACTCCGGCCCGCCAATATGGTGGAGAGCTATCTGCGAATACAGGCTTATTTATCTTTTGCACAGGCTTTGGATGGCGTGACGTATATGTATTCCCGGAATGGCGAGGCATTACCTGATGGTATGAGAGAACTGATTCCCCCGGTTTACGAGGTGTTGGATGATCCGATGGCTTTGCGTTTTTATAACACGAATACCTTCGTGTTCAATTACCTGAAGAAAGAACGGGAGACCCCCGAAGAACAGATTCAACTATTGAAAGAGCGCTTTACGGTTAAGTCTATCGTGGAATCCGTGAGTCGTCTAGTCTTACAGAGCTTCGTGACAGATTATAATTATAAAAATGGTTTCGAAGAAGGTTTACAGCGTTTGAAAAACATGACCGCCGATCTAGGGGAAGAAGGGGGGAAACTGGTGAAAGATTTCGAATCCAAAAAATATTCCATGGAAGGAGCCGCTTTACCCGACGTGACGCTGGAAGACGTGGATGGTAAAATTCACAAACTAACGGATTTCCGGGGAAAATATCTTTACGTCGACTTATGGGCCTCGTGGTGCGGCCCGTGTTGTCAGGAAGTTCCCTACTTGCAGAAACTGGAAAAACAATTAAAGAATCCGGCGGTGGAATTTATCAGTATCTCGCTCGATACGAATAAAGAGGCATGGAAGAAAAAGATGAAACAATTGAACATGCACGGTCATCAATATATCGTGACCGGAGATCAATTCGCCACGATGATGAACATCAAGGGAATACCTCATTTATTGCTTTACAGTAAAGACGGAACTTTGATGCAATACAAGGCGGATCGTCCCTCGTCAGGCGATAAAATACGAAATGTATTGACCCGGTTAAAATGAAAAAAAGCTTTTGCCCGGTTTGTTTATAAAGTTTGTTTTTTCTATAATGAAAAAGGGTTCCCCATGGAACCCCTTTTTCACACGAATGTGACTGATTAATTGAATATTAAACGAGAGTTTTTTTAATTGCTTGCTTAAAAACTGAATCCACTCTGGAAAATGTTTGACTGGCTGTAAGGAACCAAGTTCCCGGAGAATGTCAATTCTCTTCCATTTGTGTTTGAGCTTACGGTTACTGTCGAGTAATTACTCCCGTAGCCGAGGCGAACGGTAACTTGAGCGAATAAAGCGGCGCCCATCACGTTGAACGTGTAAGTGATATTTCCGTTTTTGTCAACTCTTTCGTTAATGCTGGAAGGCCAGCCGGTGAGCGTGATCCCGCCTAAACCGTTCGGTCCGGGATTAAACCCGTTGAATGCCAATTGCAATGAAACTTGATTGTTGTCCATGGCCACGAAGTTCAAGTTGTTCGTTACGGGAATGGCTGCCCCGAAATTGTTAAACAACGTGTTGGCCTGTAATACCCAACTGTTACTTTTAAGTGCTTTAACCGCGTCTTGGTAGGCGATCATGTTTTGTTGCTCGCGAACCATTCTGTTGTGCATCCTCATGCATTCCCTGTGCGCCTTTCTTTTAGCCCGTAGTTCTTTTTTTGTTTGTGCTTGCATTGCAAGGTCACTGAACAGGAATGTAGTCATTGCCAATAAAAAAATAATTTTTTTCATAGCGTCTCTTTTTTATTTTATTCTGATTAGTTTAGTTTACGAATTGACATATCCTCTCACCATCTTCTGCTAGTCCTTGAAAGAATGACTAATAGAATATTCAAATTCTATGGCGTATACGTCACGAAATCGGGCAGGGTTATCCTTATGTCTTTAAAAAAGATTAATTTTATAAAGCGGGTCTTACAGGAAGGTTATATCGTTACAACTCTTCACTTTTCAATACACCCAAGGTAGGGGAAGACTTTTGACCGTCTGCGGTGGTTGCGAAACCATAAATTACCAGATGATGGGAATTCCAATCTTTAGGCAGCTCCCAGGTTGTTTCTCCGGCCTCGGCTCTGGTTCCCAATATCACTTTCCGGCTCCGTCCCATCTGGGTTTCATAGATTGCCCCGTATAAGCAGTCGTTTTTATACATGTAAGGCATTAACGGCTGTTTTTTCCACCGGAAGATGATCCGGCGCCCGGCATGGTCAATTTTTGCCTCGATTACCGGTAAAGCCAAGGGACCGTCGGAAATGGCCAGTTGTAGCGTGTCAATCGTTACGTTTAACTCGTCATCGACTTCAACTTTCCCCATATTTAGAGCCAAAAAACGGTTGGATGCATCCTTTCTTGAAGAGGTGCAGAATCCGGAGGGTAAGATCGGGGTCAGATGGTGTTTGAAGAGCGATATGGTTTTCATGCGGGTTCTTTGCTTTAATTGTTGAAGAGTCTTCGCGTCTTTCCGGGAGAAAATTTTCGCTCTTGCCACTTGTTTGTCTTTCAGCTTGTAGCTGGTCACGTTACCCACGGTTCCCGATAGGTTTTCGAATATAGTAGATTCAAAAATTGCCATAATACTTTCGTGTTAAGATTTCGTCACTTGAAAATGAATTCCGGGAGAGAAGTTTTTCAAATCATCCCGTCCGAAGAAACAGTATAGATGTGCAGTTTGCCATTCGCCTTCTGGTAGAGTAACTCGTGCGTAACCATCTTTTCGTAGGGTATTCGTATCTTCCTGTAATACTGGGGTATAAGGCTCGTTGTCAAATATTACGGCTACCATTAACCGATCGGTGGATTGTGCAGTGATCGAGCTGGAGTTATCCGTCCAATGCAGTTCCGCGGCATTGGGTTGGGTCTGTTTCATCGTGGTTCCGAAAGGCAATTGTTGGCTACCGTCCGAAAACTCCAGACGGGAGTAGTCGATGTAATTGTTTGCCCCGAACAGGTTCATGTTTTTGCCTAGGAACCAGTGATACCCCGAACGTTTCTCGTTATACCGGGCTGCTAGATTGCAGATTTCTTTTAACAGACTACCATCCAAAGCTTTGTACATGGTTTGCGCTCCCGGAAGTTTTGCCCGTTGCATCTGTTGTTTCTCACTTTTGGGATTGCTTACCTTTTTTGGCCTTTTCCGGATAAACGTTTCGTTACCCACCCGGTAAATGATGTATTTATCCAGCTTTCCCGATATGCCGTCCAGTAGAGAGTCTTTCAATGATGCCATACTTTTTTATTTTTCAAGTTCGGTTTATAAACGTGATCAAATCCGGTTCACAAGGTGATACTATCTTTATTGTAATTTATATATGTATATAAATCGATGTAAAGATAATATATTAAATTTATAAAAACAATAAAATAATAACTTATTTTTTATTATAAATAGCGTTGAATAGGAAATGAATGGGAGTTGAATGGGAGTTGGTATATTAAAAATACGATAAAAATTCATGTAAAATATTATATATTTTATAGAATAGGGGATTAAATGTTTTAGATCGTGGGAGCTTTGGCGTATCAAGTAGAAAAGGAGCTGTCCAAAAAGTCATTTTTCAAACTCCCTCCCCCCTTCGGGGTACTCCCTCTATAAACAGAGGGAGAGTTGAAATACTCCCTGTCTTGGGTAAAGGCACCAGTTTATCCTCTGTTTATAGAGGAGATGGCACGAAGTGACGGAGGAGTTTTTGGAGGATAAAATGACTTTTGGGACAACCCCCTTTCATTACTACGAAATTGTAGCGGGTTTGTTCAAAGTTGGATATGATAGTCGCTAACTAGCGATTCTTCGCAATGGCTGGCGATAAAACAGATGATTTCTAATCCGTGGCAATCCATTCTTTGTCGTACTGGAAAGCACAACATGAATTATCCGGGGTCATGCAGAGTTTTCCCACCATCCTGTCGTGATAAAGTACATTTAGTTTATTGGTCCATTTCATTTCGTACTCGCTTTCTGTTTTTGTTTCTATTGATTGTTTCCAACTCTTCCATCGTGTTGTAGAGAGGGCGGGACAATAATTCTTTAATATCTTTGCTGTAACCTAATGCTTTGGCCATTGACACGAAAGCTGCTAGAGATATGGTATGTTTCTGTTCGAATTTGGCAATCGTGGGAGTGGGTACGCTGCTTAGCTTGGAAAGGGCGTCTCTTGATAGTCCTTTTTCCAATCTTCGTTGATGCAAATTTCTAGCTAGAATTTCCAGTAATTCATCCGGGGTGTCTAAATCAAAGTCGTATATTAAATTCATACTATAATATCTCTTATATGAATATTTCGTATTTATGGAATACGATAATATTCATTACAAATGATAATAATTTCTTTTTATTGAAAGAAATGTCTCGGGGAATTACCGGGAAAAGTAACTTCCCGGTAATTCTCGGAGATTGTATCGTGAGGCCATGACTTCTCCGTATGCACCACAGGAGCGAATGGCGATCAAGTCTCCTCGGTTGGTGAGGGGTAGTTCCCGGTCTTTGCCGAAACAATCAGATGATTCACAGATAGGGCCAACCACGTCGTATTTTTCATGTTCTCCCACGGAGGTCAAGTTTTCTATCCGGTGGAAAGCTTGGTAGAGAGCCGGACGTAAAAGGTCGTTCATTCCCGCATCCAAGATGACGAACTTTTTATGTTTCCCTTCCTTCACGTACAGGACACGAGAGACAAGGGAACCGCATTGTCCGACAAGGGATCGGCCTAGTTCGAAATGAAGTTGCTGACCCGGCTGGGCCTCGAAGAAATCAGCAAAAATTTGAAAATAAGAGGCAAAGTCGGGAATCAGACCACACGTGGGGCAATCGTAATTGATGCCTAATCCACCGCCGAAGTTCACGTGAGGGAGAATGATTCCCTGTTCTTTCAGGCGGGATTGTATTTCGTTTACTCTCAAACAAAGTCCTCGGAATACCGTGAGATCGGTGATCTGGGAGCCGATATGAAAATGTAGTCCGATAAGCTTGATGTGTTCCATTTCCCGGCAGGCCGTGATGGCGTGGTCTAGGTCGTAAAGGTAGAACCCGAACTTGTTTTCTTCGATTCCCGTGGTGATGTAATGATGCGTGTGGGCATCCACGTTGGGGTTTACCCGAAGAGCAACAGAGGCTTTTTTCCCCATTTCTCCGGCCAGCATGTTGATCACCTCTATTTCGGGTAAAGATTCGCAGTTGAAACAAAATATCTCTTTTTCAAGAGCCAGCCGGATTTCCTCGTCGCTTTTCCCGACTCCGGCATACACGATCTGTTCCGAGGGAAAACCACTTGCTACGGCTTGAGCCACCTCGTTACCACTCACGCAGTCCGCACCAATTCCGTGGCTTTGAATGATGTCAAGAATGTGTGGGTTGGCATTCGCTTTTATCGCGTAATGCAAATTGAATCCATGTTCGTTAGCTGCTTGGGAGGCGGCTTGAAGCGTGGCTTGTAGAAGAGTCGTGTCGTAGTAGTAAAACGGGGTCTTCAAGGTTTGAAATGTTTTGATGGTTTCTATATTCATGTGGGTCGGTTTATGAACTCATTTATTTAATAATCTTTCGCTAAGGGCCTCAAGTGCTTTTTGCTTGTCTGCTTGTTTCACGAGTAGAGAAATACTGTGTTCGCTGGCCCCGTAGGAGATCATGTGCAGGGGAATATCTTCCAGTGCGGTGAGAGCCCGAGCCGCGAGTCCGCTATTATTGATCGAGCAATCCCCGACGATGCAGATGATGGAAAGAGATTCTTCGACCTCGATTGTACCGTATTTCGTGAGGTCTTTTTTGATGTCTTCCAAGTGGCATGTACTGTCGATCGTGAGAGATATGGCAACTTCCGACGTGGCAATCATGTCGATCGGGGTTTTCCATGATTCGAATATTTCGAATACTTTCCGTACAAAACCGTAAGCGAGCAGCATGTTGCTGGATTTGACTTTTATGGCCGTGATCCCGTCTTTTGCCGCCACGGCTTTGAAATCTTTGATCGGGCTTTCTTTCGTGATCAGGGTTCCTTCGTCACTTGGGTTCATCGTGTTTTTCATGCGGACGGGGATATTGGCTTTTTTAGCGGGCTGAATGCTTGACGGGTGGAGAATCTTTGCCCCGAAATAGGCAAGTTCGGCTGCTTCATCAAAAGATAGAGAACGAATGGCTTTCGTATTTTTCACGTACCGCGGGTCGCTGTTATGTACGCCGTCAATGTCGGTCCATATCTGAATTTCATCCACTTTGAGCGCGGCCCCGATTAGTGCGGCCGAGTAGTCACTCCCCCCTCTTTTCAGGTTGTCTATTTCCCCGTAAGCGTTTCGGCAGATGAATCCTTGGGTGATGATAATACGTTCCGTGGCCGGGTTGGATAATAGTCGTTTTAAGTTTTGCTCGATATAAAAATAGTCCGGTTCACAGTCTTTGTCGATACGCATGAAATCCAAAGCGGACAGGAGCGTGGAAGGTATACCTTGTTCTTGTAAATAATAGTGCATTAGTGTGGTGGAAATGATCTCTCCTTGTGCAACAACGGCTTTTTCCTGTAACGGGTAAAAGTCCTTGTTGATGAATGAGCGGAGATAGGTGAAGATGGTTTGTACAAATTCTTGTCCCCGGTGCTTGAATTCTTCGGTACTGTAAAGGTCGCTAATGGTCATTAGGTAATCCAGTTCGAGATTTTGGATTGTCGTCAAAGCTTCCTGCCTATCATTGCGGTACAGATAGTTAGTTATGTCTACTAACGTGTTGGTCGTTCCGGACATGGCCGAAAGAACGACAATTTTGGGTTGGTCATCCGAGATTAATTTTGCCACTTCTTGAATTCGTTGCGCGGAGCCAACCGAGGTTCCTCCAAATTTTAATACGTTCATAAATTTATTGTTTTTAAATCATTTATTTCTTTACATGAAAAAAGCCCGTGTATTCACACAGGCTTTTTTCGACAGTTTTTTGACAACAGTGCGTTAGCCTGCAAAAAGCCTTTGCATGCACATCATCTGTTTATAGTTATTAGTATACCTTGTTTTCATTCTTCTTTTGTGTTTTTCACGATGCAAATATTGCATATTGAAATTGAAAAAGCAAGCCTTTGTTAAAATATTAACAGATATGTGGCTACGCCACGTTACAAGTTACAGGTTGGCAAGTTTCAAGTTCTTTTTTAACAACCTGCGCTGACCTGTAACTTTCCGCAAAAGTTATCTTTTGTGGAAAATGACGGCAGTCCAGTTGTCTTTTACTTTGTTGGATTGATAGGTTAGTTGCAAAAGTTCGGCTTTCTCGCGAATAACGGGAATATCTTCGGTGTAAAATCCGCTCATGATGAGGTAGCCGTTGTCATTAAGCACGTTCACGTATGCGGGCATATCATTCAATAATATATTCCGGTTGATATTGGCCAAGATGATGTCATAGTGTTCTGCCCCGTCTAGTAAAGTTGCATCCCCGATAAGAACACGTATATTGTTCATGTTGTTGGTGGCAATGTTTTCCATGGCGTTGTTGTAAGCCCATTCGTCAATGTCGATGCCGGTAACCGATTGGGCTCCAGCTTGTGCGGCCATGATAGATAGAATACCAGTACCACATCCCATGTCAAGGACTTTTTTGCCGGAGAAATTAGGTTTCATGTCTAAGATCGTTTCCAGTATGAGAGCAGTCGTGGCATGATGACCCGTGCCAAAACTCATTTTCGGGTCAATGATGATTTCGTGTTCGATGTTTTTAATCGTGGGATGGAATCCGGCTCTTACCAGAATCCGGTCTTGCACGAGGATAGGCGTGAAGTTTTCTTCCCAAATTTTATTCCAATCTTGGTTCTCGATTTCTGCTTTTTCCCAGGTGATCGTGTATAGAGACTGGAAGAAAGAAAGGATTTCTAATGACTTTACTTGTTCCTCGTTGAAGTTTTTGTTTGGTATGTAAGCTTTGAAACCGTCATCCGAGTATGAAAAACTGTCGTATCCGAGGTCGCCGAGTTCGGCAATAATCGCATCTGCAATGTCCTCCACGTAAGGGGAGATATGGAAAGTGAGTTCTGTATAAAACATGCTATCTGATTTTTTTGCAAATGTAGCAAAAAATCAGATAGCTATGCTCTTCACATGATTTTCTCTAGTTTATCGAGAGATTGAGCTATTTCTTGATCAGAAAGCTCGAAGTTCTGGAGATTTCCCCCAAGGTATTGTTCGTAGGCGTAGAGATCAATCATACCATGTCCGGATAGATTGAACAGGATAGTTTTGGCTTTTCCTTCGGCTTTGGCAATTTTCGCCTCCCGAATCGCTTGTGCTATGGCATGAGTGGATTCAGGTGCAGGAATTATCCCTTCGGTCTTGGCAAATAATATTCCGGCCTCGAAGGTCTCCAGTTGCGGAATGGCAACGGCCTCCATCAGTTTGTCCTTGAGTAATTGACTGACGATAACCCCGGCTCCGTGATAGCGTAAGCCTCCGGCATGGATACTTGCGGGTTGAAAATCATGTCCCAGCGTGTACATGGGAAGTAAGGGGGTTAACCCGACGGTATCACCGAAATCGTATTGGAACTGACCACGGGTTAATTTTGGACAGGATTGTGGTTCTACGGCAATTACCCGGGTATGTTTTCCTTCCTTCAAGTTCCTGCGGATGAATGGAAAACTGATTCCGGCGAAGTTTGAACCTCCCCCGAAACACCCGATCACGATGTCTGGTTCATCTCCCGCTTTTTCCATCTGGAGAAGTGCTTCCTCGCCGATGATAGTTTGATGTAATAATACGTGATTTAGCACGCTCCCCAGGGAGTAATTGGTTAGGGGATCTTGTGCGGCAAGCTCGACAGCTTCTGAAATGGCAATACCTAGGCTACCGGCCGAATCCGGATATTCTCGTAGGATTTTTCTTCCGGCTTCTGTCAAGTTACTCGGTGACGGTATCACGTCTGATCCCCACGTGTTCATCATCAACTTACGATAGGGTTTCTGGTTGTAGCTTACTTTTACCATGAACACTTTCAGGTCCAGACCGAAATGTTGGCAGGCAAAGCTTAATGCTGTACCCCATTGCCCCCCGCCGGTTTCTGTGGTGATGCGTTTGATGCCTTGTTTGTAATTGTAATAGGCTTGTGCGATGGCCGTGTTTGGTTTGTGAGAGCCGGCGGGGCTTGTTCCTTCGTTTTTGAAATATATTTTTGCGGGAGTGTCCAAGGCTTTTTCTAAAGCATAGGCTCGTACGAGAGGGGTCGATCTCCATATTTTGTACAAGTCTTGGACTTCATCGGGGATCTCGATGTAGCGTTCGGTAGCGAACTCCTGCTTTGCCAATTCTTGGGCAAATAGCGGGTAAAGGTCTTCCGGTTTTAACGGTTGTTTTGTTCCCGGATGAAGAGGGGGAAGGGGTTTGTTGGGCATGTCGGCCACGATGTTATACCATTGGATTGGCATTTCTTGCTCGGTGAGCATAAATTTTTTGATTGGTTTCATGATTTTTGATTTAAAAAAGGTGAATAAAAAAGAGAGCCTACTGTTTGTAAACAATAGGCTCTCTCTATATCTAATTATGCAATACAATCACATAACCTCATTGTTTACTATGAAGTTTAAAGAGATGCCACCACCAAGTTTGGGCTATGTGTTGATTGTATATCATGCTTTTTTATTTTATGAGGACAAAGCTATATAGAGATTTTCTTTTTTCCAAATTCTATCGTAAAAATAATGTTGTTAAATGAAATTTAATGCTTACATTTGCAGCATCCCACTCGAATTGAAGTTATAAAGACGTGTATTGCACAAAAGAGATTGCCTCCGGTGTGCATGGCACGTCTTTTTTGTTAAATTCAGAGTGGGATCTAATTTAATAAAGAGCCGGAGGCATTTCTTAATAAAGTTAGTTAAACGTTTGTTTTGAAGTTATTGTTATGTTTTTGCATAACAATTTTCGAAAATTCTAAATTGTCTTTGGTGGGGCCGTGATGGTGACCCACCTTTTTGTAACCTATACCGTCTTGATTACGTATAATTTCACGTTGAATTTCTAGCTAAACTAAATTTGAATATGATGAAAACTTTTGGAAGAATTGGATGGATTTGCATGATGGTGGTTACTGCAACTTTGATGTTTGTTTCTTGTGGGAATAGTCAGAAAAACAAGGTGCAGTCGGGGAAACAAGTACAAGAACCGGTAGGAGCCGTCGTGGAGGAGTCGGAAGTTGTCGTGGAGGTAGATAGTATTACACCCGATTCAACCACTCTGAATGCTAAAAGATAAAAGCTAAAAACTAAGAGTTAGTATTAATTCTTTTATCTTAAAGAAAAGCTCCCGGGAAACCGGGAGCTTTATCTTTAAAGTATCATCTGTGGCATGAATTCGAAACTGTTGTATTGGGGACGTAATCTCTCCGTATTGTAGAATTTGGGAACATCCACGATCTTTTTACTGCTGGTTACAATCTCGATCGGGGCGTTGTCATAGCGTCCGTTTCTTAGGATAACTAACCTGCCGTGTAATCCTTTGTTGATTAAATCTAGGGCAAGGTTCCCGTATGCCATAGGTACGATGGAATCCAGTGCATCCGGATCTCCACAGCGAACCAGATAGCCCAGTCTTTGCGTGATGGTGTTAATTACTTGTCCGTGGTTAAACTGTGGGGTAAGTTCTTTTAATTGTTGAGAGATCATGTTTCCGATACCTCCCAGTTTTTTATGTCCGAACATGTCTGTTTCTTCACTTTGGAAAATCATGTTGCCACCGGAAAAAGTGGCTCCTTCGGATACGAGAACCACCGAGTATTTGCTGGGATTCGTGAAACGATCCTCGCAAAGTAGTTCGGTCAGACGTTCGATGTTAAATTCGTATTCCGGAATCACACAACGGTTGGCAGCTCCGGCTAAGGTTGGTAGCATAGCCGTGAACCCTGCATAACGTCCGAAGACTTCCAGAACCAGTATTCGTTCGTGAGATCCGGCTGATGTCCGGAGATCATGCGTGAGGGCAATCGTACGGGTGATGCAGGTGCTGAACCCGATACAGTAATCTGTTCCGGGAACGTCGTTGTCCATGGTTTTGGGTATGGCCACGACTTTCACGCTTTCCTTGCTCAAGCGTACCGCATAACTCAACGTGTCGTCACCCCCGATCGGGATCAAGTAGTCAATACCCATGAACTCTAGGTTCTTTAATACTTCCGGGGTCAGATCGTTGATGTCGTTCGAGTATCTATCCTGTAAATGCTTGGGTACATTTGCCTTAGGTACGTGGGAAGCCCTAGTTCTGGATGTATGCAGGAAAGTACCACCGGTGCGTCCGGCCTTGTTCACGATTTCCTCTGTTAATTCAAAAAAATTACCGGAGTTGTCATATTGTGGATCTCGTACGATGTCAATCAGGCCACCCCAGCCTCTTTTGATTCCAATAACTTTATAGCCTTCGCGCAGGGCTCGAATAGTTACCGCTCTGATGGCTGGATTTAGGCCGGGAACGTCTCCTCCGCCGGTGAGTATCCCTATAATTCCTCTGTTTTTTTGTTGTCCCATAATGTAGTTGCTTTATGTTAGTAAAATCGAACTAATGTACACAAAATTGTTCAATTAATACGTTAAAATCGCTATTAAGTAAGTATATTTGTCTGTTTTTTATGGATAAAAGAATGTTAATATAATGATATGGAGAGTTTGAGAGTCTTTTGGGGAGAACTGGAAGCTTTTAGGTATGGGGTAATACTTCTGTTTGTGTTGACACTCACCTACATCTATCACGTTATTCGTCGGTGTGTGATCGTGTCTCGCAAAGTAAAACCGATAGATAAACAAGAGCATGAAGGGGTGTCGGTTATCATCACGTCACACAATAATGCGGAGTGTTTGAGGCGGAATTTACCGAGTTTTTTGATGCAAGCATACGATAATTTTGAGGTGATTGTGGTCGATGAATGTTCAGAAGATGACACGCAGGATGTATTGACCGAGATACAGAAAGATTATCCACAGTTGAGGTGTACGCGAATATTCCCGGACACGAAATTCAGATTTACTAAAAAATTGGCTATAAATATAGGTGTATTGGCAGCCAAGCATGATATATTGTTGTTTTCAGAGATCAATTGCCGTCCCTCTTCCATGTATTGGGTGAAGACCATGGAGTCATATTTTGATGAAAACACGGCGGCTGTCGTCGGTTTTGCAAATTATGATTTCACCGAGCAAAACGTGAGAAATTCGCGTATGTTTCGTTTCTTGCGCTTTATAAAGATGATGGTCATGGTGAAAAATAAAAAATATATTTTTGGGGATGGATGTAACATGGCTTACCGAAAATCGTATTATATAGAAAACCGTGGGTTCGCGAAGAATTCACAATCGTATTTAGGATACGATAATGATATGGTTAGAGAATTATCAAGGTTTGGGGCAATAAAGATGACAAAAGATCCGGACTCGTATGTGATAATTGATAAGAGTGACAAAAAAGGAGAAATAAACGAAGTTTCATATTATTATGCTAACAAGATGAGATTGGCAATGACGGAGAGGATTATGATAGATGGCGATATGATCGTGCGTTTGTTCTTTTATTTGACAGCTATTTGTTTGATTGTCTTAGGTTTTTACCCAATATACGTGTTTCTTGTCATGTTGACAGTATTTTTAACGGATGTAATTTTGTTAAATATTTGCGCTATTTGTCTGAAACAAAAAAAATTATTCCTAACTTCGTTTATTATTAGTACGATCGGTTTTGTTTATCGAGTGTACGAAAATGGATATTCATTTTTTAACAAGAGGAAATGGAGTTAACAAACAACTTGTCAGAGAAAGCTCTTTATGATTATAAGGTCGTGAAGAGGGCAATAACGGGAGATGAACAGGCTTATGCCGAGTTATTTAAGAGGTATAAGGATTCAGTATATTTTATGATACTGAAGATGGTGAATAACAGAACTGATGCGGAAGATTTAATGTTCGAGGCTTTCGAGAAAGCTTTCACGAGTTTGAATTACTATTCGCCTCAGTTTGCGTTTAGTACGTGGTTATTCAAAATTGCCTCTAATAACACGATTGATTTTATTCGGAAGAAAAAAGCCAAAATTGTTTCTTTGGATAAGGATGATATAAACCCTGATGATCGCGGGTATATCAATAGTGTACCGGCAGACGTGTTGAATCCGGAAGAGGAGACGATCCGTAAGCAGCGAGCTGAATTTATGCGGGAAAAAGTTGCCATGTTGAAAGGGCGTTACCGTAAATTGATAGAATTACGTTATTTTGAAGAGTATTCTTATGAAGAAATTGCTCAAGAGCTGGCCATTCCGTTAGGAACCGTGAAAGCTCAATTATTCCGTGCGAGAGAATTGCTATTGAATATTTTGCAGAATAGTGAAATCGCCCGGGAAAATGAAAGAGTTTAGCCTTCTATTTTTTTTTATATTCTTTTGCTTGGGAGTGCAAGGGCAGAGCCAAGATAAAGGCAATGTGTTTGTCACGGGTGTAGTTTGTGACCGGGACAGTATACGGCCATTACCGGAAGCGATCTTTCGGCTGGGGAAAGAGGTTCGAGGGGTTGATAAACAAGGGCGATTTTCATTGAGTGTACAAGTGGGGGATACCTTGCGTTTTTCGCATATAGGCTATGTTCCCATGCAAGTTGTTATTCCGGATAGTTTAAGAGAAAATGATTTCTTACTGGGGGTTTTTATGGTACGAGATACTGTTTTACTGTCGGAAGTTTTAATCTTGCCGCGTTTCCTTACGGGGGATTACAAGTCGAATGCTTTTTTGATGAATGCCCAGAACAATCTAAATCAAGCTATACATGCTGCGTCAAAACCGGTGAAAGCGATGGATCAGGAAATGAACAGGCGTATGATGATCGAGGATTTTGCCCGTAAGGTAGAAATGAAAGGAATGGTTGATGTGAAGTTAGGTATTGGAACTCAGTCTATCACAGCATTACAAGGATTGATGCGGGCTCGTCGGCAGGCGGAGAGAGGGAAAGTCATTAATATTGAGGAAATAGACCTGTTAAAGAAAATTTTTTATATAGAAAAAAGAGAAAAATCGGATAACTAAAGGAAGAAAGATTATCTTTGTATTCGAAACAAGCCTCGTGTGGGCCGAGATTTCAATGAATCGATTTATTAATAACAAAGTTACATTTTATGAAGAATTTGTCGATAGGATTAAATGTGTTATTGTTGATTGCTGTGATAGTTTTGTATATTTTGCATTTCAGTGGAAATAGTAAAAGTACGAGCAATCAAGGCGGTACTGTAACTATGAACGCTGATGCAAGAATTGTCTACATTAACATGGACACATTGCTTAACAATTATACTCAATCGAGAGAGTTGAATGAAGCGTTTTTAAAGAAATTGGAAGCCAATCGGACAGAGTTGAACATAAAAGTGAAGAACTTCGATCGTGAGGCTGCAGAGTTTCGGAATAAAGTGGAAAACGGTGGTTTTATGACTCGTGAAAGAGCCGAACAAGCCCAGATGGATTTGATGATCAAACAACAAAATTTGCAGAAATTGCAACAGGAAATGACCGAAAATGCTCAACGCGAGCAAATGGAAATAAACCGGAAGTTGTATGATGCGATCACAAATTTCTTGACAGAGTATAATAAAGCGAAAGGTTTCCAATTAATACTGAGTACGACGTTAGGCGGTAACGTGCTTTTCGCGCAAGAGGGATTTGATATTACCAATGATGTGGTAAATCAACTAAATGAACAATATAAGAAGAAATAAATAATAGCGAAGTGTGATAGAAGTCATTTTATCACACTTCTTGTTTGTTAGGTCCATAATAGTTGAGTCTTCGGTTTAAAGTCTATATTTTTATTATAAATGAATTTTAAATATACAATTGATATTACGGCTGATCCGGAGGAAGTCTTTACGGCATTGACGAATCCTTTTCAAATCGAACTGTGGAGTGGTTATCCCGCGGAAATGAAAGCAGAGGAAGGATTCGTGTTTTCTTTATGGGAGGGAGATATTTGTGGCGTGAATCTGGAGGTAAAGTCCAATCATTTGCTTGTTCAAGAATGGTTTTTCGGGGAGACGGATCAACGTTCTATTGTGACCATTAAATTAAAAAAAGACGGTCCCCGGACTCGTGTAGAATTAGAACATACAAATATTCCAGATGAGGTCTTCGAGGAGATCGTTGAAGGTTGGAAAGAGTATTACTTGGGTTCTATTAAGGGCCTATTGGAAATGTACTAATTCAGAATCAGTAAAAATACGGATTATTTTTTTGATTCTCGGTATTAACTTTGCCACAGAAATTATTCACTAAATTAATAAATTTCCAGATGAGCAAGTTAAAGATTTCCGAAGATTGGACCTCTACTATCGTGGGGTGGTTTATAATTCTTTTAGTCGTATTTCAATTAAAACCTCATTGGCCTTCTTTCAGTTGGCTGGATGCTGACGCATTAATGAATAAGGTTTTCACGTTGGATAACGTGGGACATGCTCTGATTGTTTTCTGTTTTATGTTCCTGATGGCATTGATTGCCGGGTTATTTACGGGTAAAAAATTGAAAATGATTGCTGCAAGTTTTCCGGTCGTGTTCTTCCTTACGCTTTTGGCCATGGTTGTCGGAGGAAATAAATTTCTAAAGGATTGGGGATTTGAAACCGTGATATTTAGTTTATTGATAGGACTTTTCATTAGTAATATATTTTATATTCCCAAGTGGTTGAAGGAGTCACTTTCTTCTGAACTATTCGTGAAGATCGGTTTGGTGTTACTTGGGACGACTGTACTCTTTGATGATTTGTTGAAAGCCGGGGCATTAGGATTGATTCAATCTTGTGTCGTTGTCTTTACCGTATGGAATTTCTGCTTTTGGTTATGTCGTAAAATGAAAATTGACAAAGAAATGTCATTGATGCTTTCCAGTGCTGTGTCCATTTGTGGCGTGTCTGCGGCTGTTGCTACTGCCGGAGCTATCAAGGGGGACAAAACAAAATTGTCATACGTGGTATCGTTAGTGTTGGTCGTGGCCGTGCCGATGATTTTGATCATGCCCGGTTTGGCTAAGTTGATGGGATTACCTGAGGATATGGCAGGGGCTTGGATTGGGGGAACGATTGACACGACCGGGGCCGTGGCTGCAACCGGAGCTATATATGGAGAAGTAGCCTTGCAGACAAGTACGATCGTGAAGTTCTCACAGAACGTGTTATTGGGAGTTGCGGCCTTCTTAATTAGTATTTATTGGTCTTATTCGAAGAAAGAGGTTACAGAAGAGAAACCGACGTTAAAAGTAATTTGGTTACGTTTTCCGAAATTCGTGTTGGGATTTGTTGCGGCTTCTCTTGTTTTTTCATTCTGCGTTGCTCCAGAGGTCGTGTCTGATGCTAAACCAATTTTGAAGAATATTCAAGGTATGTGGTTTGCCTTGGCATTTATGTCTATTGGGTTGGAGACGGATTTCAAAAGCTTGATAACCTCTGAAAATCGTCGTTCTACGTATGCTTTTCTGGGGGCGCAAGCGTTTAACGTGGTATTTACTTTATTTGTAGCCTGGATTCTTTTCGGACTAATCGCGTAACGGAGTTATAGAGTTTATAAGGTTACTTTATAAACTTTATGAACCTTGTGAACTTTATAAACTAAATATGATCGGATTACAGATATTGTTTGTAATTTTGTCCGTGATATTGAAGTTAAACAATAAAACCAGATAGAATATGAAATTTTTTATTGATACGGCAAATCTTGACCAGATTCGCGAGGCAAATGACCTTGGTGTGTTGGATGGTGTAACCACCAATCCGTCTTTAATGGCAAAAGAGGGTATCAAAGGTGACGAGAATTGTAGAAAACATTACGTTGAGATTTGCAATATCGTGGATGGTGATGTAAGCGCAGAGGTGATTGCGACTGATTATGAAGGTATGATTAAAGAGGGGGAGGAATTAGCCGCTTTGCACCCGAATATCGTGGTAAAAGTACCTTGTATTGCTGATGGCATTAAGGCTATCAAATATTTTACCAACAAGGGAATCCGTACGAATTGTACGTTAGTGTTCTCTCCGGGACAGGCTTTGTTGGCTGCTAAAGCTGGTGCAACTTACGTGTCTCCTTTCGTGGGACGTTTGGATGACATCAGTAGTGATGGGATCGAGTTGGTGGAAAAGATCGTGGATATGTATGCTTATTATGGTTTCAACACGCAAGTATTGGCCGCTTCAATTCGCCACACACAACATATCATTCAATGTATTGAGGCTGGGGCGGACGTTGCAACCTGCCCGTTGAGTGCGATCAAAGGTTTGTTAAAACACCCGCTGACGGATTCCGGTTTGGCTACGTTCTTGGCTGATCATAAGAAAGTGAATTCATAATTTACGATCATGCTTGTACGTTTATTCGAGGACAATCCCAATGATCGGGAGATTCGAAAGATCGTTGAGCTCTTGCGTGATGGTGGTGTTATCATTTACCCGACGGACACGATTTACGCGATCGGGTGTGATATAAATAGCGTGAAGGCCGTTCAACGGGTTTCGGCTATTCGTGGTGTGAAAGCAGAGAAAGCAAATTTCTCGATGATCTGTAAGGATCTGGGAAACATCGCTGCTTATGCAAAAGTAAGTAATGAAGAGTTTCGGTTGATGAAACAATATTTACCGGGACCATATACTTTTGTGTTGCCGGCTACCAGTAAGTTGCCCAATGTCTTAATGAATAGACGTAAAACAATAGGTATTCGAATACCCAAAAATTTTATTGTTCAGGCTATTGTCGAAGAGCTGGGCGGACCTTTGCTGACCACTTCTGTGAAAGCTGCTGAAGGAGAAGTCGAGGAATATATCACTGATCCGGAATTGATTCATGAGAAGTATAATCGTCTAGTTGATCTGGTCATAGACGGAGGATATGGGAATAATATTCCTTCGACAGTGATTGATTGTACGGGGGATGAAATTATTGTCACGAGGCAGGGATTGGGTGAATTGTAGGATATTTTTTAAGAATAGAGAGGCAGATAATTTCATCCGCCTCTCTATTCTTTTAGTAACGAGGTATTCCGGAATCTAAGCTCCGAAAATACCTCTCTTTGGGTGAGATCCAAATTATCTTGTGGGGGTAGAGATTACTTTTTCCAGAATGTTTTACTGAATAGAACGAGAACCGTGAATATTTCCAGACGTCCGACCATCATCAGAATGGATAAAAATATCTTGGCAAAGTCGTGTAGATTCGCAAAATTGTCCATAGGTCCAATCTCTCCAAATCCGGGACCCACGTTACTCATACTAGAGATAACAGCGCTACAAGCTGTGGCTATATCCTGAGTAAATAGTGACATGATTAGGCTGGAGATAGCGAAAATAAACATATACAGGATAAAGAAGCCCATCACTCCGGTCATAATATTGGGGTGAACGCTTTTCCCGTTATACTTGACATTGATAATTCCGTTAGGATGAATGATCCGTTTCATTTCGATAAACGAGTTTTTGAATAATAGATTGAGCCGGATACATTTTAAGCCACCCGAAGTTGAACCAGCACAGGCCCCGATGAATAAGAGTGCAAAGATGATGGCACCCGTGAGAGGTGGCCATAATAGATAGTCTGCGGTAGCGAATCCCGTTGTTGTCAGAATGGTAACTACTTGAAATATAGATTCTCGGATGCTTAATTCTAAGTTTGCATAACCGTTTAGGAATAGAACGATTGCGATGATTGCACTGGCTCCTAACGTGATGTAAAGATATAATTTGAACTCTTCATCATGAAACAATTTGCGGAATTTGCCGTGCAACATGACATAGAGTAAGCCGAAATTCGTTCCGGCAATGAACATGAATATAATGACCACATATTGGATGTATGCGGAGTCCCAATAGGCAAGGCTGGCTTGTTTGGTCGAATATCCTCCAGTAGCCATTGTTGTGAATGCGTGACAGATGGCATCAAAGAGATCCATATTTCCCAATAACAGTAAAATAGCTTGGGCAGCAGTTAGTGAAATATAGAGATACCACATACGTCGGGCTGTTGATTTGAAGGTTGCCGTAAATTTGTCATGTGTCGGACCTGGTACTTCGGCTACGAAGAGATCACGTCCCTCGATTCCCAAGCCGGGGATGATAGCTAAAAGTAACACGATGATACCCATACCGCCCATCCATTGAGTTAGGGAGCGCCAGAATAGAGTGGCATGTGGTAAGGCCTCGACGTTGTTTATTACCGAGGAACCTGTTGTTGTGAAACCGGACATGGTTTCGAATATGGCGTCAACAATTGACGGAATTGTTCCTCCGAATAAGTAAGGTAAGCAACCGAAGATGGTGAAGATGATCCACGTGCAGGTTACAATAAAATAGCCGTCTTTTTTAGCAAGTACCCGGTCTTTGACTTTCACTGTAAATGTCATGAGGCTCCCGACTCCCAGCGTGATGATCGCAGAGTAAACGAAAGCCATGAGATCGTTCTCCCCGTATATCAAGGCGACAATAATGCATAAGATAAGGAATGCGCTTTCTACAAATAATAGTTTCCCTATGATGTTGGTAATGAACCTAAAGTTGATCATTTTTGAAACAATTTGATTACTTTCTTCACGGCACTAGGTAAGGCGAAAATGACTACCTTGTCTCCTGCCTCGATCTGTACGTCTCCTTTAGCTATAATGGCATCTCCGTTACGGATAACACCCCCGACAGTTGCATTCTCCGGAAAATTCATATCTGCCAAAGTTTTACGGGTGATCTTGGAACCCGGTTCTGCTGTAACTTCGAAAACCTCAGCTTCCGAGAACGTGAGGAATTTCAAATGCTTTACATCCACGTTCATCGTGTAACGATAAATATGAGAGGCTGCAATTAATTTCGTGTTCACGAGAGTGCCAATACCGATGTTTTCTGCCAGATCAATGTAGTCGATATTCTCGACTTCAGCCACGCTCTTTTTTACCCCGAGCTTTTTAGCTAACAAGCAGGACAGAATGTTGGTTTCGGACGAGTGGGTTACACTGATAAAGGCATCCGTGTTTTTTATTCCCTCTTCTCGTAATAAGGCCAAATCTCTTCCGTCACCATTGATTACCAGCGTGGATTTTAATTTGTCGGCGATGAGAATACATTTCTCCCGATCCTTTTCGATAATCTTCACGTTGTAATTTTTCTCTAACAGGGAAGCCGTTTTGATACCGATACGAGAACCTCCCACGATAACAACATTCTTAACTTCATATTGTGATTTGCCACAAAGAGCGAATACATTGGGGACGTAGAAAGGCTTGGTTACAATAAATACCAAGTCTCCATAGCGGAAAGAGTCATTCCCTCGCGGGATAATAGTGTGGTCTGCTCGTTTGATAGCCACGACGCGGAAATGCTGGGCACCGTAACGTTCTGCCATTTTTATCAAGGTTAAGTTGAGTACCGGGGCATTCTCCCAAAGTTTGATTCCTAATAATTGCAGGCGGCCATCAGAGAATTCGTGTAACTGCCTTGAACCACTCTGTTTTAAGGAGGCTACAATTTCTTCCGCAGCCAATCGTTCCGGGTAAATCAGCGAATCAATACCGATCATTTTCAAGTACTCTTTGTTCTCGTCTTCCAAATATTCACTATTGTTTACCCGGGCAATGGTTTGTTTGGCCCCGAGTTTTTTAGCCAAGATCGCTGAATTGATATTTTGATCTTCTTGGTGATTGACTGCAATAAACAAATCACACTTGTGTACTCCTGCATCTTTCAATGCACCAATTGAGGTACAAGATCCCACAATTGACATAACATCCAATTGATTACCCAGTAATTCCAATTTTTCTTCATCGCTGTCAATCAGCATGATATTATGTTCTTGCTTGCTAAGCATATTCGCGAGATGTGTCCCCACTTCTCCTGCTCCCGCTATGACTATGTCCATTTTAGTTAGGTGTTAATTAACGAGCAAAATAAAGCATTATAATCCGAATTCCATAAAAAAATACCTATATTTTCAAGATAATTGTTCCCACTTCGCTTGTCTTGAAAAACGGGATCTGGTTCTTGAGACAGAACTTTTGCCAAGCTTGCGTGCAGCGACCCGTGTTCGAGTTGTCCATGATAATTTGCTGCGGATGGAACTTGAGTGAGTCGGGTGGGTAAATATTTTCGGTAATGATGACAATGTCTTCATTCGAAAATGTAGGGTAAGTGTGGTCAATTATTGATATAGAACATTGAGGAGATGACAGGTGATTCCGAATGAATTTTATTTGTTGTCCGACAAAAGCCTCATGGGTGGGTAAAGCTTGTAAGTGATTGGCTGTGATATAAGTGGACAAACCGTCATCGGGATTCGTGGTTTTGAGGTAAGTGTAATAACCCTTGTAATTCAATAAAATAGCAGAATGTTTGTAGAGATTACGAATCACGATTTCCTGATGGTTTTGGATATAGTACGTGAAACAGCCATGAAAAATGAGCAATATACTCATGCTATAACAGATAAATCTAAGGACGTGACGTTTTCTCGTGATTAAATAAATGATGCTAAGGATGATGATGAGGTAAAATAGTATGACGTGAGTTGCCGTTGGGTATAAATCCGGTAAGTTTATCACGACTCTGGAAAATAGTTGTAGGCTGAAAATAAATAGGTGTGCTAGACCTATGATGATATATGACAAGTAAAAACTGATGAATCCCGGTAATGCAAGTAGCATGATTCCTCCATATAAAAGAAAAGATGCGGTGGGTACTGCGATAAGGTTTATGAAGATACTGTTCAAACTGATGGAATGGAAATAATAAGCCATGATGGGTAGTGTCATGATCTGTGCAGAAAAACTGATGCAAAGTAGCGTGTATAATGGGCGAATGAACTTGTGCATCTTTTTAATTTGCATCAACGGGTAAATTAAAATGATTCCGGTGTAGGCCGCGTATGACATTTGGAAACTGACAGAATAGAGTAATTCCGGATTGATAAGAAGTGAAAAAAAGGCCGCAGCGGCAATGGCATTCGAGGGAATTGTTTCTTGCTTGAATGCCTCTCCAATCGTAATAAAGCTTAGGATGGTTGCTGCTCTACAAGCAGAGGGGGAGAGGCCGGTAATGCAGGCGACGAACCATATTAGCGGAATCAGAATCAAACGGGATTTTCTACTTTTAAAATGGAATAACCTTAATAGGCACAAGAAAAATGCGAATATGGCTCCTATATGTAATCCTGATATGGCAAGAATGTGAATCGTTCCCGTGTTTTGGAATAGTTCTTTCGTGGCGGAAGTAATTTCTTGTCTACATCCTAGGCAAAGAGCTGCTAATAGCTTGTATGTCGTGCTATCTGGGATGACCTGTTGTAGTTTAGTTGCTAAGTTATTTCGAATCATGTGACACACAGAATAAAGGTCTTGCGAGTGTCCGGTTTTATGGATTTCACCAACCGGAAAGCCTTTGGCCTGTATACCTTGGTGTTGTAAGTAGTTGTTGTAATTGAAATCATGGCGATTATGTGAGGTTTGTAAAGGGTATAATCTTATCAGCCCGGAAAGGGAATCCCCAACCGAGACTTTCATGGAATCTGGAATTTGTAAATACGTGCATAAATGAGGTGAGGAGATAACAAGCTTTCCGGGGGAAAGAATTTGATTGCAGCGTCCTGTTAATTGATAAGTTTCGCCTGAAATGATCGGGGGTGTCTTGGTATCCGATAGATATATCCCCGTGGAGAAAAGTCCGGTAAAAGCGAGTAGTACAAACGGAAGTCCGGAACGAACTTTCTGGATAATGAAAAGCAGGGAAAAAGATATAATAATGACACCTAAAATGAATGTCGAAGGAAAGCTTGATAAATATTGACTGGCAGTAATTCCCAAGATCAACGGGATCACGAGAAAGAGAAAAGGAAATCTATGCCAGTAAATAGGACGCAAACTAATTTCAAATTTTAGATTTTAAATTGAATGATTGACTGGCTCAAACAAGATAAGGTCCGAAGAATTCATGGATGTTATGAACCTTACGGACCTTATAAACTTACTTGGGTAATACTACCCTGTAACTTTGTTTGAATTTTCCGGCACTGATGTTATTCAGTTTTCCTTTGAGTAAACGTTTTTTCAATGCAGACAGGTGGTCCGTGAAGACAATCCCATCCAGATGATCGTATTCGTGCTGGATAATGCGGGCGCGAGTTCCCGTGAATTCTTCCACGTGTTCCACCCAGTTTTCATCCCGGTAGGCAATTTTTATCCGGTCTTTTCGCATAACATCTTCATGGATACCGGGAATACTTAGGCAACCTTCATTGAAGGGTACATCATCTCCCGAACGCTCTAAGATATGCGCATTGATAAAAGCTTTTTTAAAATCCTTGCAATCCGGATCCAGTTCCTCGAACGGGGAGCCGTCGATCACGAAAATACGAATGTTTTTTCCAATTTGCGGGGCAGCCAGTCCGACTCCATCTGATTCGTACATTGTTTGCCACATATCGTCGAGTAATTTACTCAATCCCGCATATTCCGGGGTGATGTCTTCGGAAACTTTCCGAAGAACCGGATGTCCATAAATGTAAATAGGTAAAAGCATTTTTAAATATTCAGATTTCTTTGTGATTCCATATACGATTGCAATATAATCGTGGCACTAATAGCATCGATTATCGCTTTGTCTTGACGTTGTTTCTTTTTTGCCCCACCTTCAATCATGGCTTTGTGGGCCAGTACGGAAGTGAAACGTTCGTCATACATAACGATGGGTATATCCGGTAGCTTACGACCGAGAGCGGTAAGAAAAGGTTTGATGTAGGTCATGCTTTTCGAATCCGTGTTGTCCATCTGCTTTGGATGTCCCACGACAATCAAATCTACTTTCTCTTTCGAGCAATAGTCCTGCAAAAATTGCAATACCTCATGTGATCTGACCGTGGTTAGACTGTTGGCAATAATTTGGCATGGATCGGTAACGGCTATGCCCACTCTCTTTTTCCCGTAATCAATAGCAATAATTCTTCCCAATCGATTATTCCTTTACAATGATGAAAATATCCTCGTTTTCTTTCTTCATTAAATACTGCTCTCTAGCAAACTTCTCAAGGTTATCCCGGTTTCCCAACAACTCTTCTTTCTTACGTTTGTCCTCTTCTATCTTCTCCCGGTAATACTTTTGTTCGTTCTCCAATTGGTTGATTTTTGAACGCAACTGTAACCGATCGATAAAACTGTATTTATCGAACAGAGCGATCCAGATAACAAATAACAGCCCCACGAAAGTGTATTTGTTTGCAAATCGCTGGAACAAATTTCTTGATGATAGTTTGTTTTCGTTTTGCATATCGCAAAGGTACAAAAAAAGAGACGGTTAAGAGAAATAAATGATAAATTTTTTCCGAATGGTCAAAAGTCCGGTTTTTACGCTGCATATTTATAAAAACGGGGAGAATATTTATACAGTAATTTGATTTACAGTGTTTTATGTTTTGATAAAAAAGGATTTTACCTATTTTTTGTATAACTAATTTCGCTAGCTTTGTGAACGCAGAATTTTTCGAATAGAAAAGAAGATAATAAATAAAATACGAGTAATGGAAAAAAAATTAGCAGTTATCGCGTTGGGAGGTAATGCTCTTTTGAGAGGAAATCAAAAAGGTACTATTGAAGAGCAAAATGCCAATACCATCGACACTTTGGAGAATTTGGTATATTTAATAAAAGAAGGATATAATCTGATTATTTCTCATGGAAACGGTCCTCAGGTTGGAAACGTTTTGATGGATAACGCTGCCGGTGTGGAGAAATATGACAATGCCGCTATGCCATTGGATGTTTGTGTGGCTTTCACGCAAGGACAAATCGGGTACATGATTGAACGTAATTTACGTAATATCTTGAAAGAACACGGGCTGCAACGTAACGTGATCTCCATGGTGTCACAGGTGATTGTTGACAAGAACGATCCGGCTTTACAGAATCCGACCAAACGGGTAGGAAAAATTTACATGAAGGATGAGGCTGATAAATTAGCTCAAGAGAAAGGTTGGGTGTTCAAAGAAGAGATCAAGGTAGAAGGTGGTTGGCGTCGAGTGGTTCCTTCGCCGGATCCGAAAGATTTTATGAATGCTGATTTGGTAGAGCGTTTGGCTCGTGAAGGAAACATCGTGATCACGACCGGTGGGGGTGGTATTCCGGTATATATTGATGAGAAAGGTGATATTCAACCGATCGAAGGGGTAATCGACAAGGATTTGGCTTCAGCCATGGTTGGAACCCGTGTAAAAGCGGATGAATTCTATATTTTGACGGATGTGCCTTATATTTATAAGGATTACAAGAAACCAACAGAGAAAAAATTGGAATTCCTTGATTATGCCGATACGATGAAGTATTTGGAAGAGGGAGTTTTTGCGGAAGGTAGTATGGCCCCGAAAATTCGGGCTTGTTTGCGCTTCGTGAAAGCCGGAGGGCAAAAATCCGTTATCACGGAGGCAACCAAGTTGGAAGATCGGAGATATGGTTCCAAGATTACAATGGAATACGAGGATGACAGAAGATAATTGAGAATTTAAAACTAAGAATTGGTTTTAGTTTTCGTTAGGATATATTATTTTTGACCGTTTTTATAAAAGAAAGATGCTTGTTATTTTTCAATTTGAAATTTAAAATCATAAATCTAAAATAAATAAAGTTATGGCTTTTAATTTGAGAAACAGAAACTTTTTGAAGTTATTAGACTTCACTCCGAAAGAGATTAAATACATGTTGGATTTGGCTGCTGATTTAAAGAAAGCAAAATATGCCGGCACCGAGCAACCTCGTTTGAAAGGTAAGAATATCGCTTTGATATTCGAGAAAACTTCAACTCGAACCCGTTGCGCTTTTGAAGTTGCAGCTTATGACCAAGGTGCTCATGTAACTTATCTTGGTCCTTCCGGATCTCAAATTGGAGTAAAAGAATCTATGGCTGATACGGCTCGCGTATTGGGACGTATGTTTGATGGTATCGAGTATCGCGGTTTTGCTCAGGATATTGTTGAAGAATTGGCTCGTTATGCAGGAGTTCCGGTATGGAACGGTTTGACCAATGAATTCCACCCGACTCAGATTCTGGCAGACTTTTTAACGATGATGGAGCATACCGACAAACCGTTGAATAAAGTGACTTTCGCTTATCTTGGTGATGCTCGTTTCAACATGGGTAACTCGTTGATGGTAGGTGGAGCTAAAATGGGTATGGATGTTCGTATTGTTGCTCCGAAAGAATTGCAACCGGATGCAGAATTGGTTGCTACTTGCAAGGCTATTGCAGAAGAGACTGGCGCTACTGTTACTATCACGGATAATGTAGAAGAAGGTGTGAAAGGTTGCGATTTCTTGTACACTGACGTATGGGTATCTATGGGCGAGCCTGCAGAAGTATGGGCAGAGCGTATCAAATTGTTGACCCCGTACCAAGTGAATAAGAGAGCTATGGAATTGACTGGAAACAAGAACTGCAAATTCATGCACTGCTTGCCGGCATACCATAACTTGGAAACCCAAGTAGGTCGTGACGTTTACAAACAATTCGGAATGAACGGATTGGAAGTAACCGAGGAAGTATTCGAATCAGAGAACTCCATCGTGTTCGACGAGGCAGAAAACCGTATGCACACGATCAAGGCTGTGATGGTTGCTACTTTGGGTGACTAATTACGTATAGGTCTTTTTACTAAGAATATATTCCGGGCGGTCCTGTCGTAGAAATTCGACAGGGCTGCTCTTTTTGTTTCCTTATGATGTTCGTGGTTGAGAAATACACGTAATACAATTAAAAATTATTTGTGAGGAAGGTTATTCTTCTGCTGACGATCAGGTGTATGCCGTGTTGTACGAAACCGTGTTGAAGAGAGGTAAGCTTATTTTGTTGAGAGCTCGTGGAGAGAACGGGAACACGAGTGAATCCTTGCCGGAAGAGTGGGATCCTGCGAATGTGAAAGGATATGCTTTTGCTACCACGAAAAATGGAAAGGCTGCATCGGATAGCGTTTGTCTGACGATAGCTTGATAAAAAGTGAAGCCTCCTGAAAGGGAGGCTTTATCTTTTATTTCGCATAGTCTGCCATGCAACTTTCACGGGTTCCGGTGATGTCGAAGATCACTTGCAGGTGCAAAAGTTCAAATATTTTCAACACTTCCGGTGTGAGGTTACAAAGTTTCAGGCTGGAACCGACACTTTTCGCTGTTTTGAAAAGAGCGATGATACAACCGATGGCGCTACTATCTACAAATTCAATGTCGTGAAAGTCGAAGAGCATTCGACAATCTTTATTATTTAACAAAGGTCTAAGTTCCGTTTTCACTTCGTCAGCCGACGCTAACGTGAAACGAGTCACGTCTACGAATTCGACAATGGTGATACCATTTTGTTCTGTTACTTTTAGAATCATTGTTTAATTAGTTTCTAAGGATTAATATGTAGTAAATTTATTCACAGTTGAATTAAGCAAAAGTAATCATTTTTACCGAGATTGCAAATAAGTTTACGGGCGGTTTGTTTCTGATTTCGAAGATTCAATTGACGTGCTAATATTTTTTTAGAAAGGGTAGGCAAGAACAATAAAAGTTTTAACTTTGCAGAGTGTTATTGTTATACTTTATAATATAATGAATATTTAAACGATATAAAAAATGAAGACTACTCCATTTACACATTTCCATGAGGAGCTTGGGGCAAGAATGGCTCCTTTTGCCGGCTACAATATGCCGATTGAATATACCGGTATTAAAGACGAACACAACACGGTTCGTGAAAAAGTGGGTGTATTTGATGTTTCTCACATGGGTGAATTTTGGGTAAAAGGCCCGAAAGCTTTCGAATTGGTACAGAAACTTACTTCTAACGATGTGGCGGCTCTTACGGATGGCAAGGTTCAATATAGCTGTTTCCCAAATGAAACGGGAGGTATCGTGGATGACCTTTTGGTATATCGTTTCAGCGCCGAGAAATATTTGTTGGTTGTGAATGCGGCCAATATCGAGAAGGACTGGGCATGGTGTACGAAATGGGCAAAAGAATTAGGTATGAACGTGGATACCGATTTGGAAAACGCTTCTGATAATATTTGCCAGCTTGCTGTTCAAGGTCCTTTGGCATTGAAAGCAATGCAAAAATTAACCACAGCTAACGTGGTAGATATGGAATATTATACTTTCCAAGAGATCCCGTTTGCAGGAATCGATAAAGTGATTTTCTCCACGACCGGATATACCGGGGCGGGTGGTTGCGAGATTTATGCATACGTGAAAGATGCCGAGAAACTTTGGCATGCCGTGTTTGAGGCTGGGGCTGAATTCGGAATCAAACCTGCCGGGTTAGGTTCTCGTGATACCTTGCGTCTGGAAGCAGGTTTCTGCTTGTACGGACACGAAATTGACGATGATCATTCTCCTATCGAGGCTGGTTTGGGCTGGATCACGAAATTCGTGCCGGGAAATGATTTCATTAACCGTGCTTATCATGAAAAAATGAAAGCGGATAAGCCGAGCCGTTACATGAAGCCGTTCGAACTTCAAGATAAGGGTATTGCTCGCCAAGGATACGTAATCGAGGATGCAGAAGGAAACGAGATCGGGGTAGTTTGCTCCGGAACTGTTTCTCCTTGGACCGGGAAGTCAATCGGTACGGGATACGTGAAGAGTGGTTTCCACAAGCTGGATACGGAGATCTTCATTCGTGTAAGAAACAAAGCTTTGAAAGCTAAAATTGTCAAGACCCCGTTCTTTTAGTCGGGTGCTTTTGAGCTAGACGATAACTAAGCACCCGGGAACGGGTGCTTAGTCTTTTTATAGAAGCAAAAACGTTTTCGAAGATGTTGAAGCTGTTGATTATTAGGCGGTAATAAAAACGAATAAAAATTACGGAAAAAAGTCTTTTATATGGACTTATTTTGCATCTTTGTAACGCGATTGCAAACAAGATTTTAATTAATTATCTACTTAAATATTTTAGAGATGAGAAAACACATTTTTAATGCCGGACCATGTAAATTGCCGGATTCTACATTGGAAAATGTATCAAAAGCAGTATTAGAGTTCGGTAACACGGGACAATCAATCATGGAAGTGTCTCACCGTTCTGCAGATTTTCAAGCTGTTTACGAAGAGGCTGTTGCCTTGTTCAAAGAAGTATTGAATATTCCGGAAGGATACTCGGTTCTTTTCTTGGGTGGTGGTGCTAGTATGCAGTTCTGCATGATCCCCTTCAACTTCTTGAAAACGAAAGCTGCCTATGTAAATACCGGAACTTGGTCAACTGCAGCTATTAAAGAGGCTAAAATGTGGGGTGAAGTTGAAATCGTTGCTTCTTCTGAGGCTGATGGATTTACTTATTATCCTGAATTCACGATTCCTTCAGACGTGGATTACATGCACATCACTTCAAACAACACGATCCGCGGTACGGAAATTTTCTATGATCCGACTTCTCCGGTGCCTTTGATTTGTGATATGTCTTCTGATATTTGCAGCCGTCCGGTTGACGTGTCTAAATATGCCATGATCTATGGTGGATGCCAGAAGAACCTCGGACCTGCCGGTGTTACCTTCGTGATCATTAAAGATGATTTCTTGAACAACGTGGTAGCAGACAGAATGATCCCGACTATGTTGAGATACAAAACTCACGTGGATAAAGAATCAATGTACAACACTCCTCCATGTATCAATATTTTCGGGGTGAAAGAAACCTTGAAATGGGTAAAAGCAATGGGTGGTGTTGAAGTTATGGAGAAATTAGCTATCGAAAGAGCTGACATGCTTTATGCTGAATTGGAAAGAAGCAAAGTATTCCGTCCGGTTGTAAAAGAAGGTTCTCGTTCAAGAATGAACATTCCTTTCTTGTTAAGAGAAGGATACGAGTCATTGGAGAAAGAATTCCTTGATTTCGCTAAGACTAAAAACTTGGTAGGATTGAAAGGACACCGTTCAGTAGGTGGATTCCGTGCTTCTACTTATAACGCTTGTACAATCGAAGACGTGAAAGCTTTGGTTGCTGCAATGCAAGAATTTGAAGCAAAACATATCTAATAATTGACGATTTACGATTTCGGATGTAGAATTGTCTTTCATGAAAATGAAGGCAATGATGGTCTGAAATCGTAAATCTTTTTTCATTTAAAATTGTAATTATCATGACTAAAGTATTAATCGCTACAGATAAACCGTTTGCTCCGGTTGCCGTTAACGGAATCAGAGAAATCGTAGAGGCTCAAGGATATGAGTTAGTTTTATTAGAAAAATATACTTCACAAGACGAGTTGATCGCTGCCGTTGCTGATGTTGACGCTATGATCATCCGTTCAGACAAAGCTACCAAAGAAGTAATCGAGGCTGCTAAGAATTTGAAAGTAATCGTTCGTGCCGGTGCAGGATATGATAACATCGACTTGGCTGCTTGTACTGCTCACAATGTTGTGGCTATGAACACTCCGGGACAAAACTCAAACGCTGTGGCCGAGTTGGCTTTCGGTATGATGGTTTATATGGCTCGTAACTTCTTCAACGGAAAATCAGGTTCCGAGTTGAAAGGTAAGAAGATCGGTATCCACGCTTACGGGAACGTTGGACAAAACGTTGGACGTATCGCTCGCGGATTCGGAATGGAAGTTTACGCTTTCGACCCGTTCATGACTGATGAGCAAATCAAAAATGCCGGGGCAACCCCGTTACATTCAGCTGAGGAAATGTACAAGATGTGTCAATACATCTCTTTGCATATCCCGGCAACAGAACAAACCAAGAAATCAATCAATTATGATTTGTTGAAAGATATGCCGAAGGGGGCTGTTTTGGTGAACACCGCTCGTAAGGAAGTTATCGACGAGGAAGGTTTGGCTAAATTGATGGAAGAAAGAGCTGATTTCCACTATATCACGGATATCGCTCCGGATTGTGATTGTTTCAGCAAATTCGAAGGCCGTTTCTTCGCTACCCCGAAAAAGATGGGCGCTCAAACAGAAGAGGCTAACGTTAACGCAGGATTGGCTGCTGCTCACCAGATCGTGAACTTCATAGAGAAAGGTGACGAGAAATTCAGAGTAAACAAATAAATCAATTTTAGATTTACGATTTATGATTCTGTGATTTTTCACGACGCTATTTGAAGCGTGGATCTGTGTGGTTGGAATCATTAAATCGTAAATCGTTAAATCATAAATATACTTATGGCAATAGTAAAACCATTCAAAGGATTACGTACACCATCTCAAGAAGTTTGTGAGGAATTGGCGTGTCTACCTTACGATGTGATGAATTCAGAGGAAGCCGCACAAATGGCTGCAGGAAAACCTCGTTCATTATTACATGTTACCAGAGCTGAGATTGACTGCCCTGCAGGAACTGATATTCACTCCGAGACTGTTTATAACAAGAGCGTGGAGAATTTCAATATGTTTCAGGAAAAGGGATGGTTGGTTCAGGATGAGGATGCTAAATTTTATATCTACGCCCAGACTATGGACGGAAGAACTCAATATGGTATCGTAGGTTGTGCCGCTTGTGAGGATTACATGAACGGAATTATCAAGAAACACGAGTTGACTCGTCCGGATAAGGAAGAGGATCGTATGATCTTGACCCGTTATGTAAAAGCTAACTTGGAACCGGTATTCTTTGCTTACAAGGCTGTTCCGGAAATCGACGCTATTGTTGAGGACATCGTGAAGAGTAGGAAAGCTGACTATGATTTCGTGGCAGAGGACGGATTCGGTCATCACTTTTGGGCTATCAACTGCCCGGAGACCAACAAACGTTTGGAGGAATTATTTGCAACAAAAGTTCCTTACACGTATGTTGCTGACGGACACCATAGAACTGCTGCTGCTGCTCGTATCGGTGCCGAGTTCAAATCAAAGAACCCGAACCACGATGGTACGGAAGAATATAATTTCTTCATGGCTGTTCACTTCCCGGATCATCAGTTGAAAATCATTGATTACAACCGTGTTGTAAAAGATTTGAACGGTTTGACCGAAGAGCAATTGTTGGCTAAATTGGGTGAACATTTCACGGTTGAAGATATGGGTACGGAGATTTACCACCCGGCTAAATTACATGAATTCAGCATGTACTTAGGCGGAAGATGGTATAAATTGACGGCTAAACCGGGAAGTTACGATGATAATGACCCGATCGGAGTATTGGACGTAACGATCCTTTCTAACCATGTATTGGCTGACATCTTAGATATTCAAGATTTGCGTACTTCTAAACGGATTGATTTCGTGGGCGGTATTCGCGGATTGGGTGAATTGAAACGTCGTGTTGATAATGGCGAGATGAAAGTGGCTTTCGCTTTGTATCCTGTTTCTATGGAGCAATTGATCAATATTGCCGATACCGGTAATATCATGCCTCCGAAGACGACTTGGTTCGAGCCGAAACTTCGTTCTGGAATGGTAATCCACAAGATCTAATAAGACTGGACTCAATAAAAAAGCGACTCGAAAGAGTCGCTTTTCTTATGCTTTATAGCGAAGCCATTTGTATAATTCTTTCCATGTGACTTTCTTCCCGTACATGAGGATACCTACCCTGTAAATCTTACCGGATAACCACGTGAAGAAAAGGAAGGAACCGACGAGTAAACCCATTGAAGTGATGATTTCCCATGCAGGAACACCAAACGGTATACGTACAAGCATGACGACCGGAGAGGTGAATGGGATGAGAGAACTCCAGAATACCATGGGTGATTCGGGGCTTTTCATGGCAGCAACACCGATGTAAAGGGCGACAACCAGAATGATAGACAGAGGGGTCATGAATTGCTGGGAGTCCGTTTCATTATCAACGGCTGCTCCAATGGCGGCAAATAATGATGCATATAATAAATATCCTCCGATGAAATAGAATAAGAAGGCTCCCACAAATTTCAAGATAAACATGGGATCAATGGTTTTTACCAGATTTTGGATGATTGCCAATTGTTCGGGGTTAATTTCCGTTCCTTGAGCAAACATATTTAGGTCGTTGGCATTTTTTAAAGCTTCCAAGTCAAGATTCGGCATGAAGAAAGCTTGAGAAATTAAAATAATACCTCCTCCCAAAACAATCCATATCAAAAATTGTACAAGTCCCACGGCTGCCACACCGATAATCTTTCCCAACAGGAACTGGAAGGGTTTTACCGAAGAAACTAACACTTCAATAATCCGATTAGTTTTTTCTTCGATAACACCTTTCATTACTTGAGAGGCATACATGAAAATAAAGAAGTAGATGATTAGCCCGGCAACCAGTCCGATAATTGACGTGATTTCGGACGAACTTTCTTTGGCATCTCCAGTGTCCGTGACAAGTAATGTCCTCACCAGTACGGGAGTTTTGGTGGCATCCAATTCCGTTTCCAAATCCGGCATCTGAGTTTTAGCGATCACTTCAGCACGTTTGACAGTTTCTATTTTCTGGCGTAATTGTGATGCAATCTCGTTTTTCAATTCCATGGGAACTTGAGACGTTGAGAATACCGGGATTTCGGCATGGGTCATGACATTGGCCGGGATGCGGGTAATGGCGTAAAAATCGTTCTTTTTCAGAAAATCAATATAGTCTGTTTCCGGTATCTCCTGATCGATATACGTGAAACTCGTGTTATTGATTTTTTGAAGCGGGGTTTCTAACGTTGATTCGTTGATAACGGCAATTGTACGCTCTTGGCTGTCGTCTCGTAGTAGCATCCACATGAGGAAAGCGTAGAATAACGCGAACAGGATCGGGACAAAAATGGTGACGACAAGGAAGGTCTTTTTACGGACTCTTGTGGTAAATTCCCGGTTTATGATAATGAGTATCTTGTTCATTTTAATTGAAAATTGAAAATTGAAAATTGAAAATGAGGTTTGGGAAACGTCATTCTGATTTTCAATCTGGGATAATTATTTTAATTTAAAATTTGAAATCATAAATCTAAAAATTATTTAGGCTTGCTCTTTTACGAGTTTTATAAAGATATCGTTCATGCTGGGAATGATCTTTTGATAAGAGATGATGTCTGTTTGGGGCAGGACTCTTGACAAAAGGGTGTTTGCCGGGCAATAAGTGTTTTGTTGCAAAATAATATCCTGACGGTCTCCTTCGACACGTTGAGATACTATCTCGAATTCTGAGCCGATTGTTTGTGCGGGTGAGAATTCTGGGTTGTAACGACAGCTGAGCTGGTATGTGTTACTGGCATACTTTTCACGAATCTGATTGATTGGTCCCTCGATGATCTTGCGTGATTTGTTGATTAAGGCGATATGGCTACAGATTTCTTCTACCGATCCCATGTTGTGTGTGGAAAAGATGATGGTTGTTCCTTTCTTGCGTAATTCGAGAATTTCCCGTTTCAGTAATTCAACGTTGATGGGGTCGAAACCGCTAAAGGGTTCGTCAAAAATCAGCAATTCCGGTTCATGAAGTACCGTGGTGATAAATTGTACTTTTTGTGCCATACCTTTGGATAGTTCTTCTACTTTTTTATCCCACCAAGCTTCAATCTCGAATTTCTCGAACCACATTTTAAGACGGACGATCGCCTCGTGTTTACTGATTCCTTTTAAGCGAGCCAAGTAAACGGCTTGTTCTCCGACTTTCATTTTTTTGTAGAGTCCTCGCTCTTCCGGAAGGTAACCAATCCGGTTGACATCAGACGGTTGCAGATGTTCATTTCTGAAAAATATTTCTCCTGAATCAGGGGCTGTGATTTGGTTAATAATTCGAATTAAGGAAGTTTTTCCGGCTCCATTAGGGCCTAGTAGCCCGTAGATGGCTCCCTCCGGGATATTGATTGACACGTCATCCAATGCCTTGTGGTTTGCATAGGTTTTGACGATGTTCAAGGCTTTGAAGAAACTCATAATCGGATATTTGTCAAAGGCTGCCGATTCGGCAGCCTTTGAAGTTATTTTATTTCAAACATTAAAGCGTCTTTAGGAAGTTTATCTCCTTTATTGACATGGATTTTTGTGATGGTGCCACTGATTGGAGCCAATATTTTGTTGTGCATTTTCATGGCTTCCAAGAGGCAAAGCAAGTCTCCAGCTTTAACTTCTTGACCTTCTTTCACGTACAGATCGATGATAGATCCCGGTATGTACGTGATAACGGCTCCCGGATCGGGTTTTTCCCATTGTTTCCGATGAATGAATTTCTCGGTGAATTGGGTTTTATATTGCAAGCCGTCGATTTCTAATAAATCGTATTTTGGTGTACTCATCGTGGTATAATTTTAGTTTAAAATGGAGGAATTCCATGTTTTTTAGCCGGAGTTAATACCGACTTGTTGCTGGATACCTCGATGGAGTGTTTCAGAATCTTACGGGTTTCTTCGGGTTCAATCACTGAGTCGATATAGCCTTTGGATGCGGCCACGTAAGGATTTGCGAATTTTTCACGATATTCGGCAACCTTGATTTTACGCATTTCTTCAGGATTTTCGGCAGCCATGATCTCTTTTTTAAAGATGATATTGGCAGCACCTTCCGGTCCCATTACTGCAATTTCTGCCGTCGGCCATGCGAACATGAAGTCAGCTTTTAAGTGACGTGAGTTCATGGCGATATAACCACCACCATATGCTTTTCTAAGGATTACGGTAATTTTGGGTACCGTAGCCTCGCTATATGCATAAAGAACTTTCGCCCCGTGACGGATAACACCCATGTGCTCTTGTTCAACTCCCGGCAAATATCCCGGCATATCCTCGAAGGTTACGATCGGAATATTGAAGGCATCGCAGAAACGGATGAAACGTCCGGCTTTATCAGAAGAGTCACAGTCTAATACTCCGGCAAGTACAGAAGGCTGGTTAGCCACGAAACCGATAGTCTCCCCGTCGATACGCCCGAATCCGACAACGATGTTTTTAGCGAACTCTTGTTGAATTTCCAAGAAGTCTGAATCATCGGCAACAGCACGGATTACATCGCGTACGTCGTAAGGTTGGGTAGGATCAGACGGAATGATTTTCTCGATCTTGTATTCCGGTCTTGGTGGCTTGGAGGGGAAAGGTTTAGCCTTAGCCTCGTTACTCCAGGGAATGAATGTCAACAATTTTTTGATCTGTTCGAAACACTCATACTCTGAATGAGCGAAGAAATGGGCATTACCACTGATTTCACTGTGAACTCTAGCTCCTCCGAGTTCTTCCATAGTCACGACTTCTCCTAATACCGTTTTTACAACTTCAGGTCCGGTAATAAACATTTTGGAAATGTTGTCTACCACGAACACGAAGTCGGTCAAGGCGGGAGAGTATACGGCTCCACCAGCGCAAGGACCGAGGATTACAGATAATTGAGGAATTACTCCGGACGCTTGGGTGTTACGGAAGAAAATTTCTCCGTATCCGGCTAAGGAGTCAACACCTTCTTGAATACGAGCTCCACCAGAATCGTTGATTCCGATCAAGGGTACTCGCATTTTTAAGGCATGATCCATGATTTTAGTGATTTTACGAGCATGCATCAAACCAAGAGAACCTCCGGCTACGGTGAAATCTTGCGCATAAATACATACAGGTTCTCCATAGATTGTTCCGGTACCAATGATGACACCATCACCATGAAGAACTTTCTTATCCATATCAAAATCTTTGGACTGATGCTCAACGAACATGTCGTACTCATGGAAAGAGTCTTTGTCCAAAATTGCTTCAATACGCTCCCGGGCTGTCAATTTCCCCATTGCAGCTTGCTTCTTAATCGCCTCTTCGCCACCTCCTTGAAGAACAATTTCTTTTCTCTTTCTTAAATCAAGAACATTTCTTTTAAGTGACATAAGTATTATTTTTTATTTATAAATGATAGGTTCTATTCAATGTTAGATTCCGCCTACCAAAATGCAAGATTACGAAAAAAAAATGAAGAAAAAAACACTATTTCGAATGGTTATGAATAAGATGTTGTCGGATAGTGTTTTAGGGAATGATATTCTGCATATAAATTTGTACTACTCCGTAACTCTATGGTTTAGTTGTTCGTTAAATTAAGCATTCGGTTTGTGGGTTGAGGAAAAGTATTATTGGGAAATGTGAGGTAAAAGCCTTGTCCCTAGTGGTCGAATTGGAGAAATAATTGTAGTTTTGTAGTTGATTAATCTTTGATGAAGAAAGGAAAATGAGATTTTTGCGAAAGCTTTTTAAATATATATTGAGAATTATCTTGGTTCTTTTTTCTTTGGTAATTCTTATCATGATTCTTTTGTATGTTCCAGCCATCCAGAATTTTGTGAAAGGGAAGGCGGAGCAGTACGTGAATAATAATTTGGACATGAAACTGTCGGTTGGGCGGATTTTGTTGAAATTTCCACTCGACTTGGCCGTTGAAAAGATTTATCTGGGACAGACGGAAAAAGACACGATGCTGTATGCCGATGTGATTCAGGTGAATGTTGCATTGACAAAACTTTTAAAGAAGGAAGTTGAAGTACGTCGTTTAGTCGTGGAGAATGCAGCGGTTAATTTCGGGGATTCTCTTTCCGGATTGAAAATGAATGTCGTTTTGAAGGAACTGAATCTTCGGGTGGATCGGTTGAATCTGTCCCAACAGGAGGCAGAGATCCCTTTCGTTGCTTTAAAAGGAGGAAAAATCCGGATGAATTTAGGCGGTGGGGAGTCTGCGGTTGATACAACCGGGGGGAGTGAGCCGGTTCGCTGGCGTTTTAAGGTTGGAGAGGTAACAATCGATAGCATTGATTATCAGTTGCAGGGGCTGCCTATGGGGGAATTCCATGCTGGGGTGGGAGAGGCTCGACTGAATGGAATGGATGTGGGGCTGGAAAAACAAACTGTTGAGCTAGAGAAAATCATGTTGCTTCGTGGTTTTTGCGATCTACTGATGGCAGAATCTACCGGGGAGCAAAGTGGAGCAGGGGTGGCGACGGAAGAAAGTATGCCTTGGCAAGTTCGGGTGGGGACGGTCGAGTTGGAGGATAATCGTTTTTTAATGAAACCGATGAGTGTTCCTGTTGATGCGGAGCAGTTCCCGGAAACAATTCGTATATCAGCGCTTTCGTTGAAAGTGGATAGCGTGTTCAATAAAGGAACAGAGGTGGCGGCAATTGTTCAAAATTTACGTTTCAAGGAAGGAAATGGATTAGATTTGCGAGATTTGTCTTGTCGGGTCAGTTTGGAAAGTGAACAGACTAACGTGTCGAATCTGATTTTAAAAACGAGTAATAGTCAATTGAAAATGAATGTTCGGGCGGAATCCGGGATAAGTGATTTCGGTATGGAAACTCCTTTTCAGTTATCGATTGATGGAAATATTGCCGGGCGGGATGTGCTATTATTTATGCCGGACTCCAATGATCAGTTAAATAACTGGTTATCGGATAAAGTTTTTTCTTTGTCTGGATTGATAAAGGGTAAGGTCGATCAGTTGAATATTGCTCATTTTGATGTTGGTGCAACAGGAGGTTTTTCTTTGAAGAGTGAGGGGAATGTGACATTCGTGACAGATATGGAAAAGGTTGCGGGAAAATTGGATATTGCGTTTGTCGTTGATCGGGGAGAGTATTTCGCACCTTTGTTGTCAGAGGATGGGGAGGCCGGATTGGTTATTCCGGATCATCTGTCATTAGTGACGGGTGTTAATATAGCGGATCAGGCGGTAAAAGTGGATATGGAGTTGAATCCCGGACGAGGAATATTACGTGCTGTTGCGGGCTATGGCTGGAAAGAAAATACCTATCGTGCAGAAGTTCATTTGAAAGATTTCGCTTTGGATAAATTCATGCCGAATGATTCGTTGGGGGTGATCACGGCTAATCTTTTGGCATCGGGCCGGGGCCTTGATTGGAAAGAGGCGATGGCGAAAGTGGATTTTGAATTAGCCTCCTTATATTATAACGGGTACGATTATAAAAATGTCGTTTTGGATGCGGCATTGAAGGATCGGGAGTTGGCCGGGGAACTATGGAGTGATAATCAGGAATTGAATTTGGGAATGAAATTCCGGTTACGGGCAGATGAGAACGCGTACAAGATAAATTTGAATGGAGATATTAAAAATGTAGATCTGAAAGGATTACATTTTATGTCGGAAAATATGGCTTTTTCCTTGGGACTGAATGTTGATGCAGAATTGAAGGCGGACAGTACATCGTCTTTACGGGCTGATTTTTCGAATATTGTTTTGCAGGATCTTGCTACCCGTAAGTTGGGAAATCTGGATATTACTTTCTCCGGTCTGCGAAACAAGACGTTGTTGGATGTCAAGGCGGGAGACTTGACCATGAAGTTTGAAGGGGATGGTGGAGGCTACACGTTAGTCGATCGTTTTAGTGCAGCTAGCGGATTGTTGGTTGAGCAGATTGAGAAGCATGATTTTAACATGGTGAGATTGAACGAACTGTTACCTGATTTCCGGTTAACCATAGATGCCAAGCAAGAAAATTTATTGAATGGTTACCTGAAAAGTAACGGAATTCGTTTTGAACGAATGGCTATAGATTTAGGAACAGATGTTTCCCATGATTTCGAGTTAAGTTCAAAGGTTTATGGATTGAATATCGAGGGAATCGTTCTGGATAGTGTGTTGATGTATGCAAAACAGAAGGACGTGGCTTTACGTTATGGCGTGGATGTTTTCGGAGCTAAAGATCAATTGGAAGGATTGGCCCAGCTGACCGTGGAAGGAAACGTGGAGTATGATCAGATAAACGTGAGAATACGTGAACACGCGAACGAGGAAGGGGAAATATTCAATATCGGGGCTAATATTGCTTTGCAGGATAGTGCTTTTAGCGTGAGTATTTCTCCCGATCCTCTTATCTTGGGATATGTTTCATGGCAAATAAACCGGGGCAATTTTATTCGTTTGAAACAAGGGGAAATTCCGGCAGCTAACTTGCAATTGCTGAATGGAGACAAGCGGATTCGTTTGATTTCGGAAGAAGATGCAGATCACAAACCGGCCTCCTTGATTGTAGATATTAAAGGTGTTGATTTGGGCGGTTTGTCTAAAGCGCTGTCATTTATCCCGGATATATCCGGTTTGTTAGGGATTGATGTGCAGATGTATAGCAAAAATAACGTGATTGATGTTAATGGGACGGTTAATGTGGACGAATTTTATTACGGGAAAGAGCGTGTGGGAGATTTGGGATTAGGTATTGAATATCGGTTGTCGCAACAGACAGAGCATGACGTGGATTTTTCCTTGTCGGTGGATGGGGTAAAGGCGCTTTTGGCTAAAGGTAGATTAATGACAGGGGTTGAAGATAAAAATATGGCCTTGGATATAGACATCCCTAAATTCCCTTTGCGGGTTGCGGGAGCCTTTACTCCTCCGGGTATAATGAAATTGGATGGAGACATGATCGGGGCTTTTCAAGTGAAGGGACAAATGGATCAACCATTGATAAATGGAGATTTGCGTTTCAAGGACGGAACCATAGAAGCTTTGATGATCGGGACGACCTTTAAAATAGATTCTTCGGCTATCGTGATTCATGATAATCTTTTGGATTTTAATCATTTCGGGTTGATTGCTCCTAATAAACAGCGATTAGAACTATTGGGAACGGTTGATTTCGCATCCTTCTCGGCCATAAAGATGGATGCCTCTGTTCAAGCTAAGAATTTCCAAGCCATGAAGGTGAAAGAAAATACGGAGACCATGGTTTACGGGAAAGTGTTTGTTGATCTCTCGGCAACCTTGAAAGGAATGTTGGATAATCTGAAGGTCAGGGGAAATATTAACTTGCTGGATAATAGTGAAGTCTATTACACGTTGAAATCTTCGCCTTTGGAATTGACGGACCGGAGTGCGGATGTCGTGCGCTTCGTTTCGTTCAGCGACACGACTCAATTGGCTGCGGCCGATGAGTTGCAGCAGATTAGTTCCGTGAATCTGGATTTGCTCATGTCCGTGAATATCGCACCGTTAGTTGGGTTGAATGTGTTGCTGTCGTCGAATGGGCAGAACCGGGTAGCAATAAATGGCGGGGGAAATCTGACTTATACATTGAATCCGGTGGGAGAGACCCGCCTCGTGGGAAGATACGTTCTGACGAGTGGAATCGTTTCTTACGGTCTGCCGGTGATCGGGCAGAAGGATTTCAAGATACAAGACGGTAGTTTCGTGGAATGGACTGGGGATCTGGCTAATCCGACCCTGAATATAACGGCAGCGGAGACAATTTCGGCTAGCGTGACGGATGATAGCCAGAAATCCCGCCTAGTGACGTTCAATGCCATGATCAAAATTTCAAACACGTTGGAGAAACTGGACATCACGTTTGATCTTGCAGCGGAAGGGGATATAACGATACAGAACCAATTGGCAGCGATGACAGCCGAGGAGCGTTCAAAGGAGGCGATGAACATGATGATTTACGGAACTTATTCCGGGCCGGGGACGGTGGCAAAGTCCAATGCTTCTGATAATGCCCTGAATAATTTCGTGGAAAATGAATTGAATCAATGGTCTCGGAAACATTTGAAGAATATGGATTTGACGTTTGGTATTAATACCTATAATCAAGTGTCAGAGGCAGGAGAATCCAAGAAAACGGATTATTCTTATCAATTTTCGAAACGACTGTTTAATAATAAGGTGCGGGTGAAAGTCGGGGGGCGAATCTCCACGGATAATGACCCTGCGGCCGGGGGAGTGGAGGAGAATCTTGTGGATGACATTGCCATCGAGTACGTGTTTGGAAAGAATCCGAACTTTTTTCTAAAGATCTTCCGGCACACGGGCTACGAGAGTGTCTTGGAGGGTGAAGTGACGCAAACCGGTATCGGTGTGGTATTAAGAAAGAATTTCCAAAAATTTATGGATATATTCCGCCGTAAAAAGAAAGTACAAGTAGAATCCAAAATAGAACCGATAGAAAATGAAAAGTCTGGGAAATAGTTTATTTGTTATTATAGTATTCATGATATTGGGTAGCTCTTGTTCTCAGACGAAGAGGTTGACCGAAGGTGAGGTGTTATACACCGGGGTGAAGAAGATGAATATAGAGACCGCCAAAGGGGTAAAGTTGGAGGGACCGAAAAGTTCGGCTATTTCCGGTCCGTTAGGTTTCCCGCCTAATAACCCGTTGTATGCTCCTTACATACGTTCCCCGTTTCCGGTTGGGTTGTGGGTGTATAACTGGAATGTGAAGAAAGAGAAGGGATTAAAGCATTGGTTATACAAAAAATTGGCCAAGAAACCCGTGTTAATCTCTGATGTACAGCCGGAACTACGCTTGAAAGTGGTGGAGAATGCTGCCAGCGAATACGGTTATTTCGGGGTGAAATCCAGTTACGAGATTATTCCGAACAAACGGAATCCCAAGAAAGCGAAAATCAGTTATAATGTTTATGTGCCGGAAGCTTACTTGCTGGGAACTGTTGAATTTTGGGGCTGGACGGGGAGAATGGATAGTCTGATACAGAGAACGCAACGGGGGTGCTTGTTAAAATCCGGGGCGGAGTATAATTTGTACACGATGGAAGATGAGCGAACCCGGATAACTAAAATGTTCCGGAATAGCGGGTATTATTATTTTCAATCGGATTATATCGAATTTTTGGTTGACACGACACGCGAAAGGCGGGTAGCGGATGTTCGTATTGCTTTGAAACATGGTGTCCCGGCGGTAGCCTTGCAACCGTACAAGGTGGGAAACGTGGAACTTGTTCTGGAAAATTCCGATCAGTCAGAGACACAAGATACCTTGTCTTATAAGGGGATAGAGGTGAAATACACGAAACCGTTGGACGTGAAGCCCAAGGTCCTCGCTCGTTCCATGCATTTACTTCCCGGAGACACTTATTCGTTCTGGCGACAGAATCGAACGCAGACGAGTCTGGCCCGGCTTGGGATTTTTAAATATACCAACCTGAACGTGACCCGGGCGGATAGCGTGAAAAAGTCCGGTTTCGGAAGTTTGGACTTTAGTATTAATGCCGTGTACGACTTACCGATAGAGACGGAAATAGAAGTAGATGTTTCCTCTAAATCCAATAATTTGCTCGGGCCCGGTTTGTCGTTGGGAATAACGAATAAGAATTTATTCCGGGGCGGGGAGAACCTGACCTTTAAGTTGAATGGGGCTTACGAATGGGAAATCGGGGATAAAAAGACAAATTCAAATTCCGGGTTAATCAATTCTTACGAGTTAGGTGTGAACGTCGGTTTGTCATTGCCTCGCTTGCTGGTACCTAACTTCCTGAAAAGTAGCAAGGAGTTTGCTGAACGTACGAATTTCCAGATTGGAGTAGATTTTTTGAATCGCCATACTTTTTTCCGGATGCTTTCTTTCACGGGATCTCTCAGTTATGATTTTCAAAGCTCGTGGCGAGTGTTCCACACGATAACACCTTTGAAGATCACGTACACCCATTTGTTGCAGACTTCGAAAGAATTTGATGAAACGATGGAGAATAACCCGGCGATAGCGATGAGTTTTAAAAATCAGTTGATTCCTTCCATGTCCTATTCGTACACTTATGACAGGGCGGCAACAAGACGGAATCCCAATCGATTGTACTGGCAGAATACGATTATGTCGGCAGGAAACATTCTTTCCGCCGTACAATATATCACGGGAAATCATCAGGGGCAAAACAAGAAGTTGTTCGGTAATATCTACTCGCAATTCTTGAAATTAACCTCTGAAGTAATCGTGTACCGTAAGATAACGGAAACCTCTCTACTGGCAACCCGCTTTATGGGGGGCATCGGTTGTGCTTACGGGAATTCCCGGGTGATGCCGTATAGCGAGCAATTTTATATCGGGGGAGCAAATAGTATCCGGGCGTTCACGATCCGGTCAATTGGGCCCGGTAGCTATCATCAGGAAAGTGATAACAAAACGGCTTATCTGGATCAGACGGGAGATATTAAATTGGAAGGGAACGTGGAACTTCGTTTCAAAATCATGTATCAACTGAATGGGGCTATCTTTTTGGATGCCGGTAACGTGTGGTTGTTGCGGAATGACCCGAAACGTCCGGGCGGGGAGTTTAAGTTGGCAGGTTTGTTAAAAGAGATTGCTTTGGGAACAGGTTTCGGCCTACGTTATGACTTTGGTTTTATCGTACTCCGGGGTGATCTGGGAATTGCTTTGCATACTCCTTACAAGAATCCGGATAAGTCGGGATATTATAATATCCCCAAGTTCAAGGATGGTTTAAGGTTCCACTTGGCGATCGGTTACCCGTTCTAAAGAAAAATATTGGCGTGAGATGACTTGAATTGTCATACTTTTATCGGCTTGATATTTCCTTTTGTACCCTTACTTTTGTTGATTATATTTTGAATTAAGTGAGAGTTAAGGGGGAGTTAAGTTATCAAGTAAGAGGAATTGACGTGTCCCCTAGGTTTTAAACCCGTTTAGCAACTGGCTTTGCTGTTTAGATAGAATATTTGTGAGATATTTGGAATGACCTATTTCCCCGTTACTTCCCCTTTATTTTGTTCCGGGTTTAAAATAAAAGAGCGTGCCATGCGGACACGCTCTTCTGGTGTGATTTCTTTTTCTAAAATTTTCCTGACAATTAGAATGCAAACATTACTCGTAATTGCAGTTGATGAAAATTCTCGTCATCCGGGAAATATACGTTACTCAAGTTAGCATATTGATATTCTCCCATGATTTTAATGTATTGATTGAAAGAATAATTCAATCCAAGTGTTACCGAGTGCATGGTACCCCCGTCAATACTAGAAGAATAGGGATAGTCTACAACTTTTCCGTTCGGGTAGAACTTGTGATTACCAATCAAGAAAATGTCCCCGTCAGTAATATCTGTTAAGTTCGTGCAAGAGTAGCGAGCTACGAGTTCCAAACCGCCTTTGTCACCCATGCCTTTTAATAAACCGTATTCGTCATCGTAGGTATAAGCTTTACCGCAAAGCAGGTAACCGAATTCCACGTAACCACCGTTCATGATCGTGGGACGCAATTTGTTTCCACTTCTCCATCCTTCAACATTCGTCCAACTTTGTTGGCCACCTAATTGACTTTCAAACAAGGTTTGATCATCACGGTCTTTCCATACTTTTTTCCAGATGAATTCTCCGCGAGCAAATACACGGTCGCTCTTGAATAAGAATTCAGGACTGATCGTGAAGGCATCTTTTGCCCAAGGAAGGTCACAACTTAAAAATTTAGTAGTTTCATCCACGTAAGTTTGCATGTTGGCAGCCACGTGCATGTTCGTTTTATAAACGCCATCTTGGTAAACCTCTCCACCGTTAATTCTTTGGTAACGTAATCCTGTACCGAATTGTAAGGTGATGTTGTTATCGTTGATAGGTTTCCATAACCAACGTCCACTTAAGCTAAATCCTTGATAACCTTCTTCTTGCTCGTTGTATTTCAATTGAGAGAAAATACCTTGATCGGCAAAGAAATGTCTGTTGAAGAATTTGTAAGTGGCTCCCAGTGACCGTCCCGGATCCAATGCTTGGGAAACTGACGGGCGGCTGATAAAGTGATAGTTATATGAGCTGGTCATCATGCTCATGCTTGACGGCTCGTTATAATAACCGGCTTTTACCAAATGGATTCCTTTTAAACTTTCTTTGAAGGTATATTGTGCGAATAGGTTTTTTTGGCTGAATTCACCGTTACCGAAGCCGAAGTCCGCGTAGATAAACAATTTTCCGTAAGTTAAAGAGGCGTGAATACGAGCGTCCGTGATGGCAGCACCGGATTTCATCGGGGTCCATTCCGTGTGATAATAAGCTACGTCTGCAAACATACGACCACCGATGCTTGCTTTAAGATTGTTTTCTTTATTGACATATTTCAATAAAGGATTTACATCTTCTTGGGCTTTCACTGCAGTGGTAGATAACATTGCGGCTACCATCATGGCAGGTAATAATATGTATTTTTTCATTACAATAATCGATTAAAAATTATTTTTCGTAACCTAAATTATCCAGTACCTCACGTGCATCCGGAATTTTCGTTGGTGCGGGAGATTTTCTGTAACCAAAGTCAACCATGTATTGAAGACTCATATCCGTGTGGTTCGTGAAGAATGCATCCAAGTAAGGAGCCTCGTAACGGGAACCACCATCACTTCCCCAGTTGTATTGGCCGAAATATTTAGCCATTTGGTCATAAGTATCGAATGAATACGGGTGATTCTTCATTTTTGCACGGTGGATCAAGTTGTGTTGCCACGGATAATTTAATTCAGGATAGTTGTTCGGGGCTCCGGCAATACAGGGTCCAATGAAATGTGCTTTGTATTTTACTGCCAAGTTGATGAAAGAGGCATATCCTTGAGGATCATCGTAAGTTAAGTCTGTTGCTCCGGTTCCTTTCCATAACAAGAAACACATCGGAACTTGACCATCAAATAGGTCGCATACGCGAGTTAAACTTTGTAACGAGAAAGTTTGAAGAATAACTTTTCCATTCGTGTTACCAACGTTAATTTTACCGTCTTTGTAGAAAGGATTGCTTTCAGATTCTTCACCTCCGGCGATAATGTTCATGTTAAGCTTTTCAGCGAATCCGGTTACATTTTCCATTTTTAACTCGTTGTATACCATTTGTTCAAAGTTAGATGGATTTAACCACGGCTCTTTGAATTCGATATAAATTCCGGGGATGTTTCCACTCGTACCGAGATCATCTTTAACATAGCCGAATTCATAACGAACAACTTTATCTTTTACACCGAAGTTTACCGGATTACTGAATTCTTCATTCGTTGCAACCATCTTTTTTACGACTCTTTCATTTTCGAGAGCATCTCCCCAGATATTTACATGACCTGTGGGTAGTGGGGCATCTTGAGCATACCTTTCCAATTTGAATCCTTTGGAATACATGATCAAGTCCTGAAGGGTAGAGATGTATTGATGATTCTCAGAAAATCCTTTACGGGCTTGTTCTTGACTAACAGCATCTTGATTGAACCAAGTTCCTGCATCCAAAAGCATCAATTCGTAGTAAGTATAAGAGCAGGGATAGTTGGGAACGAATGCTTTTTTATCCACGTCAATCAATGAATCGATTTTTTGTGCGCTGTAACCTAAAAGGTCATAATATTCCCTTCTTGTTTTTTCCGGGAATCTTTCACCAAAAACATCTTCAATATTTGTGGTACGTTTTAAGTCCGTGTCATGCAAGGCTAGAATAACACCGTCCTTAGAAACCTGTAAGTCTGCCTCCAGATAATCGGCTCCCATTTCACGAGCCCAACGATAAGCAGCTTCGGTTTCTTCCGGAGTCCAGTACGTGGAACCACGGTGAGCTACTACTGCATACTGGGGAACGTAATCCCGTACTTTTTGTAATTCTGTTGATAGGGTGTCTACATGTACACGCTCAGAGTCAACAAACGTGTCGTTAAATTTCTGATTTTCGCATGACATGAAAGCCAAGGCTATGCTACATGCCATTGCAATTCTCCATGATTTATTAACCATAATTTATTAAATTTGAATTATTTGGTATTCATTATTTTCTATTTTGCACAAGGTATTGTTCCTCCTTGTAAGTAAAGCCGACGAAAACGATCGACAAGGCACAAGCGATAAGCAACAGCACGAACGTCCCGTCCCACCCGAACGAACTTTCCGCCACGTATCCCATCACCACGTTCGCCAGGATAGCCGTCCCGAAGAAGTACCCGAAGAACCCGGTCAACCCGGCCGATGTCCCGGCCGCGTTCTTGGGAGCGAGGTCAAGAGCCTGCACCCCGATAAGCATCACCGGGCCGTAGATGAAGAAACCGATGGCGATCAAGGATAGCGTGACAATCATGTAGTTATCCGAGAACTGCCAGTAAAGGAAGATAAACAAGGCCACCAAGGCCATGAATATGATCGTCGTGATAGCGCGGCGTCCCTTGAACACCACGTCACTCAACCACCCGCAAACGAGGGTCCCGGGGATAGCCGCGAACTCGTAAGCGAAATAAGCCCAGCCGGCCTCTTTAATATCATACCCTTGCGCCTCCTTCAAGTAGGTCGGGGCCCAGTCCAGACAACCGTAACGAACCATGTAAACGAAGGCGTTAGCGATGGCGATAAACCACAACATCTTGTTATTCAGCACGTACTTGAAGAAAATCTCTCTCGTGGTGAGGACCTCTTCCTGTTTCTCGCTGTAATTCTTGGGGTAATCGTTCCGCCATTTCTCTATCGTCGGTAACCCGCAGGACTGCGGGGTGTCACGAATCAACACGTACGCCAGCAGGGCCACGAACAGGGCCACCGCCGCCGGGAAAATATAGGTACCAATGATAAAGTACTTTGAACTGTCCACCCCGTAGAACCACGACCCGAACCACATGGCGCCGTACACGGCCATCGGGCCCACGAGAGCGCCACCCACGTTATGGGCGCAATTCCAGATAGACATTTTCGTCCCGCGCTCCTTCACGGAGAACCAGTGAGTCATCACGCGGCCGCAGGGAGGCCATCCCATCCCGTTAAACCACCCGACTAGGAAGTTCAACACCGCCATGATCACGATGGAGGTCGTGCTTGCCCCGAACAGCTCGATCGGCACGGCCATGAACATCATGGACAGGGCCGCCAATGCCAATCCTAGAGGAAGGAACACGCGGGCGTTGCTACGATCCGAAACGCTCCCCATCAAGAATTTCGACAGGGCGTAGGCCACCGCGTTCAACGACAACACGATACTCAGCGATCCCTTGTCGAACCCGTAAGGTCCGGCGGGGTCTGTTAGAAACGGCATCGCCATCGAGAAGTTCTTCCGCACGATGTAATAGCCGGCGTAACCGATGAAGATGCCGACGAAGACCTGCCAACGCAGGCTCTTGTAAGTCGAGTCGATCTTACCTTCCGGTAATAAATCCTTGTGAGGTGCTGGTTTTAAAAAATTCCACATGTTATTAGATTTTTATTGTAAAAACCATTTACAACTACCTAACAACTTAATTACAAGAATATTAATAAAATTCGATTGATAAAGAGGTAATGCCTTAGTAGCTGTTCTAACTTGTATTTTGCATCATAAAAAGGATGGATAAAACCTCACAAATTTATTCATCCTTTTCGTTGTTCACAACAAACCTAGATTGTCGCTGTTAGTTGTTTTTCTAATCCAGCTAATTTCTGTGAAAGAAGTTCCATATCCCTGCTCACCTTCTCGTTCGTTATCTTTGCATAAATCTGCGTGGTTTTTATATTTGTGTGGCCTAGAATTCGACTTACGGTTTCAATGGGCATTCCTTTCGCCAATGTAAGCGAAGTTGAAAAGGTGTGACGGCCCACGTGAAAAGTAAGTTTAATCTTGAATCCGCATTGTTTACCGATGTTTTTCAATATATTATTACATGACCAGTTACTTGGAACGGCAAATAAACGATCATCCCCGGTCTTGCCTTCATATTTTGCAATTATTCGTTTGGGCACATCCAATAGTCGGATATTCGAATCGACATTTGTTTTCTGCCTACGCGTGATGATCCATAAATGGCCATCCAAGAATGTTTGCAGGTTATTCTTGGTTAAATTTTTAATATCGGAATAGGCCAATCCCGTAAATGCCGCAAAAACAAATAGATCACGCACAAGCTCATAGGATTTATTTTTCATGGGGGTTTTCATTAACAATTGTAGTTCCTCTTCCGAAAGAAAGCCCCGATCCACTTGTTCAGGACTGATCATATAACCTGCAAATGGATTAACAACAAGTAACCCTTCATTTCGTGCAACGGAGATAATATGCTTTACTCCGATCATATACAACCAAATTGTATTTGTACAACATCCCCGGACCGTACGTAAAAAATGCTCGAAACCGTTAATAAAAGAGAGATTTAATTCTTTTAATGATATATCTTCACGATTATATTCTTTCAGAATGTAAGCTTGCATTAGTTTATAAAGATTACAATATTTTTTGTACGTATTCTGGGTTCGACCGTTACCTACCTTACGAGCAAATAATTCATTATGCCAAGCGAACAACTTGAGAAACATATCTTGCTTTATACCAATTCCCAAATAAGCATTTTTTACTTGTTCAGCTGTAACACCTCCACCCGCTTGTATCATTTCTTGATAACGATTGTTTATTGTTACCCGAATTTGTTCCAACTGCCGGTTTATATCTTTCGCTTTCTCACTTTTCCCCATGGCTTTCCCTGCCTTACTGTCCCATAATTCAGGTGGAACGCTCATTTTAAGACTGAATTGAACAATTCCCTTGTTTATAGTTATTCTTCCCATTAATGGTAGGCTGTTATCACTTTTGGGAACGTTACGCTTGACGTAAAATAACAACTTGAATGTACTACGCATAATTCTTAATTTTTTTTATAATTGATAAGAAGTCAAAATAAAGTAAACACTTCCCATTTGACAAATTTTAGATATAATGAAGTTTACTCTTGCATCATTTATCATTCAAGAGTACATATAAAAAAGCAATTCTTTCATCTCTAAAAAGTAAAACTTAAAGTGCAAGAATTGTTTAAAGTATATTTGCAGCTTGCTAAATCAAGGTAACGGATAAGTAACTGAACAAACTCTTTATTATATTTCAATATTTGAAGGGATACAACCTCTATATTTCATCTTGCAAAGATAAATTACAGGGAGCTTGTATAATCCAATATTGTATGACTCTTAAAGCTTTTCAAATAATTTTTCCAACAAGATGGTCAACTTTCCTAACAAGACTTCATTCATTGTCATTAACTTTCTGACTTCTTCATCTCTAGCTTGTAACGAAGACGCTTGTTTGCCTACAATTTCTACAAGATGGCGAACCGTGAGTTCGTCGTTATCCCGCACAGAAAGATCTCTAGAAGTTTCCGCCGTTGCTGTATCTCCCTTACGATATTTGTCGCCTTCACCTGTTAAAAGCCATCTTCGATTTACTCCCAACAAACGACTCATCACTTCCAACTTTGTAGTGTCGGGTTTTGTTTTATTTTTCAAGTAGTTGGAAATCGTTGTTGCTGACATATGTAAGGCTTTCGCTACTTTATATTTTGTATACCCCTGCTCGTCCATTACCTTTTGTAATCTTTCTGAAAATGACATACCGCTTTATTTAGAATTACTATAAATTATGTTACTCTATCAAAAATAATCCAACATAAATTTGTTTTCATCCAAATTTGTACTATCTTTGAACATCGTTTGTTACAAATATAGCGATTATTGGTGAAAACCCCAAGCAATTGGGGCATGTTAATCGGTTGGTGATGTGAGGAGACAAAGCATTTTCCCGTTATGCTTTTTGTCTCCTCTTTTTTCTCAAGTATACCTTTTATTATATACAAAATTCATATACCATTATTATAGTGATAATTCTTCGTATAATCACAAATGAATACATTCCTAGAATACAAACGATTAAATGATAATCATGCTCTTCTACTTTATTAATATGGAATTTTGAAACTATTGAAATAAGATCCTCATGTATTTCTTTTTTCAGATTATTTTATTTCATTCGAAATAAAAATACTTTTCTTTTGTTTCGTTTTGATCAAAAAAATTGCTTTTAAATTTTGATATGTTTCGTTTTATTCATTTCTTTGTAGTGAAAAATAAAATTTCATACACATGAAGCAGAACGAAACTACACAATCGTTTGATGTGATAATCATCGGAGGTGGCGCTACCGGCGCCGGAACTGCCAGAGATTGCTCTCGCAGGGGTATAAAAACACTTCTATTGGAAAGATTCGACATCTCAACCGGTGCCACGGGGAGAAATCACGGCTTATTGCACAGTGGAGCCCGTTACGCCGTGACCGACAAAGAGTCCGCAGAAGAATGTATCAAAGAGAATATGACGCTCCGCAAAATTGCCAGTCATTGTGTAGAAGAAACAGATGGTTTATTCCTAAGTTTACCCGAGGATGATCTCAGCTATCAGGCTAAATTTGTCGAGGCGTGTAAGCAGGCGGGAATTCGTGCGGACATCATCGACCCGAAAGAAGCATTACGTCTAGAACCATCTGCAAACCGGGATATTATCGGGGCGGTAAGAGTACCGGATGGCGCCGTGGACCCGTTTCGCCTGACAGCATCCAACGTGATGGACGCCAAATTACATGGAGCAACGATACTCACATACCAAGAAGTCATCGAGATCATGCGAGAGCAAAATCGGGTGATTGGAGTAAAAGTTCTAGATCATAAAACAAACGAAATCAAATCCTATTATGCTACTATTGTTGTCAATGCCGGAGGAATCTGGGGACATAATATAGCAAAACTTGTGGATATTAATATAAACATGTTGCCTTCGAAAGGAGCATTACTGATTTTTGGACATCGAGTAAACAATATCGTCCTGAACAGGTGTCGTAAACCAGCCGATGCTGACATTCTTGTTCCGGGCGACACGATCTGCCTCATTGGAACAACATCTAGTAAAGTGCCTTTTGAAGAAATTGATCACATGAAAGTAACCCCGGAAGAGGTTGACATGCTGTTACAAGAAGGGGAAAAGATGGCACCCATTCTGGCTCAAACTCGTATATTAAGAGCATATGCCGGAGTGCGCCCGCTAGTTGCGTCTGACAACGATCCTAGCGGCCGAAGTGTAAGTCGGGGAATCGTACTCTTGGATCATGCAACCCGTGACGGGTTGGAAGGATTTATCACGATCACGGGAGGGAAATTAATGACCTACCGGTTAATGGCCGAGTGGACAACAGATTTGATATGCAAAAAACTCAACCTTTCTGCCATTTGTACGACAGCCACGGAAAAGCTTCCTGGTTCAAGGGAGAGTATAGAAGAAATCAGCAAAAAAATCATATCCGTACCTCTTACGCAACGCAATTCGACGATTTACAGGCATGGAGATATGGCCGATCGTTTTTCTGAAAATACGCCATTAGACAATAGCTTGATATGTGAATGCGAAGAGGTTTCTGTTGGCGAGGCAAAATACGCTTTAAACGAGCTGGATGTAAACAATCTGGTTGACTTGAGACGAAGAACTCGCGTCGGCATGGGAACCTGCCAAGGAGAACTTTGCGCGTGTCGTGCAGCTGGTTTAATGAGTGATATGAATAAAGTATGCACGAATAGAGCCAAGGCAGATCTTGCCTCTTTCTTGAACGAAAGATGGAAAGGGATGTCGCCCATTGCCTGGGGAGACACGTTACGCGAGAGTGAGTATACGGCCTGGATTTATGAAGGCGTTTGTGGTTTAACATCATCATCTAAGAAATAACATGAAATTCGATACAATCATCATCGGTGGTGGCTTATCCGGCTTAATTAGTGGAATTTATTTATCCCAACGGGGGCAGCGATGTGTTATCATATCATCGGGACAAAGTGCTTTGCATTTTTCTTCCGGTTCATTTGATTTGTTAAATAATTTACCCGATGGGACAAGCGTCCAAAAACCATTGGATGCGATAAGCGAACTCGTCAAACAAGCTCCCACGCATCCTTATGCCAAACTTGGCGAAAATAAGTTTAAGGAATTAACCCGACAAGCGGAAGAATTTTTAAAAAATGCAGGAATTTCGACCCAAGGGGATCACGAAGAGAATCATTATCGAGTGACTCCAATGGGGACATTGAAACCCACTTGGCTCACGCTTAAAAATTTATTAATAAGCGAAAACGAAAAATGTTTACCAATCCAGCATCCGGGCATCTTTAACATCACGGGATTCCTTGATTTTTACACGCGATTCATCGCGGATGAATTCCTAAAAATGGGAGCCAAATGCAGTATTCATTCTATCAATTTCCCGGCTCTTGAAAATTTGCGCAAGAATCCGACAGAGATGCGCTCCGTTAATATTGCCCGGGTATTTGACAAGCAGGAAAATATAGAAGAATTAGCCCGAATACTAAAAGCGGAAAGCGGAGATTGTGATTCAATTATTTTACCCGCAATCACGGGGTTGAATCGGGAAGATGTGGTAGATTACTTGCGAAAAGAAATCAACAAACCAATCTATCTCTTGCCAACTCTTCCTCCTTCCGTTCCTGGTATACATACACAACAAAAACTTCGTTCTGTTTTCCAACAAAATGGAGGTGTTTTCATGCTGGGAGATAATGTTTTACGCGCAGATATAAAAGGTAACAGAATTTCACAGATTTACTCTTTCAATCATGGGGACATTCCTTTCGTTGGACAAAATTTTATTCTTGCCACAGGAAGCTATTTCAGTCAAGGATTGATTGCCAGTACAGAAAAAATATACGAACCAATTTTTGATCTCGATGTAACATTTGCCCCGAATAGAACACAATGGTATAATAGCGATGTGTTTGATGCACAACCTTATCAATCTTTCGGGATCAAAACCGACAACACGTTCCGTTGTACCCGAGAAGGCAAAATCTTTGAGAATCTTTATGCAGCCGGGGCAATCCTTGAGGGATTCAATCCTTTGAAAGAGGGATGCGGGGCAGGAGTTTCCATTTTGAGTGCCATGTATATAGCAGAACAGATTTTAAGTAAATAAAGAAGCCATGAATCTCCAACAACATAATATCAGCGACAACAATTTTGAACAATGTATCAAATGTACGATCTGTACCGTTTATTGTCCTGTAGCAGCAGTAAATCCCAATTATCCGGGTCCCAAACAAGCAGGCCCCGATGGAGAACGCCTACGGTTGAAAAAATTCAACTTCTATGATGAATCCTTGAAATATTGTATTAACTGTAAAAGATGTGAAGTCGCTTGTCCTTCGAACGTGAAAATCGGAGACATTATCCAAGCAGCTCGAATTAAATATAGCAAAAAACAACCGAAACTCCGAGACTATATTCTAGCCAATACAGATCTTGTCGGAACGTTATCCACTCCGTTTGCCCCGATCGTGAATACAACTTTGGGCCTAAAGCCGGTGAAGGCAATTTTGGATGGGGTTATGAAAATCGACCATCGACGCACGTTCCCCAAATACGCTTTCGGCACTTTCGAAAGTTGGTATAAAAAAGTCGCAGAGAAACAAGCCGCCTATCCAAGCCAAGTAAGCTATTTCCATGGGTGTTACGTGAATTACAACAATCCTCAGCTGGGAAAAGATTTAATTAAGGTCATGAATGCTTTTAGCATCGGGGTGCAACTTTTAGAAAAAGAAAAGTGCTGTGGGGTCGCCTTGATTTCCAACGGATTGATCAAACAAGCGCAAAAACAGGCTCGTACGAATATAAATTCGATTCGAAAGTCCGTGTTGGAGAAAAAAATGCCCGTGATAGCAACGTCTTCAACCTGCACGTTTACGATTCGAGACGAGTATCCTCACTTGTTGGATATTGATAACGCTGATGTTCGTGAGGACGTGGAGTTGGCTACCCGGTATATCTATCGTTTATTAAGCCAAAAGAAAACAAAATTGAATTTCAAAACAGGGCAGAAAATCAAGGTCGCCTACCACACGCCCTGCCACATGGAAAAACTGGGATGGGCTTACTATTCTATCGAGTTGTTGAAATTAATCCCGAATATCGAATTAACCATATTAGATTCGCAATGTTGCGGTATTGCGGGAACCTACGGTTTCAAAAAAGAGAATTATAAAACCTCTCAAAACATAGGAGAACCTTTATTCAAGCAAATAGAAGCGCTTGACATTGATTACGTGGTTACCGATTGCGAAACATGCAAATGGCAAATCGAAATGTCCACCTCCAAACGTTGCGAACATCCTATATCAATATTAGCCAATGCATTAGAGTGATTTTAATTCCATCACTCTAATGCATTTTTTGATTATATATCGAAAATCAATGTGTTAAAATCAAAATTCAAACGATTTTTTTTCGAAAAACATTTTGTTTTAAAATTCAATTCTCATACATTTGTTGCATAATGAAACAATGCGATTGCGAAAAAGAAAGCAATCGATTTCGATTTCATTCGAGGAAGGAAGAAGTGCGGCGTCCATTAAAAGAATGATAATTATGAATCGGCAAAGAAACACGATACAAGAATGTATTTTTTTGGGAGGGTAGAACAAGTCCGTAGAGCCAAAAAAACGTGGAAGTGTGTTTATAACAAAATATTTTTACAATAAATCTAATAACATGTGGAATTTTTTAAAACCAGCACCTCACAAGGATTTATTACCGGAAGGTAAGATCGACTCGACTTACAAGAGCCTGCGTTGGCAGGTCTTCGTCGGCATCTTCATCGGTTACGCCGGCTATTACATCGTGCGGAAGAACTTCTCGATGGCGATGCCGTTTCTAACAGACCCCGCCGGACCTTACGGGTTCGACAAGGGATCGCTGAGTATCGTGTTGTCGTTGAACGCGGTGGCCTACGCCCTGTCGAAATTCTTGATGGGGAGCGTTTCGGATCGTAGCAACGCCCGCGTGTTCCTTCCTCTAGGATTGGCATTGGCGGCCCTGTCCATGATGTTCATGGCCGTGCCGATCGAGCTGTTCGGGGCAAGCACGACCTCCATCGTGATCATGGCGGTGTTGAACTTCCTAGTCGGGTGGTTTAACGGGATGGGATGGCCTCCCTGCGGCCGCGTGATGACTCACTGGTTCTCCGTGAAGGAGCGCGGGACGAAAATGTCTATCTGGAATTGCGCCCATAACGTGGGTGGCGCTCTCGTGGGCCCGATGGCCGTGTACGGCGCCATGTGGTTCGGGTCGTGGTTCTACGGGGTGGACAGTTCAAAGTACTTTATCATTGGTACCTATATTTTCCCGGCGGCGGTGGCCCTGTTCGTGGCCCTGCTGGCGTACGTGTTGATTCGTGACACCCCGCAGTCCTGCGGGTTACCGACGATAGAGAAATGGCGGAACGATTACCCCAAGAATTACAGCGAGAAACAGGAAGAGGTCCTCACCACGAGAGAGATTTTCTTCAAGTACGTGCTGAATAACAAGATGTTGTGGTTTATCGCCATCGCTAACGCCTTCGTTTACATGGTTCGTTACGGTTGTCTGGACTGGGCCCCGACCTACTTGAAGGAGGCGCAAGGGTATGATATTAAAGAGGCCGGCTGGGCTTATTTCGCTTACGAGTTCGCGGCTATCCCCGGGACCCTCGTTTGCGGGTGGTTGAGTGACGTGGTGTTCAAGGGACGCCGCGCTATCACGACGATCATATTCATGGCCTTGGTGGCCTTGTTTATCTTCCTTTACTGGCAGTTCTCGGATAACTACATGATTGTCACGCTATCCTTGATCGCCATCGGTTTCTTCATCTACGGCCCGGTGATGCTTATCGGGGTGCAGGCTCTTGACCTCGCTCCCAAGAACGCGGCCGGGACATCGGCCGGGTTGACCGGGTTCTTCGGGTACTTCTTCGGGACGGCTATCCTGGCGAACGTGGTGATGGGATACGTGGCGGAAAGTTCGTTCGGGTGGGACGGGACGTTCGTGCTGTTGCTTATCGCTTGTGCCTTGTCGATCGTTTTCGTCGGCTTTACTTACAAGGAGGAACAATACCTTGTGCAAAATAGAAAATAATGATGCCTTATTGAGGTGAAGAAATAGAATTATTCTGATCAACAATAAAAAATAAATTGTATGAATACAAAACATTTGACGAAAGGAATAGTGGTTATATTGTTGCTATTCATTACGTCCTCGATTTACGCGCAGACTTACCGGGAGATCAAAGGGTGGTCAAAGGAAATTAATGAGAGAATTGAAACATTCTTGAATACGACTTTAACCATGAATATTCGTAAAGTAGCGGTATTCGACGGGGATGGAACTGTGATCGGGCAAGCACCACACTATTTGGCGGATGAAGCTTTATATCGTTATGCCGATAAATATTATAAGGGCAAAAATGATAAGGTTTCCAAGGAAAAAATGGCTATTTTGAATCGGATGGTAAAAGACGGTAATAACGTGGGGAAGGTTTATGTCGAAGATCGTGCCCACTTTTTGGCGGGAATGACTCCGGAGGAAGTGGCAAAGTTGGGGTATGATTGCTATGTGGAGTCATATCAAGGAAAGTTTTACCCGGAAATGAAACAGCTTATAGCTAATTTGAAAGAGTATGGATTTGAGGTTTGGATATTGACAGCTTCTCCCGAGTTTTTATATCAAAAATTTTTATCAGAGGAATTGGGAATCCCCGAAGTAAATATTCTCGGGATGAAGTCTGTCGTGGTAGATGGGGTGTTGACAAATGAGATCGTGTTACCGATTCCGCAAGATGATGGGAAAGCGAATGTTATCCCGACTTTCATTAAAACTCGTCCACTTGTAGTGGGGGGAAATAGCCGGGGAGACATGGATATGCTAAACCAGTCTTGTGGTTTGAAGATTGTGGTGAACCCGGATGATAAAACTGTCCGGGGGCCGGAAGACGGTCCGATGCATGGTCTAACGGTGAAAGGGTACTGGGAAAAAGAAGGAGCCGTTATTGTTCGGTGCAATGATGTCCGAAATCCGAAAGTGCGTTTCCATACTTCAGAGTGGGGAATCAGAGAAAATGTGATTAATCCTAAAGAATAATTCTGTGAAGAATTATCCCGCATAGTTACAATAAACTTAATTTATGTCATTATGAAAAAAAACTATTTATTAAATGTATTGGTGTTATGTTGTGCCCTTTTTGTATGTACAATTGTCCGGGCCGAGTCTGATAAAGACGAACCTTCTAACACGAAAAGCGAGGTCGCACAAGCCAATAACGACGACCTTACAAAACAAGTAAATAAACTTCTTTCGATATTGCCTAAATTCTCTGGTTATATTCAAACCGGTTATAACTGGGGGGACAAGAATGGGGATAACAGATCATCATTCCAATTGAAACGTATGCGTTTGATCATTGATAAAAAAGTTTCAAAAACCTTTGATTTCCGTGCCCAGTTGGAGTGTTTCTCCGGATCGGTTGATAACTCTGCCTACAAGAAAAAAGTGATCACGGTAATGGACGCTTTTGTTAATGCTCATATCACTGATGCTTTGCATTTCCGTGCAGGTCAATATTATTTGCCGCTTGGTTTCGAGAATTATGATATTTCTCCGTCTACTTTAGAGACCGTGGATTTCTCGAACATCTGTTACCGTATGGTGTGTCGTAATGCGATCTCTTCTGCAGATCTTATTGATTATGGTCGTGATCTTGGAGTGATGGCTTATGGAGACCTTTTCAAAAGCAAAGATCAAAAATTTAGCTATCTGAGTTATCAGTTATCATTGACGAACGGTTATCTCCCGACATTGAACGATGACAATAAATCGAAAGATCTTGTGGGTCGTATTACAATCCGTCCGGTAGAGAAATTGCGTATCATCGGTTGTTACAATTGGGGAGAATATAAAGGTTTGAACGAAAATGGAGATGCGAAGGATTATCTTCCGATGAATCGTTTTATCACCGGTGCTTGGTATTATGATCCGAATGGTCTTGATGTTCGTGCAGAATACGGCCATATTCAAAGTGATGATGCTAACGTGAAGGAAGATGGTTTTTATGTGCTTGCAGCGTATAAGATTGGTAAGTTCTTACCGGTTGTACGTTATGATATGTACCGTGACAAAGCAGCCAAGACTTCTGCAAACAACAAGGATAACTTCCTTTTAGGTTGTACCTATGAAATAATCAAGGATGTTAAGTTCCAGGTAAATTATACCATTTCGGCTTATCCTGACAAGGTAAAAGATGCTGGAACAAGAACTGGTACGGGTAATAGCTTGCAAATCATGTGTCTTCTTAAATTCTAATAATACTTAATCTTTTTACCAACAAATTAAATTATTGGATTATGAATAAATTATTTTTCGCTCTGGCATTACTTTTTGTAGGAATGTCTGCAAATGCCCAACATCTGGGAACTGAGTATCGATTGAAAAGAGTTATTCCCGTGGCAGGACGTCAAGGAATTGCTATCGACAGTAACTATTATTATGTTTCCGACACCAAAGTTCTTTATAAGTATGATAAGCAAGGTAATCTTGTCATGAAGAACGATCAACCGTTCCAGAATCCTAAAATTGCTAACCACTTTGGGGATATTGACGTGTACAATGGAGAGATCTATTGCGGTATCGAGAAATTCGAATACGGACGTGGTTACAATATTGCCGTGTCAATTTATGACGCAGAGACTTTAAAATGGAAACGTGATCTTCCTTGGTCTCCTGAATCAGGACAGGTAGAGGTGTCTGGGCTTGCTGTTGATCGTGAGAAAAATATGGTTTGGATGTCTGACTGGGTGGATAGTCGTTACGTGTATTGCTATAGTCTTGAAACAGGACAATACTACACGAAAATGCAATGTCGTCCGACTCCCTACTGGTGCCAAGGAATCTTTATCGCTGACGGGAAAATGCTTTTCACTTCAGATGATGGAGAATCTTTATATAATATTCCAGATAATATTTATGTTGCTGACATTACGGAAGTGCATTTCACCGGTTTGCAGGAAGGAACTGAAGTGGTTAAAGATACTCCGTTCAGTGTGAAACTTGACAAAAACGGAAAGCCTGTAATGCGTAAAGGTAAAATTGCTGCAGGGGCAAAAGCCGGAAGAGTTGAGTTGTTTCGTGAGATGAGTGATTTCCGTCGTTCTGGAGAGATTGAAGGTCTTTCAATTGACCCGGTAAATGATGATTTGGTTGTTTTAAATAATCGTGGTACATTAATCGTTCTTGGTATGTCACAAGGTCCGTTCAAGGAAGAAGGGTATACCGGAGAAATTCATGAACTTTATATCTACGAGAAAGTAAAATAATTCTTAGCGAAGGAATCTGAGTTAGAAATAGACGATCCCCGAAGGTTTTATAAAAAACTCTGGGGATCGTCCTTTTTTATGTTCGACTTTAGAAATCACGAGTAGTTATTTGATCTTACATTGAATTACAATGTCCTGTATGATAAGGATTTGTTTAGTGTAACTATCTGAATGATAGTATAATAAAACAAAAAAGCAGCCAATTTATTGACTGCCACCTTTGAGCTGTTAATGGGATTTGAACCCATGACCTCTTCCTTACCAAGGAAGTGCTCTACCCCTGAGCTACAACAGCAACTTAAAAAAGAACTTACTCACTTTTCTTCCCTTCTTTTGAGCCTCTTGTCGGATTCGAACCAACGACCCCGAGATTACAAATCACGTG
>NZ_JAHZBP010000016.1:0-50616 GCF_019423355.1 Butyricimonas sp.
CAGTACAACGGTTTTCAAGACCGCCGCAATCGACCACTCTGCCACCTCTCCAAATGCGGATGCAAAGATAAAGGAAAATTTAAATTCACAAAAGAAAGAATTTGTTTTTTCTTAAAAATATCCATCCCAATTAATACAGTTTAAAATCCCGATCCCGTAAACTCTTGACGGCAAGTTTCTCGTGTAAAACCAAAGGAGCTAACTCTTCTCCCGACAGACTTGATTTTGCCGGGATAAAAACCACGTGAGGATAGTTCAAAATAAGACCATGTAGTAATTTCACCCGCTCCATGTGAAAATCAGAAGTAACAATGAACAACAAATCCGGCCTTTCCCGCTCGATTATCGGCTTTGACATCCGGAAGTCCTCCACCGTATTCGTGGTCAGCGCAAATTCCAAGAAATCACTTTCCCTTACCCCTCGCTCGATCAAAAAACGTTTTGAATAATAAGCATGAGGATGATTGGTCGTGTTGAAGGATTCACCAAATCCCCCGGTACAAAGAATCTTCACACCATCATTATGAAGATAAAGCCCTAATGTACACTCTAGCCGATCCACCGCCATCGGGCTTAAATTTCCCTGTTCATCATTCGGTGCCCCCAATGTTAAAACGATCTGTTTCATATAATACCCCGGTTAGTTCAAATTTACGATTCCAAAGTTAAAGAATATTCATTATTTTTGTAAACAATACAACGTATTATTAACACAGGCAAAATGACAGAATCATGGACGGAAAATTAAGTATCAACACGAGTACCTGCATTAAATGCGGCAAGTGCGCACGAGTATGCCCTTCACAGATCATCACACAGGAAACAAAAGGCTCCGCAGTAAAAGTACAAAACGTAGAAAACTGCATCGCGTGCGGGCATTGCGTGGCAGTGTGTCCTACCAACTCGGTACTTCATTCCGAATTCCCGCCTGAAAAGGTACACGCGTTCAAATACAGTGACTACCCCACCCCTGAACAAATGATGCTCGTGTGCAAAGCCCGCCGTTCGAACAGGGCATTTTCAACCAGACCGATTCCCAGAGAGATGCTGGAACAAATCATCGAGGCCGCCCATCGTGCTCCAACGGCAAGTAATATGCAACAAGTACACTTCACACTGGTAACCGATCCCAAACAACTGGACGCAATCAGCCGTTTCACGCTAGACGTATTTAACTCGGCCGCCAAGAAATTGAAAAACCCGATACTAAAACCCATCTTGAAACGAATTATGCCGGACGCCTACCGTTACCTGCCCGTGTTTGACCGCCTGAACCGGGAGTATGCCAACGGACACGACATGATTCTGCGGGGAGCCACAGCCGCCCTGTTTATCCACACGCCCAAAACCAGTCGTTTCGGGAGCGCAGACGCAAATCTGGCTTATCAGAACGGGTCACTCATGGCGGAATGTCTCGGGGTAAACCAATTCTACATGGGATTCGTTTGCACTGCCATCCATCAGGAAAACAAGGGAACTCTCGCTAATATGCTGGGAATAAACGGCACGATTCATGCCGCTATGGCCCTCGGTATGCCGGAATTCCGTTTCTCCAATTACATTGACAAAAAAGACACGGTAGAAACAGACCTGTAATTTACCACGCCTCCAAACCGGAACTTACTGCTCCTCCAGTAGTTTCTGTAACTTTGCCGGAGTAAGAACTTCTCGGGTATAAAATTTCCCATCCACGAACACGCTATACGTGGTGAGCGGCGCCCGATGATCCCGTGCCATTTCACGAGTCATTATCGGGTGTACCCGCACGGGAACACTTGAAGATTGAATAACCGGATCTAGTAGTTTGATATAGGGCACCGTAAAAGGACATTGTGCCGTGTAAAATATATCTATTCCCTTAACATCATCGCCCAAACCGGCAGAGGCACACGATTTAAAACGAGGAAACGGTGCATCCGGTCTGAACCGTTTTACCAATAATTCGATGTTCGGAACATACGAATCACACACCTCGTACCCGTGCCTGATGAAAAAAGCCTTGTCCGAAAGATACGGTAACTTCTTCTTCCCTGCCATCACGACCACACCGTTTGTACCCGCAACATCTTCTTCACACGTTTTCAACAACTCCCGACCGTATCCGTGTCCTTTAAACGATCCGGCCACCCACAGGCAATTGATAAAAGTATAGCCGTCCGCCTCGATAGGTACCCAAGCATATTCAGCCGGTAAATACTCGATGAAAACTTTTCCCCGGACATTCAGTTTGACAAACTTCAATCCCTCCTCCATACGACACGCCAACCACTCTTTCTTGGCCTCCACTCCCTCAGCACTTTTCTTGTCAGACATGGCACAACAAATATGTTCCTGTTCTATATTCTCTTGGGTTAAAATTACTTTATCCATATTCTCATTTTGCAGATAAAGATACAACAATTATATACACAATCATCTCTATTTTGGAATTTCCCGGACAACCCGACAAGGATTTCCCACGGCAACCACGTTAGCCGGAATATCCTTCGTCACAACACTCCCCGCGCCGATCACCGTATTAGCACCAATAGTTACTCCCGGTACAATCGTCACGTTTCCCCCAATCCAGACATTATTCCCGATATTTACCGGATAAGCGTATTCCAACCCCGAATTACGAATCTCCGCATCCAATGGGTGACCTGCCGTGTATATGTTCACGTTCGGGGCAAGCATCACGTTATCACCAATCGTCACGGGAGCCACGTCGAGAATCGTACACCCCACGTTCGCATAGAAATTCTCCCCGATGCGGATATTATACCCGTAATCACAATTAAACGGCTGTTCAATCAGAAAATCATCCCCTGTACTTCCTAATAATTCCCGCAAGATACGTTCCCTGATCTTTTTCTCGGAAGGCCGGGTATGATTATAATCGTACAACAACTCTTTAGCCCGACTCCTCTCCGCGTATAGTACGGGGTCCATGGCGTTATACAACTCCCCGCCAAGCATCTTCTCTTTCTCTGTCTTCATCATTTTTTTACTTTATACAAAGAGGCTGTTCGGAAAGTCTTATCCAGTATCTACAAGCTACCCCCACCAACTCCCCCTGTGCAAGGGGGAGTTAGTGGGGGTAGTTGTTGAAAAAGTGACTTTTTGAACAGCCTCCTTGACTCAATATATTTTCCTCTATCAAGCGTCATTCTTGGCATACTCGGACAATTCACACCCGAAAGTATCCATCAGGTAATTATCCAGCTCATCTGCCTTGAATGCCATATTCGTGATATTTTTCTGTACCTCGTCTGCAAAATCAGAGAAGATGTCGGAGATATGAATCCGGTAAGACAGATAAATCTGATTACCGTCCAATCCCAATTGATAAGGTTTCACCTCTGCATTCAACAAGTACGTCAACACGGGTTCGAGATTCTTCTTCGGTAACACGTTGATCGGTGAAGTACAGAACAGGTAAGAACGCTGGTACACGAACATACGGATCTCAGAACTTCCCTTGTGGAACACCCAACTCTCGTAACCGACACGGGCCAACACGGGATTAATTCCCATAGCCTGAATAGCTTCCTCGCAGAAAACTGCCAAGTCGGTCAATGAACGTTCCTGGAAAACATTCGACGGCAACTTATCCCCGCATGACGGACAATATTCCTCTTCATCGGAAATAAACTCGTCACAACTGTTACATTGCACGTTATATACACTTGTATCCAGATCACCGATCTGTTCCAATAACTCACGTAAAGCCGTCACCGGAATACCGAATCCCATGTTATCCGCATCCGTGATTTTGCTTGCCGTGATTGCTACCAGTTCATCCCGGTCATTGAACATCGGTCCCCCGCTGTTTCCCGGATTCACGGCGGCATCCGTCTGGATATAATAACTATCGTTAATCAACTGCCTTGGGGACGACACGGTTCCCTCGGTTACCGTGAACGGCATCCCGAACGGGTAACCTGCCACGTTGATCTTCTGCCCGATAGACACGCTATCTAACGCAGACAAAGCGATTTCCGGTAGGGCGGAGAAATCCCCCTCAGCCTTTAAAAAGGCTATATCCTTTGCCGGGTTCACCAACACGACTCTAGCGTAAAAACGATTTTTGTCGTTATCTTGCAGGGCAACCTCGCGGAAACCGTCCACCACGTGGTAATTCGTCACGAACAGGTCATAATTTTTCAAGTAAAAACAACTGCCTGACCCACCGGCATGATTGACCTTATATACAGCGTTAAAAATATTCTGTTCCATAATCATTAAATTTCATTATTGTTGCTGACCGTTTCCCATATAAGTGGCGGCTAACTGTTGTACCTTCAACATATAATCTTCCATACTCACCTGTCCGGCAGCTAGCTGTTGCTGCAACTCCTGCACCTTCTGCACGTACTCCATCATTCCACCGCCCTGTTGCATGGCTTGTGCCGCTTGTTGCATTCCTTGTTGCATCATTTGCTGCATACCCTGCATCATCTGGGACATATCAAATTCACCTTCCTCGTCGTCGTCATCATCCGGTTCCAACTCTCCCTCCATGATATTATCCATGGCAGCATGTAAGATCGGGGCAGCCTCATCCCAAGGTTTGGCGGAAGCTTTTTCCAAGGCACGAACCACAACCGCATTCACGTCATCCTGCACGTTATTATAATAGTACATCTCGTAGAACTTGTAAACAATCATCAAGCAACATGTCATGTAATCACCTGTTTCAAACGCTTGGGTCGCACGATTGTATGAATTCTCGAAATTCTCCTGAATATTCTTCAAATTAGAACGACGTTTATCCGAAATAAAGGTCTCCACGTAGTACAAATCCTCAGCCCATTGCTCTTTCGTCATTCCCTGCAAGCGGGCAATGACAGACTTCCCGTAATTCACCACTTCCGGCAGCGGAATATCTTCCCGATCCATCTCGGAAACGGCCTTATTCAAGTCGTTCAACAACTGTCCCTGCGGGTGAGCGTAATACAATATCTTCAATATTGTCGTATCCAGCACGTTCCACGCGAACCCGTATTTCCGGTCCGCCTCGAAATCCTTCACGGCATCCATACACTCCTTACAACTCAATTGTACCACCTCGTAAACCGTGTTCAGCGTCTCATCGTCAAAAGGAGTTACTTTCGGTTCATATATCCGTTGAGCCCCGAACTTGGTCTCGAACTCGTCATCATACTTGTCTCCCGTGTTACAAATCTCCTGAAGAATATAATAAATCTTGTAAGGATTTGCCAATGCCAGCGGGCAAGTGTACTCGAATGCCAATCGATCCTTTTTTAACTCAACTTGAGCCAGATCCATAGCGTTAAAATTCAGGCCTGCAACCTGCCGTAATAAGGGAATACGATTCTTCTCCGGCAAAGAGAGAAACGGAGCGTGAATCAACAACCAATCATTCTCGATCTTTATATTCACCACGATCGAACCATGAGGAATATTAAATTCCGTTCCTTTCGCGTTCCCGTATTTCTCACGGAATTCGTCGTTCACATAGTCCAATAAAGCATAGAACGACTGCAAATATTCTCCGTTATCGAACGCCTCTACGCTCGTGTCGAAATAATCGACCTTAATTTTACTTTCCGTAGAAGCGATCGTGGAAAGGTTAAATGTCAATGTTTGTTTCATGACTTATAATGTATTAAATAAATAATTATGATTCACGCACTCACTCGTGCCACATCCACACGGGAGCGCTATAAAATTATACAATTATCCGAGAAATCCACCCCTCGGTTCGTGAAAATAGGTTATAAACCAAAAAATAATCATCAAATTTCTCATAATCAACATCTCAAAACATATAATTTATCATAAGCAATCAAGGCTGCACCGCCAGTATACACCACGTCCCGGCTAATCTCCTTTCCCCAACAAATAATTTTTAATAAAAAGTTTGAAACTGCACCTGCTCTTTTATCGTATATATAAGAAATTTATAAACTCAAAAACACTCAAAACATGGAAATTACACATGATAAAACTAGACATATGTTCGAATTCACCGAAAACGGGAGTTCGGCCGTCGTAGAATACAAACCCTTTGACGGGGGGATCAACATCTTACACACATTCGTTCCCAAACCTTTGCAAAATAAAGGCTACGGGGCCAAACTTGTGAAAGAAACGTTGGATTATGCACGGGAAAATCACTTGAAGGTTATCATCACCTGTCCTTTTGCCCGCATATACGTGGCCCGTCATAAAGAATACGAAGATCTACTTTAATGCCATCTTCCCTACTGGCAAACACCTGCACATCAGAACGAAAAACAAAAATATTGCAAAAAAGGATTGTTTGCGACAGAACAATTTTCCAAAAAATATAGAAATTTATAATTCTATCCTTTGGAACATCGGTAAAATTTAACAACTTTGTGGTGAATTACAAGAAGTGTGTAGCATGAAATATAACATCATTATCGCGATACTAATATGTGTAATCCTGTTTATTTTATACAAGTATATACAGGCGAAACAAATTATTAGCGACAAAAAAGGAGAAATCAAAACTTCTGAGGCACTATTCAATTTTATTTTACAACACATAAAGTCCTATATCCTTGTCATTGACAGGAACTTTATCGTGGAGAAAACGAACTATTACGCGATCACAGACACCGAGGACTCTGGACAACCTAAAAGAGTCGGGGAACTACTTAATTGTGTCAATTCCCTGAATAAAGGTTGCGGCAACGGAGAACTTTGCAAGGCTTGTCCCATCAGACAGGCAGTAACGGAAGCCTTTAAAACGAAAAAGGACTTTTCTAACTTGGAAACCACTGTAAGCCTGCGTCTATCAGACAAGAAAACCTTCAAATGCAATGTTGCCGTTTCCGGTTCATACATGAACATTCACAACCGTCCGGAAATGTTAATTACCATTCATGACATCACGGAACTCAAACAGGCTCAAATTCGCTTACAAGATGCTTTGGCCAAAACAGAACGGATTGAAAAGTCAAAATTCACGTTTCTCGAAAAACTGAGTAACGAAATTAACGACCAGTTAAACTGCATCTTAGGCTGGACCAACCTAGTAAGCACGGATAAAACACTGACACCTAACCAGCAAAACGAGTACATGAATCTTATATACGAACACTCCGACCAACTCTCGCATCTGGCAAATGACGTGTTGCGGCTGGCCCGGATCGATGCGCACAAGATCGATTTACAGATGGCAACCTTCTGTCTGCACGAGTTTTTTCAGGATATTATCCTTCTTCGAATGAACAACACCCACCCGAACGTGGAATTGTATTTGGAAGGAGACTCCCCGAATCTCTTGGTGTACACGGATCAACAAAAATTATATCAGGTAATTCTCAATCTCCTGTCCAACGCCCAGAAATTCACAAACAAAGGACACATCAAACTCGCTTATTCCGTGGATGAAGAACAAAATATGATTAACTTCATCGTGGAAGACACGGGCTTAGGAATGCCGCCCAGAATACACACGTACCTCTTCGAGAGATTCTATAAGGCAAACACCTTTACCGACGGCCCCGGACTGGGTCTATCTATTTGTAAGGCATACATTGAGGCGATGGGCGGAACCATTCAATTTACCTCTTCTGAAGGACGTGGAACTCGTTTCCATTTCTCTATAAGAAAAGAACCGATTCCGGCAGGTGATGTTGCACTGGATATGCACAAGTAATACATTATCCACCACCACGACCAAGTGTTTGAGTTTTTAATATAATTTACAAGACCGACTCAAACCTTATCCGGGAAGTTTCCGTTTATCACGAAAAAACGACACGAATGGAAACAACTCAAAAGCCAAAAGAGATCATCGGGCATCTCATGGTCTTGTCAACAATTGTCATATATAGCTTTAACACGAATTTCATGAAGATCCTCATGCCGGAATGGATCGGTCCTCATGGTCTCGTGTTAATTCGTTGCACGGTCATGGCTTTCGGTTTCTGGATCATCTCCCTCTTTATCCCGGCAAATAAACAACAGGCAAAACCCAAAAGAAAAGACATCCTCATGATGATGCTGGGCGGTCTGCTCGGCATCGGGGGTAACTTACTACTATACATCAACGGCTTGAACATCACGGGTCCCGTGGATGCTTTTGTTATCCGTACCGTGCAACCTATTATCGTAATTGCACTCGCCGTACTGATTCTTCACGCGGACTTCAATCGCTACAAAGCCATTGGTATCGTTCTGGGACTCGCGGGAACTCTTTACGTTTCAATTACCCCGCACGCCGGAGCAGTGAAAGACTCATTCACAGGAGACGTTCTGATCTTCGTCGCCTCGGTTTTCAACGCACTCTATCTCATATTAATCAAACCCTACACCCAAAAATTCAATTCGGTTATCGTGATGCGCTGGATGAGCTTGGCAGCCTTTATCCTCGTACTTCCCTTCGGCTTGCATCAAACCCTCGAAGCCCCGCTATTCACGTCAGAGGCCCCCGTACATATCTGGTTGGAACTCGGTTTCGTGCTTATTTTCGCCACGATGATAGCTTACTTCCTAAACTTGAAAGCCCTGCTATACATTTCGCCCTTCGTGGAAAGCGTGTATATTTACCTCCTCCCCATCACCGGAGCCATCGTGTCAATATCGCTCGGCCTCCAGAAATTCTCATGGCACGACCCGATCGCCCTCGTATTAATCATTGCAGGATTCGCATTGATAAACAAAAAGAAAAAAGTGAAAGCTGTTATAAACAAATCTTGAAATCAAACTATAAAAACACTTTCATACTCTCTGATAAATCGGCAATAATACCCTTATGTTTCTTCAGAAATTCACATATCTTCATCTTGGACTCGGGATTCTGTAATATTTCCGGGGATTCCAGCATCAAAGTCACCACGTTCAGCAACTCGTTTGTCTCCTTGACACTTGTTGCCAACATCTGCATGAAAAACACTCTTTTCTCCTTATCCTCGAACAAAATTTCGAGCTCTCTCCGTAATTCCTTACCATCAATATTCGCCAATTTAACCTCACTCATCATTGTCTTATCTTTTTAAATTTCCAGATCTTACCACAATCAAAACACTTGTTTGCCGACCGGAATATCGGAAATAACGCCGACAACAAGAAATAAAGAATCACCATCGCCATTCCCGGCGTGTTTCTTTTACCGATATTCTCGGAACCACAGAACGGACAACAAGTCATATCCGTGGAACTATCTGCTCCCACGATCAAAATCTCCTCATCCGTTACCGAATTTTCGGGATTAATGTACCCGCCCTCTTTTAACAAAGCCACCCCCGATTCCAAATCCTCTGTGCGTACCATCAGTCTCACACCACCAATCGCCGTGGTATAGAAATTATTCACCTGTGCGGTAAACTCATCCGGTATCAAAGTCTCGATTCCAGCCGATTCCAAGTAAGACTTGATCATGTAAGCATCCTGCAAAAACGTAACTGTATGCACTACATTCCATTTACTCATACTCCATTCTCATTATATTTTGTATTCTCACTTTCCCCACAAATACCCGGACACAAGTTAGCATATTTTCGCTACATTTCCAAATATGCTACAATAATATTCCATTTTGTTCCAATAACAAGGCAAATCAATACAACATTGTCATACTTTTCCTTCCCTCTTTCTCTTCTTCCACAACTGCCAACTATTGATACTATTCTGCCAAAGGACATAAGCGGCAGGTCCTATCGAAGAAAGAGGCGAAAGATACACTTGCGCCATCCATATAGCCAGAATCGTGTTTTTCTGTCCCAATCCTTGGCCCCCTGCAATGGTCTCACCATGTCGACGACCGATCCAACGCCCGATCGCAAATTGTCCGATACACAATAACAACGCGGCAAAAGCGATTAAAAACTCTTCCCCGTAGTTTTTACTATCCTGCTGCATGATGAAAGACACCGTTTTCCCGACCACGATTGTCAGGCTGAACGACCACAAATAGAAAGAAATACTTTGATGACTTTTCAACACCTTATGTGCTGAAGGAATAAAATATTCCAAGATCCATGCCCCGGCCAGCGGCAAAAGTAACAACGGCCCAACCTGCCGGCAAACGTACCATAAAGACGCACTGAAAGACATTTCCCCTTGGGTCCCCACGAGAGAGAAGATCACGGGTGACACGATTGCCACGCACAAATTACTCACTAACGTGTAAGCGGCCAGACATGGCACACTCCCGCCCAGCATCCCCGTGACAACCGTTGCGGCCACGGCCGTTGGAGCCAACACGCAAATCATCATAGCCTCTCCCAACAAGGCATCAAAAGGGCATAACACGGCGTACACGCACACGCTACCCACGACCTGAACTACAAGCATCCACGCGTGTAACCGGGTAAAACGCATTTCCTTGATCGACAAACGACAACACGTGATTAATAGCATCACGGAAATCAAGTAAGGAGTCAAGAAAGAAAACAAGCTGAAAAAAGAGTAAAATATACCCCCACTTAACATCGCCAAAGGCAACATCCATGTTTTTAATCGCTCTAACACGTCTTCATTATTTTTCCATCGCAAAGGAACATTGAATTCGCTAATAATCCAAATAAAAAAACAGAAGATCCCCCTTTTGTCAAAACTTGTAAAATACCAGTTATAATATTTCGTTTTTACCCCTAAATCATGGCTATTATGCAAAATTTGCCTATTTTTGCCCGTGGAACAGGAAAACGTCAAAAAAGCGTAACTATCACTACTAAATAGAGTCGATCATGTCGGAAAACAAGAATACCGCAATTCCGGTAAATGAATTAGAAGATTTACAAGAGAAAGAGTTTATACTCCACGAACTACAAAAATCAGCAAAAATCGGCTGGTGGAAGGTAAACTTCAACACTCACGAAATCATTTGTTCAGACTACATCATGGATATACTCGATCTATCTAAAAACACCATGACCGTAGAAGAGTTCCTAAACATCATCAACGTGGAACACAGGCAACGTATCTCTTCCTCGTTCATCCACATCCGGACACAGAATTTCTACGACGAAATATTCCCGATCCAAACAAAGTATGGAGAATTATGGATTCATTCCAAGCTGGGCAACAAAATAGTGCGGGAAGACAACACGATTATCGCCATCGGATTTTCCCAAATACTTGATGAAGAAACGAATACATCCCTTTATAAAAACAAGGAAGACTCCCGTTTAAAGGAATTACTGGTCCGGCAATTTGCCCTGTCTCAATCCCTATCAAACTTCTTAAAAAGTGCAGACACCCCAAAAGTCATCACGGACACGCTGAAAGATTTATTACAGCAATTTAACGGGGACCGCACTTATATATTCCAGTACGACAAGGCAAAAGGTACACAAAGTTGTATCTACGAAGCTACCCGGGAAGGAGTTTCCCCGGAGATCGACACATTGCAGGATATGGACATCAACTACAACCAGTGGTGGAGTAAACAAATGTTCAACAACGTGCCTATCATCATCAACAACCTAGATGAGATGCCACCGGAAGCCATAAGCGACAAGCAAACTTTGGCCCGTCAGAATATTGCCTCCCTCATGGTATTCCCACTTCTATCCGCACAAGGTATTTGGGGGTATATGGGGATAGACATTGTAAACACACCCCGCCTTTGGAGCATGATCGACAAGGAATGGTTTTCAGCCATCTCCAACATCATCAACATCTGTATCGAATTACGGGCATCCGAGAAAAAAGCCCAACAGGAAAGAGAGTATTTCAAGAGCCTTTACGATCATATGCCAATCGGTTACCTACGGATGCAAATCTTATATGATCATTCCGGCAAAGTAACCGATTACAAATATCTGGATGCGAATCCCGCCTTTTACAATATAACAGCATCGCCAATCGGTTCGTATATCGGTCATACTGCTAAAGACTTCAACGCGAACAAACCCGAAGAACTGGAAGTGTTGCAGCAAGTCGTTTCAAGCGGCAAAGTACTTGAAACCAATCGACTAATAGCAAATACAGGACGCCAGTATCATATCTTGATCTACTTACAAGGTCAACAAGAAGTCGTCGCTTTGTTCACGGACATCTCAGAACGGATGAAAACGATCGAGGCCCTTCGCCGTAGTGAAGAAACCTTACACAACATATACAAAAACATACCCGTCGGTATCGAAATCTATGATAAAGATGGAACCTTAATCGCTCTAAATGACGTTGAAAGCGAAATCTTTGGCTTCGAACACAAAGAAGACGTACTGGGAGTTAATCTATTTAAAAATCCGAATCTTCCCCAGCAACACCTCGAAATGTTACGGCAGGGCAAGGAAATCACATTCCCGCTGACATACAAATTCACGAACGTGAATAAAACCTACTACAACACGAAATACGAGGGAACGAGAAACTTGACGGTAAAAGGAAATTGTCTCTATGATACCGACAATAACATAGAAAACTACCTGCTCATCGTCATCGACAACACGGAAGCCATCAAGGCTTACCGCAAAATTGAAGACTTTGAAACCCTGTTCAATGACATCGCGGAATTCTCCAAAGTAGGTATTTGCCGCTGGAACCCGCTAAGTAACAACTTTTTGGGTTCGGACGTTTGGTTTCATAATCTAAACCAGACACCCCGCCAGATCAACAATATCATGGAAGCCTACGAGCATGCTCACCCGGATGATCTCCAATGTCTCGCCACGTTTTTCCAAAACGTCATGGACGGGGAGGAACAGTCATTCTCCGGGCAGGTACGTATCCAATTCGAGGATAGCTGGCGCTGGATGCGTATACGTTTCAAAGTGAAAGAATACAATCCGCAGAAAGGCATTATTGAACTCATCGGGCTAAATCTTGACATCACGGAACTAAAAGAAACAGAAAGTAAACTCATTACTGCCAAGCTGAAAGCCGAAGAGGCTGATCGCTTGAAATCGGCCTTCTTGGCTAACATGAGCCATGAAATCCGTACCCCTCTCAATGCGATAGTAGGTTTCTCCAACTTGTTGGCTGACACGAGCAACATCGAGGAAAGGGAACAATACATCTCCGTGATACAGAAAAACAACGAACTTTTATTGCAACTCATCTCTGATATACTTGACCTCTCCAAAATCGAGGCGGGAACCTACGAGGTCACGTTTGCCGAAGTGGACGTGAATGACCTATGCGAAGAAATCATCTGTTCTCATGCTATGAAAGTCCCTCAGGGCGTGACGTTATCATTCGAGGAACACGAACCTCATTGTTCCATTTGCAGTGACAGAAACCGCATCACGCAGATTCTTTCAAACTTCATCAACAATGCGATTAAATTCACGGAATTCGGTTACATTCACGTGGGTTATACTCTCTCGGAAAAGTACATCCGATTCCACGTGCAAGACTCGGGTATCGGGATCTCGACAAAGAATCAAGAACAAATCTTCGATCGTTTTATAAAATTAAATACCTTTGCGAGAGGTACAGGCTTGGGTTTGTCCATCTGCAAGAGTATCGTTGAAAAACTGGGCGGGGAAATCGGGGTTAAATCCACACTGGGATGCGGCTCCACGTTCTGGTTCTCGCTCCCCTACGATCCCTTGTATAAAGCAAAGTCAGGCGCTACCGACCATTGATAATTTGTTTAACACGATCGAACATGCCATTAAATCCCGAAATATCCCGTTTCATCCGAGAGCATCTGGACGACAATCCGGATCAGTTACTATGGAAGAAAAACGAGTACCCGGATGATCGTGTCGTGTTGGCCGTGGAACAAATTCAAGCCCGGGAGAATATCAAGGAGAAACTTCCCTCGTGGTATGCCTGCCGGGACATCTTCTACCCGTCCAAGCTATCCACCGAACAATGCTCATCCGAGACAACTGCTCCCTACAAGGCTCGACTCGCCACCAGTAACTCTCTCTGCGACCTCACGGGTGGCTTGGGCGTCGACACGTACTTCTTTTCCCGGCAAGTAGATAAAGTGACATACGTGGAGCGCGATGAATCGTACTGCGAGGCTGCTCGTTCCAATTTCCTAGCGCTGGGAGCGACCAACATCGAGGTTATTCACGCTGACGCGACAACCGTGGCCAGCCAAGTTATTGCCGACACGTACTATGTTGATCCCGCCCGCCGGACAACCGATAACAAGCGGGTGTTCGCCCTGACCGATTATGCCCCGAACGTACTGGAAATCAAGGAAACACTTTTACAACAAGGTCAACGCCTGATCATCAAAATCTCCCCCATGGCCGACCTTTCCGCAGTCCTGCAACTCCTACCCGAAACCACCGACGTGCATGTGGTTTCCGTCCGCAACGAGTGTAAGGAACTTTTATTCGTGCTGGATAAAACCCCGATAAATCAAGCGGTGAACATTCACACCGTGAATTTTGCTACCGACACGGAGCAATACTTTTCCTTTCTCTTGGAAGAGGAAAAGGACGCACAACCTCGCTACATGAGTCATATCGGCTCCTACCTTTATGAACCGAATAGTTCCGTCCTCAAAAGCGGAGCCTTTAAACTCGTTGCCAACCGTTACGGGCTGGAGAAACTCCACCCTCACAGCCACCTCTACACTTCGGATCATCTTGTTGCAGACTTCCCCGGTCGTGCATTTCAAGTCAAAGAAATACTGGACTTTTCAAGCAAACTGCTTAAACAAATTTCCCGCTCCATCCCCAAAGCAAACATCACTACCCGCAACTTTAAACTATCTGTCAACGAACTCCGTACCCGAAGCAAGATAAAAGACGGCGGCACCGCCTACCTTTTTGCCACCACCCTCAATGACGGGCGAGCCGTGATCGTGAGGACAGAAAAATGAAGTTAGTATGAATCTTTTCGCCTGTTTCTCCCGTATAGTGCAGAAAACTAAACAGGACCAACATGAAAATACAAACCGGCCATGGCATGATCACGCTCACGGCACTCCTTGCCATCTATTCCATATCGATGGTAACTTCATTACCCGGCTTGGCCATCTCGCCGATTCTCGGTGATCTCAAGAACATTTTCAAGGATGCCAGCAACTTGGAACTGCAAATGCTCGAATCGCTCCCGTCGTTTATCATTGTCCCCTTCATCTTGCTGGCAGGACGATTATCTTTAAGGATTAACAAAAAAAGAATCCTTATCATCGGGTTATCAATATTCTTCGGGTGCAGCGTGATTTACCCTTTCAGCAATTCCCTGTGGCTACTACTGGTTGTCAGCGCCCTCTTGGGCGTTGGGGCCGGGATGATCATCCCGTTTTCCACGGGACTTATCGCTGACAACTTCACGAAACGTTACAGGACCCGCCAACTAGGTATCGCCTCGTCGATCACCAACATCACGCTGGTTCTCGCCACCTTTCTTGCTGGCGTTCTCGCCGACATCAACTGGCATTACGCATTTCTCGTGTACTGCCTGTCGGGGATCTCGCTGTTGTTCGCTTTTAAACTGAACTCTGCCCCTCCGGCAACACCACAAAAAGCCAAACCTGCAAATGATACTCCCGTATCGACAAACCACAACTGGCCTGTAGCGCTCATGTTTCTCTATTACTTTATCACGTTTATCGTGCTGACAGTCCCCTTTAACCTGTCGATCTATATGGAAACGTTGAAATTCAAGGACCCGGACATTTCCGGCACATATATTTCCGTCTTTTTCCTCGCCATGACAATTCCCGGACTTTTTATCAACAACATCATCGGATGGTTGCGCAGTTACACGAACGTGTGCTCCTCTGCGGCCATCGCCCTCGGTTTCGTGCTTTTCCTCGTGAAAGGCGGGCCGGTACTGCTAACCATCGGTGTTATCCTTATCGGGTTGGGGTACGGGTGTATGCAACCCATCATATACGACAAAACATCCACGAGTACGGCCGAATCACACGCAACATTCGCACTGGCACTGGTGATGGCCATGAATTATATGGCAATTATCACCTACCCTTTTATTCTCGAAATTTTACAGGGAATATTCTCCACGGATGCCTCCTATTTCCCGTTTTTACTCAGCACGATACTGGCCGGGATATTTGCTGTGTTCACCTATTTTAAACGAAATACGAGTACTTTGGGAATACAAATACAACGTTAAATATGGCGCGAGAAAGAACCTTCTCGCCTTTTCTCCCGTATTTACCCCATGCAAACAAGACAGATATAACTAACCAAAATTTCTAGATTATAAATTCTAAACTAAATTAATTCAAGATGACAACAAATTCAAACACAAAAGGGACTGCGATGAAACTCGGCGTGATGACCCTCGCAATTATGAATGTCGCGGCGGTTGTGAGTCTTCGTGGCCTACCGGCAGAAGCCGTTTATGGGTTGAGTTCTGCATTCTACTATTTATTCGCGGCCATTGTATTTCTGGTTCCCACGGCTCTCGTGGCAGCCGAATTAGCCGCCATGTTCGCCCAGAAAGAGGGTGGAGTTTTCCGTTGGGTAGGTGAGGCGTACGGAAAACGTTTCGGTTTCCTAGCAATATTCCTGCAATGGATCGAGAGTACGATCTGGTACCCGACGGTTCTGACATTCGGGGCCGTATCCATCGCGTACATCGGCTTGAACACCTCCGAAGATGCCCTGCTGGCATCCAACAAAATCTTCACGCTGGTTACCGTGCTGGCTATTTACTGGGTAGCAACTTTTATCTCGCTGAAAGGACTGGGATGGGTAGGTAAAGTTTCCAAGATCGGGGCCATGGTCGGGACGATTATTCCCGCCGGGCTTCTGATCGTTTTCGGTATTATTTACATTTCCACGGGCGGGCATAATAACATGGACATGAGCCAAGGTTTCTTCCCCGACTTGACCAAGTTTGACAACCTCGTGCTAGCCTCGGGAATCTTCCTTTTCTACGCCGGAATGGAGATGATGGGTATTCACGTGATGGACGTGAAGGAACCTGCATCGAAGAACTACCCGAAAGCGATCTTTATCGGTGCCGGGATTACCGTGGTTATCTTCGTGCTGGGTACGTTCGCGCTGGGTTTGATTATTCCTGCAAAAGACATTAACCTGACACAAAGTTTGCTTGTCGGGTTCGACGGGTATCTCAAATACCTGCATATCAGCTGGGCATCCCCGGTAATAGCTATCGCCTTGATGTTCGGTGTGCTTGCCGGAGTGCTTACTTGGGTTGCGGGTCCGTCAAAAGGTATTTTCACCGTGGGTAAAGCCGGTTACTTGCCTCCATTCTTCCAGAAAACAAACAAGATCGGTGTTCAGAAGAACATCCTGTTCGTACAAGGAGGAGTTGTTACAATCTTGGCATTGTTGTTCGTGGTCATGCCTTCCGTGCAGTCGTTCTACCAGATATTGTCGCAGTTGACCGTCTTGTTGTACCTGATTATGTACCTGTTGATGTTCTCCGGAGCTATCGTGTTACGCTACAAGATGAAAAAAGCAAATCGACCGTTCGCTATCGGCCGGAAAAGTAACGTCGGGATATGGATCATCGCCGGACTGGGATTCTGCGGGGCCTTGCTGGCTTTCGTGTTGAGTTTCATCCCGCCTTCACAGATCAACGTGGGTAGTAATACCGTCTGGTTTGCCGTGCTGATTATCGGGTGCGTCGTGGTTGTTGCCACTCCATTCATCATCTACTCTTTGCGTAAACCGTCATGGAAAGACCCGAAAGCCGAAATCGCCCCGTTCCACTGGGAAGAACAACCGGTTGCCCCGGCTACTTCAACGACTTCAACTAGCCCGGCCACTCCGGATGCTAAAAAATAAAAAACGTAAAAACTACCCCCTCTAACTCCCCCTTACACAGGGGGAGAAACGAACGCAAGAAAACGCCACAATGTTTCAATGCAGCGTATCCTCTCCCTGTGTAAGGGGGAGTCAGAGGGGGTAGTCTTTCATTCTAAACTCTAAATTTTAAATTCCAAACTATAATCACAGGTATGAAAAAAACAATTACAAGCAATGACCTCAAGAATTTAGTGAACGAGGCTCATGCACAAGTGAAGGATTTGAAGGGTGGGAAAAACGCGAATTATATTCCATTCCTAGACAAAATTGATTCTAATTTATTCGGTATATCCGTTTGTCTCCCGTCGGGAGAAGTTATCGAGGCCGGAGACACGAATTACGTTTTCGGTATCGAATCCGTCTCCAAAGTGTACACCGCAATTCTAGTCTTACGCCAGTATGGGGCGCAAGCCGTGTTAGACAAGATCGGGGCGGATGCCACGGGGTTGCCGTTTAACTCAATCATGGCAATTCTACTGGAAAACGATCACCCGAGTACCCCGCTCGTGAACGCCGGGGCCATCAGTGCTGACAGTATGGTGAAACCCGTGGGTAACAGTGAGGCCAAATGGAAGGCAATCACCGACAATATGCGGGAATTAAGCGGTAGCGATCTGAAGTTACTGGATGAACTCTATAAATCGGAATCCGAAACGAACTTCAATAACCGTTCTATCGCGTGGTTATTGAAAAATTTCAACCGGATTTACGATGACCCGGATACGTCGCTAGACCTGTACACCCGGCAATGCTCGATGGGTGTAACGGCAAAACAATTATCCATCGCCGCCTGCACGATTGCCAATAACGGTTTGAATCCCGTGACAAAACAACAGGTATTCGACCCATCGTTATCTCCTAAAATCACCTCCCTGATCGCAACCGTGGGATTCTACGAACACACGGGAGACTGGTTGTACACCAGTGGCGTTCCCGCTAAATCGGGAGTTGGTGGCGGTGTACTCGGAGTTGTTCCCGGACTGTTCGGTATCGCCGCTTTCGCCCCCCCTCTGGACGAGGCCGGAAACTCGGTGAAAGCACAGGCTGCCATCAAGTATATCGCACAGAAATTAAACGTGAATGTCTTCGGGGGAGATCACGTGGAAGTAATCAATTAGTTCATAAAGGGGCTGTCCCAAAAGTCAATTTTAAACAACTACCCCCACTACCCCCCCCTTACACAGGGGGAGTTGGAGGGGGTAGTTTGTAGATACTGGATAAGACTTTTTGGACACCCTCCTTATGGACCTTATAAACCCATTTTCTATGAAAAGAAGTAAAGTTTTCGAGCAAATACTCAACGGGCTTGTATTGTTGGGTAGTTTGGCAATTATTATTGTTGCCTCTATCGAACTACTGGACGGGAATAACGCTCTCAGCGAGGCTTTCATATTGAAATTCCATCTCTGGGTGTGCGGGCTTTTTCTGGCAGACTTTTTCGTTCGGTGGTACACGGATGGATGGACCGGGCGTTTTTTCAATCATAACTTGTTTTTCTTGCTGGTCTCGATTCCTTACCTTAATATCGTGTACGGTTTATCAACCACCATATCCCATTCCACGTGGCTAATCCTGCGGTTAATCCCTCTGGCACGAGGCATTTACGGGGTATCACTCATCGTGAGTTGGATGACACGCAGCCGGATCACCAATTTGTTCGCCACGTACCTGACGATTCTTTTCACGACGATCTATTTTTGCAGCATCATTTTCTACTACATGGAACACGGTGTTAACCCTCCCGTGAAAACATACTGGGACGCTTTCGACTGGGCGCTGATGAACGTCACCACGGTCGGGTCGAATATTTTCGGGGTCACGAAGATCGGGCAAATCCTTGCCGTCATTCTCGCCGCCGCGGGTATGATTTTCTTCCCGATATTCACCGCTTACGTCACGACAATATTCCAGCGAAAAAGAAAAGAAACGAACGGCACGGCCGATGAACAAACGACCCTTTAGACTAACGGCTTGTGCCGTTTTTTATAATTTTCGATGCGGATCTCTCTTTCTTCTTCAGATAAACTGACCGGGAATTCGAAAGTCGTGCGCCCGCTAATAGTGACATACTCAACCTCACCAACTCTTTTTCTATGTTCTTTCAACGCATTCTCCGCCTGTTGAGCCTGCGATAATCTTTCAAAATGGTTTGTGTTCTTTTTCATGTGAATTGATTTATACTGCCAATTGATTATTTATTGTACAAATATTTACGGCATTCATTCCCCGTTTCCCTCGTTCCAAATCAAACGTTACTATATCATTCTCCACGATATCAACAAGGACATTATTGACATGGAAAAAGTATTTATCCGTCCCTACCAGATTCTTGATAAAGCCATACCCTTTCTGCGAGTCAAAATACTCCACCCGACCTTTCAAAATGGCGGGAGCTTCCTGCCTGGGGATTGAAATTTGTATATCCTCTTGCACGATTTTCTCCTCATCATGCCGCTCTTCAGGCGGTGTCGAGGTAATCATGCCATGTTCATCAACGTAAGCGATCATGTCATCGAAACTGGTCGCTTTACCGGATTGTTTTCTCTCTTCCTTCCGGTTTTGTTTTGCCTGTCTTCGGGCTTGTTTTTTCTTCTCGTTTTCTTTTTTACCAAATGTAGTAGGTTTTGCCATGCAATTTATTTTAATTAATAATATCATTTACTTCTAGTGTCCTTACAGATAGGATGGGTATAAATAGTCAAACTTCCGGCCATGATTAAAAAAACGGGACACAGAAATTCAATTCATTCGTTTTAAAATGACAAATTAGAGATAGGGAGAATTAAAGGAGAAACCTGATTAACTTGTAAAAACGTTCCGATCAATAATATTCGAAATTCTAATTGAAACAAAGATAACACAATTTACCGGAAAAACAATCTTATTTCCCGATTATCGCCCTGCCATCACTTTAGCCATCGAGCAAACAGCCCCGTGTTGCCCTTCCCCCGGCAAACCGTCTCCTTAACAGTTTTCCTTCTCCACCACTTCTCCACCTGTTCATAACCACTTCTTCACCTGTGTACACGTGTTGATAAACAGCCTGTTAACACCTTTGAAGCTGTTAACATAAAAGAATCATCAAGCAACAGAAAAAGAGGACCGCCAAGGCGATCCTCTATATAGTAAATAGTTGACAAACAGCACGTTTATCTGGAATGATTAAAACCTCTCGGTTTCTGCGGTTCTTTCTTCGCCCACATCAGAGCGCTATTTGTCGGCTCTTTCAGAGCATCCAACTGGTTCACGCAACGTTTGATGTCCTCCATCAACAGATCGGCCAAATCAAACCCGGTACCCTGTCGAACAACAACACGCATGATTATCACGTCCTCCATCGCTTTCGGCATCGTGTAAGCAGGCACCTGCCATCCTTCCACGTGCAGCGCATCCGACAAATCGTACAAAGTCCATTTCCGGTTTGGATCATCTTTCAATTTCCAGATAAACAACGGGTTCGGCATATCATTACTGAAGAACTCGAAAATACCCATCTTTTTCAATTGCTCTTTCAGGTAGAGACAAACGTTCAGGCAATTTTGCTGTACTTTCTTGTACCCTTCCTTACCCAAGCGCATGAATTGGTAATACTGGGCCAATACTTGATTACCCGGACGAGAGAAGTTAATGGAAATACTCGGGATGTTGGCTCCCAGATAATTCACGGCAAAGTTCATTTCCTCGGGCAAATATTGCTTGTCTTTCCAAACCACCCAACCCACACCGGGATATACCAGACCGAACTTGTGACCTGAAGTACTGATGGAAAGTACCCATTTCAAACGGAAATCCCAGATCGTTTCAGGATCGATGAACGGGTGGATAAACCCACCGGTAGCGGCATCCACGTGGATACAAATCTCCCAACCTTTCTCGGTGTTCAACTTGTCGAGTGCATCGTTAATCTCCTTCACGTTATCATTCAACCCGGTAATCGTCACTCCTTGAATCGGCACCACGCAAATGGTGTTCTCGTCGCAAGCCTTGATCACGTCCTGCGGGTCAAGCGTGATCTTCTCCGCCGTCACGGGAATCATACGCATCTCGACATCCCAGTAGATAGCGAATTTCTCCCAAACCACCTGCATACAGGTCGAGATGATGAAATTCGGTTTATCGATAGGAAGACCTTTTGCCTTACGTCTCTTCTGCCAGCGTTTCAAGGCGGCAATACCACCCAGCATACAAGCCTCGGAAGAACCCACGGTACTCGTACCCGTGCAATACGGTTTCTCAGGTGAATTCCACAACTTGGCAAGGATATTCACGCATCGACGCTCGATCTCCGCCGTTTGCGGGTACTCCGTCTTGTCGATCATGTTCTTATCCATGTTCTCGGTCATCACTTTTCTAGCGTAATCATCCATCCATGTAGTCACGAAAGTCGCCAAATTCAAACGTGAATTACCATCCAACATGGCCTCGTCATGCACGATTTGATAGGCAACTTCGCCCGGCATCATACCCTCTGGCATCTCGTATTTCGGTGCCACCCGGGCCTCTTCATCCGTCCCAAAAACCGGTGTGATAGGATTTTCTGTCTTCATAATTAATTAGTTTAGTTTATTTAGAAAATTTTTAAAGGGCGTGTCTGTCAAGACACTCGTGAATAATTACGATGCCGCAGGACGAAAGTTTCAACCTCCCGTCACATTTAACAACCCTTGTACTTTGCTGACATCACTTACACATCCTTGACAACCAGTCCTAAATAGCGGGTTAAATCCAACGCCTGCACGGGTGACACGATCACGCCACGTAAATCCCCCACACCCAGCCGCAAGCCTTCCAACCGTGAGGATGTTAAGTCCATCCCCTTCAATGAAGTACGAGAAAACTCAGCCTCCACGAGGCTACACGTGTCGAACGCCACCACCTCCAACCGGCAACTCTCCAAGGCACTTCCCTGCATATCACCGTGGGCGAAAAGTACTTGTTTCAAACGCCCCATCGAGAGATTCATGTAACGGGCGTTACAATGCCGGAACAACACGTTATTCAACACACCGTCCGATAGGTTCGTCCCCATCAACTTGCACGAACGGAATTCCACCCGGAACAACACGCTCCCCGACAAGTCCACGTTCGACAGGTCACAATTCTCGAACAACACGTCCGTGAGCCGGGACTCCCGGAAACGGCAACCGGGAAACGAGACATGATCAAACACGCAGGACGACACGTTCACCTCCGACAAATCTACCCCGTCAACCACCTCCCGACTGAACGAGCGACGATCCACCTCGTCATCGTCCACCAACAACTCGCTGAACAACTCGTTCCCCGTCTCTACCCCCTGCAACACGGGTGGAACCACCTTTACCTCGTTATTATTTCTTTTCACGTGACCTGATTTTTTCTTGTTTCACGCGAATATACACAAACCTCTCCCCGGATAAAAATAAACCCGCGAGAAAAACATTTCAAGTTAATTTTCAGTATAAGAAGAGAATATTAATTATATAACATCATGGAAACGAGTTTCTTGAAACTTATAGAATACAGCATAAAAGAACACTGGCACCTTCCCTCCCTGACGGACTACGAGGGTGCGGAACATAACTATAAAGACGTGGCACGGTGGATTGAAAAATTACATATCCTTTTCGAGGAAGGCGGTATCCGACCGGGAGATAAAGTGGCGCTATGCAGCCGCAACACGTCCAACTGGGGAATAGCTTTTCTCGCCACGCTCACTTACGGGGCGGTGGCCGTTCCCATCCTTAACGAGTTTAAACCCGACACGATTCACCACATTATCAACCACTCCGGGGCCCGGCTCCTGTTCGTGGGAAAATCCGTGTGGGATAACATAGACCACGAGAGTATGCCTGCGCTGGACGGGATCATCGCCATGGCTGATTATTCCGTGATCTCCTCCCGCAACCCGGTTCTCTCGGAAACCACAACCCGGCTGGAGACCTTGTTTTCCACCCAGCACCCCGGGGAACTGCGAATCGAGGATATACACTACCGCACGGAGGAACCGGAAGAACTGGCCATGATCAACTACACATCCGGCACCACCAGCTCGCCCAAAGGCGTGATGCTCCCTTACCGCAGTATGTGGTCCAACCTCCGCTACGCCCTTGACCAGATGGGTTACACGCCGGGCGAAAAACTTGTATCCATCCTTACCATGGCCCACATGTACGGGCTGGCCTTCGAGTTCATTTACCCCTTCGCCAGCGGAATACATATCTATTTCCTACAAAAAATGCCCTCGCCCAAGATACTGGGGGAAGTCTTTGCCGACATCCGCCCGCACCTGATCGTCGCCGTGCCTTTAATTATCGAGAAGATCATCAAAAGTCGAGTACTCCCGCAACTGGAAAAGTTTCATATCAAGCTGATGCTAAAAATGCCCATCATCGGGGGAAAAATCCGCCACAAGATCAAGCGGCAGATTCTTGATGCTTTCGGGGGACGATTCAAGCTACTCGCAGTCGGGGGAGCCCCCCTCAATAAAGAAGTCGAGGCATTCCTCCATTCCGTGAAATTCCCCTACACCGTGGGCTACGGCATGACCGAGTGTGGGCCTGCCATCGCTTTCGACCACTGGCAGACGTTCCGTCCCACCTCCTGCGGGAGAGCCGTGGACCGCATGGAAATCCGCATCGACTCGCCCGATCCGTTCAAACAAGTTGGAGAAATTCTCACCAAAGGCATGAATGTCATGGACGGGTACTACAACAACCCGAAAGCATCCAATACCGTGCTTTCCCCCGACGGATGGCTCCACACGGGGGATCTCGGCGTGCTGGATCCGGACGGGTATCTCTACATCAAAGGTCGTAGCAAAAGTCTCATTCTCGGCCCCAGCGGGCAGAACATTTACCCCGAAGAGATCGAAGACCTACTCAACGCCCAACCTTATATCGCGGAATCGCTAGTGATTGAACGGGAAGGTAAACTCGTGGCCCTTGTCTATCCGGATGCCGAGGCCATGAAACAAAACAAAATATCCCGCGAGGCACTTCTCAAAATCATTCACGAGACCCGCAAACAGATCAACCAGCAGATCCCGGCATACAGCCAGATTGCCCGGATAGAGATTCACGACGAGGAATTCGAGAAGACCCCAAAACGAAGTATAAAGCGGTTCTTGTACCAGTAGTGAGGGAGTAAATTTGCAAATATCCCTTATTTTTACTATATTGTGAATCCATTCAGCGAATTATGGCTCGTGGTACATGATTTGCTATATATTAAAATGACATTTATATTCACGAAAAAACAACAAGAACATGAAAACACTGAAAACAATCATTCCAATAGGAATACTCCTTTTTACCTGCCTCTTCGCGATGGGTGAAAAGAAACAGAAAAGCGACACCGCGGGTATCGCCAAGATCGAACAACTCATGAAAAGCCGTGAATTCTACATCGAGGTAGATCAAGCCTTCCCGACAGGTAACAGCAGCATCACCATCGACTCCAAATACGGGCAGAAACGCATTGGTGGCGAAGGCTACGTTTCGCTGGCTACCAACGAGGGACAACTCTTTATCCTCGACACCATAGCCACGGGACGCCTGCCATTCTTCGGACGGGCCTACTCCACGGAATACGGACAAGGCGGCGGGATTGAGTTCGAGAAAGCAAAGATTGAAAACGAATCATTCAAGGTGATTAACAAACGCAAAAAACATTACATCGAATACAAATTCAACGTGAGAAATCGCAACGATGTCTTTAACTTCTACGTGGAAGTTTACGGTAACGGGAAATGCAGCGTCAACGTGACCAGCAACAACCGGGCAAGTATCTCATACGGTGGTGATCTTACTCCAATTCCGGATGATAAAAGAAAAGCTCTGGGGATATAAATAAGTTTATAAAATCGAACCTTTGCTTCTGAAAGGGGCTGTCCAAAAAGTCATTTTTAAATAACTACCCCCACTAACTCCCCCTTACACAGGGGGAGAAACCGCTTGGTAATCAGCTCTCCCCTTGTGTAAGGGGGAGTTGGAGGGGGTAGCTTGTAGATATTGAATAAGACTTTGGGAACAGCCCCCTTACTACTTTTTCCCCTTCCCTCGAAATCTCGAAAAATATTCGTAACTTTGACACTTGTTTGACAGTATACTTACAGATGGAAGAAAGTTTTATATATTATATAGAGAGTAGTATCAAAGAAAACTGGGATCGTCCGGCACTGACCGACTATCACGGAATAAATTGTAACTACAAGGACGTGGCCCGGAAAATAGAAAAATTACATATTCTTTTCGAACACGCGGGCATTAAAAAAGGAGATAAAATCGCATTATGCGGGAGAAATTCCACAAATTGGGGAATTGCATTCCTCGCCACACTAACCTACGGGGCTGTCGTAGTCCCCATCCTAAACGAATTTAAACCGGATAACATACACAATATCGTGAATCATTCCGAGGCTCGCCTACTTTTCGTGGGTAGCGTCGTGTGGGAAGGATTGAACGAGGCCTCGATGGAAGCACTGGAAGGTATTCTAAGCTTGGAAGATAATTCAATACTCGTGTCGCGTAGCCAAGCATTATCACACGCACGGGAGCGACTGAACGAACTGTTCGGGAAGAAATACCCCGACCGTTTCCGCCCGGAAGACGTGAACTACACGTATGACAAACCGGAAGAACTCGCCATTATTAACTACACGTCGGGAACCACCAGTTTCTCGAAAGGGGTTATGCTCCCCTATCGCAGCCTCTGGTCGAACCTCACGTTCGCCTTCGGGGTATTTGGGAAATTACCCGGAGAACAGGTTATATCCATGCTCCCCATGGCACACATGTACGGGTTGGCTTTCGAGTTCATCTACGAGTTTGCCAGCGGGGCTCATGTATTTTTCCTGACGAGAACCCCGTCCCCGAAGATCATCGCGGACGCATTCTCCACGGTAAGACCCAACTTGATTATTTCCGTACCCTTGATTATCGAAAAGATTATCCGGAAAAAAGTATTCCCGGCACTGGAAAAACCATTGATTAAACTCATGCTTAACCTGCCGTTACTCGACAAGAAAGTGAAGAACTCCATCCGTCAGAAAGTCATTGATGCCTTCGGCGGGAATTTCAAAGAACTCATCGTCGGTGGGGCCGCACTGAATAAAGAGGTAGAAGAATTTTTACACTCGATAAACTTTCCCTATACCGTGGGTTACGGTATGACGGAATGCGGACCGATCCTCTCATATGCCGGATGGGAAACTTTCAAAAAAGGCTCCTGCGGAAGAGCTGCACCCCGAATGCAACTGAAAATAGACTCGCCCGATCCGGCACATATCGTCGGGGAGATCCTAGCCAAAGGAGATAATCTCATGATCGGGTACTACAAGAACGAGGCGGCCACACATGCCGCATTCACACCCGACGGTTGGCTCCGCACGGGAGACCTTGGACTGATTGACGAAGAAGGCAACCTTTTCATCAAGGGGCGTAGTAAAAACATGATTCTCGGCCCCAGTGGTCAAAACATCTATCCAGAAGAAATTGAAGATCATCTGAATAACCTTCCTTACGTGAGCGAATCTATCGTGGTCGAGAAAGAAGGCAAACTCACTGCCCTCATCTATCCTGACTTCGAGACTATCAATGCCGACAACAAGAACTCAGATGAGGCCATCACTGCCATCATGGAGGAAAACCGGAAACAAATTAACGAAACTCTCCCGGCATACAGCCAGATTGCGAAGGTTACGATATACAATGAAGAGTTTGAAAAAACACCCAAAAAGAGTATTAAGCGCTTTTTGTATCAATAGTTTCGCCGGAGGCGAAATAACAAGTTACAGGTTGTTATTAACCTGTAACTTATTATTATTGAAATAAAACAGCTAGAATTTACGAGGCTTACCCTTATCGTATATAACATACAGGGTATTTCCCTGCATCAAGATTCCCCGGCCTTTACCTGCCTCTCGGTTCTTTTGATTATTCACGTTCACGGCCACAACTTTCCCGTCAAAGAAGGGAGTCACGTCATCAAATATCGTGTGTCCCACGAATATACGGTCTACACCGTATTGTTCCAAAATACGCTCCACATCCTCCGGCGTGGAAGGACTATATTTCTCCTCATCTTTCACCATTCCTCGGAACCAAAAAGGTCCCCGATTACAATAGATGGAATCAGACAAGGCAGACAACTCCTGCCGTTCTTTTTTCGGCAAGAAAATAGATCTCGCCATCTCTTCGTTTACTTCTGTCACGGCATTTCCCATTCCGGTAAACTCCTTGCTCAGTCCGGCATGGACGAACAAATTCTTTCCCACGACCTGAATCAGATTACGAGAACGCAACCAACGCCCCAACTCGCTCTTCTCATGCCACAAGTCGGCATATTCTATCCCAAGTGATGTTGCTAAATCCTTATACTTGCTCCGGGTATATTTCAAGTTACCCCGCAACACCATTTCCTCGTGATTCCCTAACATAAAAGTCATCACCCCTCCCGCATCCTTCGCCTCCTGTTCCAACTTGTACATCAACCAGAAAATGGGCAACACGTCCTTTCCCCGGTCAAAGACATCACCGATGACAATCACCTGATTCTTACCGAACTTCCATTTATAATTCTTTCCGATCACACCATTGTTGCACAACACGGAAACGAAACTCTCCAAGTCTCCATGAGGATCAGAAATAATCAATGTTTTCTCCCGCTGTCCGGACTTCCAAAGTGGACGCTCCACGGGATGTAGTTTCACCTGAAAACGATGGCCGCCTTTCTGCGAAACCACGTCTAGTTTAAAACCTTCCGGTAGTTTCCCGTAAACACTATCCCGCACAACACCCCGTTCATCCACACGGATCACCCGTGCATTTCCGACCTCATCATATAACACGTACGGCCCGTCCACGGGAGCTTGCTTTGCCTGTTCTTCTTTCTTTTGCTTTAACGGGGTATCACCGTAACCAACACACCAAACAAAACTGAAAAACAACAAACAAGCGACTATTTTTAATACATTCATTTTATTTTAATTTTCAACTTTTATTTTCTAGTTTTCCAACTCCCCCTTCCTCAGAGGGAATTGGTGGGTGTAATCTACAATAAACAGGAACCTAGTCTTCCTCCAGTTTCATCCAGATATTCGGATCTTTCAAACTCCTGATCCAATACACCGTGTCCGAATCCCGGATAACCACAAACCCGTCTCCCGAGAAGAAGGCGTCGTAAACTGCTTTTGTATTCTTATTCTTTTTGATAGAATACAAATCCTTATCTGTAAAACCTGATGTTGATGAAGATGCCGCCTGATTATCAAAGATAACCTTATTCACACTATTATCCAACAACTCGAAGGTTTTGAAATCATAATTGTAATACTTCACGGAAGTACCTTGGTAAGCTCCTATCCGGAAGGAACCCTCATAGCCATCTTTCCGGTTCAATTCTAAATAGAAATCAATGAAATTCGGCAGACTATTCCGAATAATATCCCGTTGAGCCTCCAATTCCGCACTCATCTCGGTAATCACGTAACGTGCATCATCCCCATTCGTTGTTCTTAACAGATCGACAGATGCAATATTCTTATTGGGAACATACGTCGGAATCTGGTCTCTCGTCAAATTTAACGGGGCAAAATTCTGGATAAAGAACCGAATACTCCCGCCTTCATCGTTAGAAACAAATTCCCGGTTATTGAAACCCTCGCTTAAATCAACATTCAAACCGGAAAACTTAATTCCTGCCACTTCAATTTCCTGCATGAACTGGCACCCTTTATCCGTCATAACGTAGGGACTCTCAACCGACACGGCATCTCCTTCCTCATCTTTATAAGATATTTCACAGATATGATATATATCATCTAACTCTACCAGACCCGATGCCATTAACACGCCATGAACCGACATACCCAATCTTTCGTTCTCACTCAAAGCAAAACAGGAAGACATTTCGGCCATCATGCTAACTAGCTGCCAATCTTCCCCGGTCGCTTTCGTCAACTGGACTTCTACCCGATTCTTTTTCCCCACCAGATATAATGTATCGGCAGTTACTTTTTTCACCACGAACTCGAAATCCCCCTCTACCCCGTAACCTTTTTTATTCGAGTAATCAGGAGCCGGGTACTGCGGGTCGGCCAAACGATGTAAAGGACTATAAGAATCAAACGTCAGAACAACACTTTCCGATGTATTAAAATTATAAGAATAATCCGTATCTTCACTCGTGTCAAAATCACTGATCATCTGTACCCGATTCTTCGCCCCGAACTTGAAAAGAAAAGTATAGCCTCCATAACTTTCGACTTTCGGGTAATACACCATTTTCCAACCATTCTCGGCTCCCCTTAACGTCGTGTTACACTCGTCAATCACCGCCTGCAAACGTACCCCCGATTCTTCCGAGAACACATCATCGTCATCCGTACAAGCTGCCGGCAACAACACACTCGCCAACAACCATAAATATATTAACTTCTTCATAGGTATCAAGGATTAACATTATTAACAACCTCGTAAATAGCTTTCTCGCATTCTTCTTGTAAAGCATACAAGTCAACATTCCACACATCCCGGTAATAATTCAACACCATTTCCAATTTCTGTTGCAATTTGTCTTTTCCATCCTGCGTGGCAGGTTTATCCAACAAGACTTCCCACTCGGCACGACTATTGGAAAGCATAATTCCCACCATCTCGGCAAAATCTTCTGAAGGCTCGCTCATCGCGTAAGGAGAAATAAACCCGGCATCGTAGGCTTCTTGATCCTTCATGTTCTTCCACTGTTCCACGTAACCGGGGCTGATCAATTCATATTCCTTCGGGAATTCGATCGTCTGATTAGCAATATGCGTGAACTCGTGGTGGATCGTCTTCATATAACGTTTCAAACGGGTTGCATTAGTACGGTCAAACTGGTTCACTTCGTAAATAATAATCTTCCGTCCTCCTTCAGCCGACCCTTTCGTGACAGTTCCATCCGAATTGTAACGGGAAGAACCGATAAACATCAACTGCTTGGGGGCCAATTTGCAGAAAAAATCATTGCCGGCAATATTCACGTAAGGGAGGCACCAGATTTTTTTCAGTACATCGGCCAACCCCGCCGCATTATCCTCGGTCGGGGGTACGAGTGTCGCCGCCATATCCGACTCGATATCCAACCATTTATAAAGGACCTCAATGTTATAAGGTTTCGTGAAATTAGCCTGCATCCACAAGTCTAACTCGGTTAACTCCTCCGTTGAAGGATCAAAAATAGACGGTCCCAAATCATCGTCAGAACAAGCCGACACGGAAAAGAGCATAACCAACAAAAACAAATTCAATATATATCTTTTCATAATCTAAAGTATTTACGGTTAATACTAACGGGGATTAGGTTCTACACCAAATCCTTGCGCTTCCGTCGGGATCTGAATTGCCCGGCGTAAATCATCCCCCGTAAGAGTTATCGCCGGATCTCCCGTGAACTTGAATTCGTGCACCACCGGTAAATGGAAACGCTTAATGTCGAACCAACGCAATCCTTCTTGCATAAACTCCCGCCGTCTCCAATCCACGACGCATTTCAACAACGCCATCTGATCCTCATCAATTTCCGACGCGTAAAAAGGAGCCAAATCCGGATATTTCTCGCTATCATCATAAAAAGCTTTAATCTTTGCCAAATTCACCCGATAAGCCGTAAAGTCTGCATCCACATCATTCTTATCCACCCATATTCTTTCACTAAGTAACAAATTAATATCTTCCAAGGCCAAATCGAACTCATGTTTCATGATATAGGCCTCAGCCCGATTCAACAAAGCCTCCTCCGTACTCAATAAACATCCCACCGCATAGCCTTTACCGGTTGTCGATCCCACGGAATTATATTTAAACAACTCCTTGAACTTACGCATCTGTGCCGCATCGGAAGGAGTATAAGTAGAAGTAATATAGAAAGTTGCCGAACTTCCCGATGTTCCACAAATGTTCTTGTTGTAATACAAATCCGTGTAAATATCACGCGTCATTCCGAAACGCAAGCTGGTAGAATAATTATCACGAGCCCACCAACTTATAGCCGATACCATCAATAAAGTAGAAGCATGTTCCCCGTAGAAATAATCCTGTTGATAAGCATCCTTGTCCGAGCGATTCTTGATATGCCGCAAATCACGTAGTTTTTTCTGTGGATTAGCCCCCAACACGTTAGAAGTATACTCTATCACCTTATCCCAATCCCCCTTGTATTGATAGAAACGAGCTGCAAAAGCAGAGGCTGCCGCTTTTGTAAAATGATACTTCGGGACCTCGTAAGTTTCGTCTTTCAACAAAGGCAACCCTTTTGTCAGATCCTCCTCAATCAATTCGTACACACGCTTCAAGTTATCACGGGTATAGTAAACAATAGCCTGTGTCTCCGGTTTCGTGTTGTACGGAATACCCAGCATATTTTCCGCTTTATTCGGATCATAATGTTCAGCAAACAGATTGACCAGAATAAAATGATTAAAAGCCCTACACACCAACGCCTCTCCCTTGGCAGTAGAATATTCATCCGTGTCCCCGGCCTCTTCTATCGCCTCCAGCGCCATATTGGATGCGGCGATTGCCTCATAATAATTCGTCCACACGTACACGGGATTATCTTGTGATGTTTCCGTTCCGTCATCCCAGTAATACATCTGTTTATTCAATGTCGCACGGCTATGCGTGCTACTCACCTTTCTCTCCTGTGCGTTATCACTCATCACCTCACATATATGGTAATAATGAGCCTGGGGATAAGCCGATACCAGAATTTCTTTCACCGCATCGGGAGAGTCCAACAACGTCCGGTTGTCGGGTACAACGTCCAGAAACGAGTTACACGACGCTGCCAACATCATCATCAGACCGCCTGTTAATATATTTGTCTTCATATATATTCGATTTAATTCATTCATCAAACTTTTGTTAGAACCCTACCCGCAAAGAGAAGGTAATTTGTCTCGGCACTGGCATCGCCACACCGCCGGAACGGAAAAACTCCGGATCCTGACCGTGTAACTTCTTGTCTCTATACAACAAGGCCACGTTGGAAGCAATACATTTCAAAGAGGCAGATCCCAAACCGATCGTCTTCATCCATCGATCCGGAAGTTTGTATGTCAAACTAATGTCTTTCAATCGGATAAACGAACCGTCAGCAATTCGCTCCGTGGAAAAATTATAAGCATTGTAAGCCTCTTTATATTCATTCTTCGGACGTTGCACCTGACGTTGGGAAAGAATAACCGGGATATTCGTTTTCGTCTCATCGCCCGATAACACCCAACGATCATCAAATTCTTTCGGCATCACGGTCATATCAGAATACTCGCTCTTGAAATAATCGTACAACCGCACCTTGTTGCCAAATTGGTAATTGATAAAGAAACTGAACGTCCAGTTCCGGTATTTGAAGGTATTCTCAAAACCTCCGGTAATTTTCGGATCAACCGGTCCTTCATATTTCAAGAATCCCAAGTTAATCGTCTCTTGAAAATCAATATCTCCCGTACAAGGTTGCCCGTCAGCATCCATCAATATTGGCATACCTTCTGCGTTCAATCCTAAAAAAGGAATAGAGAAAATACCTCTCACGGGATACCCCTTCAAAGGGGCTCCTTCTGCCTGCACCAGATCGATCACCCGCGGACGAGATTCCAGTTTCGTGATCTTGTTCTTGTTGAAAGCAAACGTCCAGTTCGTTGTCCAGCTAAAATTGGAATAAACCAGATTTTTCGTGTTTAAAGTAAACTCGACACCATTAGATTTCATATTTGCATAATTGGCCTTCTTCGTCTGTTGCCCTCCAATTCCCGAAGTCCGCACGTTACCAATCAAGTCAAATCCCTTTCTCCAATACACGTCAGCACTCAAGCTTATGCGATTATCAAAAATCCCCAGATCAATACCCACGTTCGTTTCATACTGCTTTTCCCATGTCAGTTCGCTATTCTCTAAAGAACTGATATATATCAAATTCTCCCTGTCACTTTGGTTCGGACGATAAGCCACGTCATTATACAAAACGGCTATCGAATTACTTGAGGGTCCCATACTCGCCGTCAACCCGTAAGTCGCCCGTAAGGTCAAACGGGATATTGTTTCAACTGGCTCCATGAACTTTTCATTCGTTACGTGCCATGCACCACTCACGTTCCACGTCGGTAACCAACGAGCAGACCGGGATTTACCCAATTTGTTAGAACCATCGTAACGCCCCGTCACGTTAAAAATATAAGTACCATTGTAACTGTATCCTACCGTACCGAAGAAAGCGGCAAAGCGATCGTATTCTTCTTCCATCCCGTAATAATCGACACCGTTTTCAATCTGTTGTTTCAACAAATCAGGGTCCAGAAAAGGTACTCCACCACGATCCCATTGGTAACCAAATCCCTTGTTAAAAGCTATCGTCCGGTTCGTATAACGTACTTCCTCTCCCGCCATCACGTTCAAAGTATGAATTCCCTCGTTGAAAGAAGTGTTGTAATTCAATATTCCCCGTTGGTAATAATTCAGCATCGTATTCTCATCCCGGTTATAAAATCCACCCTTCGGCATCACAACCTTAGCCGGATAGCCCGGATTATCCGGATCTTTATACAGGAATTTATTATTATCCCGAATCTGTGCATCCATATCAGCCCGGTAAGCCTCTGCCGCATTCGACTTATCGTTAATTCGATGTTCCCGGGTTGTCTTCACGTAGCGCACCGCACCCAAAGCCTTCACTTCCAATCCCTTCAATGGACGAATTTCCAACTCGGCCTGAAATTTAGCATCCAGCATATCAATATTCAACTTATTCGTGTTCAACTCGTTCAGAATACTAAACGGGGCATAATTCATCGTGTAATACTCGTAATTCCCGTTATCATCATACGGACGTAGAGTACGGCTTGTATTTAAAGCGTAACTGAACGGGTTAATGTCAAAATCACGTTCAAAAGTTCCGTCCACGGCATTCGTCCTGCGACTATTCGTTCCCGGAGCCTTTTGCATACGCAAAGAATTTGTTGTTAACAAATTAACTGAAATCCATGGTTTTATATCGAAAGAGGCGTTCATGTTCGCCGTGTAACGATTCACTTTATCAGCGAGTGTCCAACCGGCATCATTAAAATAACTCAAAGAGGCATAAAAACGAGATCTTTCCGAACTAGAAGACAAACTTAAAGAATGTACCTGTTGCAAAGAATTCCTGAAAAGCACATCAAACCAATCCGTGTTTGCCATCTCGTACTTTTGTAGAAAAGCGGCTTTCGCTTGAGGAGTATTTTCTAACCCGAACTTACCTGTTACCGGGTCGTAGGTAGAAATCAGATCAGCCATTTTTTTGTACACGCCACCATTTTTATCCCGAGAAATGTCCGCGTAATTCAACCAGCCTTTCTCCTCCATCTCTTCGTAAACCATCATCTGCTCTTGAGAGTTCATCAAATTAAACTGGGAATAACTGGGTTTCATCCGAATCGTGAATTCACCGCTATAATTCACGGTCATCGTGCCTTTTTTACCTTTTTTTGTCGTGATCACCACCACACCATTCATTGCCCTCGCCCCGTACAATGCGGTCGCCGAGGCATCCTTCAATATCTGAAAGCTTTCAATATCATCCGCATTCAACCCGGCAATAGCCGAACTGATCAAAGTCTCCGAATTCCCGGATGACAAATCATCTGCAGAAATCTCAACGATATCTTCCAACACCAATCCATCCACCACCCACAACGGTTTCTGGTTTCCATAAATAGAAGAGGCGCCCCGGACCCGCATCTTCGGGGATGCCCCGAACGTACCCGACACGTTTTGAATCTGTACCCCGGCAGCTTTACCCTGTAACATCCGGCTCACGTCAATGGAACCCTCGACCATAGCGTCCTCGGCCTTGATAACTGCCGCAGCACCCGTAAACAATTTACGGTCTATTCTCTGGTAACCGGTAACAATCACCTCGTCGATATTCTCTACCACCTCTTTCAACACGATCTTTTTCAACGCCTCGGCATTAGCCACCGGAATTGTCTGGGAAACATATCCCACGAAAGAGATTTCCAGAACGGCTTTATTGTTCGGCACTTTCAACGAGAAATTCCCGTCCGGCCCTGTAACGGTTCCCCGCAACACCCCTTTCTCTCCCGGTTCGTCCTTTACCTTCACCGTCGCGCCCGGTAAAGGCTCTCCCTTTTCGTCAACAACTCGCCCTTTCACCTCGATCTCTTTCTTCGTGTTATCATCCGTCCCGTAAAGAATAATCGTACGATCCTTAATACGGTAAGTGATCCCCGAATCCTTCAGACACTTGGTAAGAATCGCATCGATGTCCTCTTGTTTCACGTGCAAAGTAATGTTTGTCAATTTCATGACCATAGCATCGTGAAAAAAGAAAGTAAAATCAGATTGATTTTTTACCTGCTCCATGAACTGTCCGAAAGTCGCATTCTCCAAATCTATGTCTAACCTCACCTCCTGTGAATAGACCATTCCAAATGAATGACAAACTGTCAGCATAAGGAAAAGCAATGTAGCTTTCATAATCCTGCATGTTTTTTTCAATGACCCGTACTTTGGAGGGTCATATTCTCCATTTTTTTTCATACATTTGTGTCGTTTAAGTTATTATTGCTGATTAACTTACTCTTGAAACAACCTCGTGTTCCAGCACCGGTTGTTTCTTTTTAATATACTATTATTGTTCTATCTTCTATCCTAAAATGGACTACTTGCGTCGATTCGATCACGTCCAACACCTCCGTGAAATCATCATACTTTTTCACCTCTCCCGTAAACGAAACTTCTTTCAATCGCTCTTCCGTAAACACAATATCGACATCATACCAACGGGCTAAATGTTTCAACATATCGCCTAGACGAATACTTTTAAACACCATACGCCCCGTGATCCAAGCGGTGTACATATCCACATCAACTTCTCGCTTTGCAAGCTTACCCCCAACAAGACAACCCTGTTCTCCCGGTTCCAGCCGAATTCGATTGCCAGCCCCACGCTCTTTCAAATCAATAGCTCCCCGCACCAAAGTGGCCGCCACTTCATCCTCATTGGGATAAGCGTAAACATTAAATGCCGTTCCATACACCCGCACCTTCGCTTTTTCCGTCTCGACAACAAATTGTTTTTGTTTATCACGCGTAACGTCAAAAAACGCTTCTCCCTCCAAATACACTTTCCGTTCATTCCCTACGAACTCCACCGGATAACGCAAACTCGTTTCCGCATTCAACCAAACCTGCGTTCCATCACTCAAAATCAAGGTAAACTCCCCACCTCTCGGAACCATGATCATATTATATTGTTCCTCTTTCCCTCCTTGAACCTCAGCAACCTGATACTTTATCACCCCGGAGTCCTGCCGGATTTCCACGCCATATTCCGGTTCGATGCTCCGAGAAGAATCAGACGTTAGGAATACCGTCTTTCCAGAAGCTAGTTGCAACGTTGCCCGCGGCTTTCCTGCCAATAATTTCGGAATCTCCTTGTGTTCCTGTCCTTCCCCGACCGGGGCATTTCCCGTCTGAATATAATAAAACCAAATGCCCATACAGGCAAATAACAACACGGCCGCACAACTTCCCAAACGGATAATTCGCCTTTTACGTCCGGCCAACCTCAATTTCTTTTTCTGTTCCAACAATTCTTTCAATGCATCCTCCCATTCCACACGCCCGTAAGCCAGAATCTTTCCAGAAGCGACTTCCTGACAAACCAACTCTTCGAACAACAATTTGTTACGAGGAGATTTATCCAGCCAACCATTCAGTTCTTCTTTTTCCGATTCAGTCATACTCCCCAACACATACCGGGAAATCATTTCTGACACCTGAAAAGTTTCATCCGCTCTATTCATAATTCATTCTATTTATGCCTTTATAAATAAAACAGGAATGGAAAGAAAACGGGGGGATCAAAATGAAGAAAAAAATAAACTATTTTTACAAAAAAGAAGAATTTAAAAGAAAATAGGAATAAACAACTCCAATCCTAAAGATCGTAACCGGACACTCAACCGTTTCTTTCCCTCTTTCTTATACTCCTTGGCAGTCTCTAAAGAAATACCCATTTTTTCCGCAACTTCAGAAATCTTGTACCCATCCAACGAAAGCATCATCACGTTGCGGTATTGTCGAGGCAATTCCTGCACGACTTCCAAAACCCGCGCATAAACATCTTCCTCCAAAACCCGATCCCAGAAAAGATCGACATCATCAAATTCCCGCAATACAAATGCCTCGTAACGCCCCTTGACCTGTTCATGCTGGATATAATTCATGCATCTATTTTTTACCGAATGATAAAGATAAACTTTTAACGCCGTGACATTCTCGAAATTCTTTTTCTGCCCCAACATGGAAATGAAAAACTCCTGCACCACGTCCTTTGAGGCCTCTTCATTGTTGATATATTGACTGGCAAAGAGTACCATCGGCACGTAAAACTGCTTATACAAAAGAGTATAAGCCATATCATCATCCTTGGCCAGATGTTCTAAAAGTATCTCTTGCTCGCTCTGCATTAATCCTCGTAATCACATGATTAAAAAAACAAATAACAATCAACAATCCTTCGTTTATTGATTGTTATAAAACGAGAAGAAAATCAATAGAAATGATTTGTTACATTTTGCGTTAACAAAATCACTATCAATGATAAAAAAAGAATATTTGTTTTTAGGAAAAACAGGTTATTTCCTTTAATTTTGGTTGCAATAAACGAACGTTTTATTATATTATCACACCAATCCCACCCACCAATTTTTATCAAACAATCAGATACAATGTATAAGCAATATAAATAACTAACAGCACAACACCTTCCCCCCGCCCGATCTTGAATCCCGTTCGCATGAAAGGCAACAGAAGTAAAGAAGTTCCGAGCATCACCAGCATATCCGTCCAGTTAATCTGGTTGGTCTCCACGGGCGCAATCGTCGCTGTTAATCCTAAAACAGCCAAAAGATTGAATATATTCGAACCGATCACGTTACCGATGGCAATATCCGTACGTTTTTTCAAGGCAGCCACCACGGAAGTTGCCAGTTCCGGCATACTTGTCCCTGCTGCCACGATCGTCAAACCGATCACCGCCTCGCTCCATCCCAAGGCTTTTGCGATAATCACGGCATTATCGACGAGCAAGCCCGATCCCCATACCAACAAAGCAAGTCCCGCGATCACCAACACGACATCCAGCATCCAGCTCTTCGTGGGTTTGATTTCCTCGTCCCCTTCAACCACCTCTCCCCGCTTGGCCTTGTACACGCAGTAAATCATATAGGCACATATCCCGGCAAAAAACAATATCCCGGCCCATCTTCCGAAACTCCCGTTATGAAATATCCCCACGAACAATAACGTGGCCGCCAGCATCACGGGTGCATCCAGCCGAATCAACCGGGGATTCACCCTCAACGGGTAAATCATCGCTGAAATTCCAAGGATAGCACAAACATTAAATATATTAGATCCCATCACGTTTCCCACGGCAATTCCCGGATTACCTTCCAATGCCGACTGCACGCTAACCAGTAACTCCGGCGCACTCGTCCCGAATGCCACCACGGTCAAACCGACTACTAAAGGAGATATTCCAAAACGCACGGCCAGCGATGAACTACCTTTCACCAGAAAATCTGCCCCGAAATAAAGTACCACCAAAGAGGCCACGACAAGAAGTACAGGAATCAACATGAAAATCAAAAGTTAAAAGTTAATACTAAAAGTTCACGATCACGAGAACAAATATTCATCGTTATTCGTACTTTTGAAGTTCCAAAAATAATAATAAAATTACACGATCGGCTTTTAACCCTTAGCTTTTAACTCGAACAACATGTTAAAACAATTCAAAGAACTACTGAACACGGCAAAACATAACCCGAAACTCGGAGGACTGGAAATATTTAAATATATAGGTCCCGGCCTACTTGTCACCGTGGGCTTTATCGATCCGGGAAACTGGGCCTCCAACCTAGCTGCCGGAGCCGAATTCGGTTATTCCCTATTATGGATGGTCACCCTGTCCACGATCATGCTAATCGTGTTGCAACACAACGTGGCCCACTTGGGGATTGCCTCCGGCTTGTGCCTTTCGGAAGCCGCCAGTGAATACTTGAAACCCCGTTATGCCAAAGGTATTCTTTATTCGGCCATGCTCGCCTCCATCTCCACATCTTTGGCCGAAATACTAGGTGGAGCCATTGCCCTGCAAATGTTATTCAACATCCCGATCCGGGCAGGATCAATACTCGTATTGATTTTCGTGGTTATCATGTTGTTCACGAATACCTACCGGGTGATCGAGAAATGGATCATTGCTTTTGTTTCCATCATCGGCTTATCGTTCATCTACGAACTCTCCCTCGTGGAGATCGACTGGAACACAGCCTTGCCCGCATGGGTTACCCCCGCTTTTCCCGAAGGTTCCATGGTCGTTATCATGAGCGTACTCGGGGCCGTGGTCATGCCCCACAATCTATTCCTTCACTCGGAAGTGATCCAAAGCCGTCAATGGAATATACAGGATGATAAAATCATCAAAAAACAATTACGCTACGAATATGCCGACACGATCCTCTCCATGGTGATCGGTTGGGCCATCAACAGCGCCATGATCCTACTGGCCGCTGCCGCATTTTTCGGAACCGGAACTCCCGTCACGGAACTGGAACAAGCCAATTCCCTGCTGGCACCATTGCTTGGGAATAATGCCTCCGTGATCTTTGCCGTGGCTCTCCTGTTTGCCGGAATTTCCTCTACTATTACCTCAGGAATGGCTGCCGGCTCCATTTTCGCCGGAATATACAAGGAGCCTTACGACATCAAGGACAGTCATTCCCGCATCGGTGTGCTAACTTCTCTCATCCTCGCTTTTGCCCTGATCATGGTAGTATCGAATCCTTTCCAAGGGTTGATTTACTCGCAGATGGCTCTAAGCGTGCAGTTACCGATCACCATTTTCACGCAAGTTTACCTCACTTCCTCGTCCAAGGTCATGGGGAAATACAAAAACTCTACTTACACGAAATGGCTCCTGTACGTGATCGGGGGAATTGTCACCCTACTGAACGTCATGCTACTTATCAGTTTTTTATAACCCAAATAAAGTAGAAATAAAACCCAGTTAAAGACTTATCCGACACGTACAAGTGTTAAAAAAAAGAGATAAAGACGACTCCACTCGGCTTTAAGTCGTCTTTATCTCGGCTATATCTCGTCTGTATCGTCCTTTCACGGGACTTTCACGAGATATTCACGATTGAATTCGGGTTAATTCGTTTACTTCACAAATTGATCCGGCACGTCTATCAAATCCTGCCCCCTCAACTCCTTGGCCAGAATCTTCCCGTCCGGCCCGACCAAAATAATATATGGAACACCTCTAACACAATACAAACGTGAAGCCGGATTACCCCGTTCTAAAATCATGTGATCCCAAAAACTCACGTCTTCCCGAATAATTTTTTTCCATCTCTCCTCTTGAAAATCAGAAGAAACACCTAATATTTTAAAATCTTTTCCTTCAAAATGTTTCAACGCTTTCTTTAATGCCGGAACTTCTTTCCGACACCAATAACAATATGAATGCCAAAAGTCTATCAACACATAATTACCCCGGAAATCACTCAAACGAATTGTATTACCTAAAGTATCTTTCCCTACAATTTCGGGAGCCTCATGGCCAATCGAGCAATTCTCGTAGATCGTTAACTGTTCTTCCATCCTAGTCATATAACGAGTTTTTTTTGCTTCTACGCCAAAAGTCTTAATATAGGCTCTCTCTTTATCAACATCCTTTAAGGTTGGAAAATTCTTAAACAGAAATATTTTAGAATAATAGAGATACATCCCAAAAGCATTATTTCTGTTTTTCTCCAAATATTGATTTACCAAGGCCTGTTCGATCTCTTTTTCTCTTGTATAATAAGGATTTGACTCTTTCTTAATTCTTGCCATTTCTGCCTCATCCCCCATATCACGAGCCTTGTAAAAACAACGATCTAAAGAATCTCGAATACGTTTGTTTGTAGCAACATACAACTCACTAGCAAATTCACGATACAATTTATCCAACGGAGCCCCCTTTACCCTCCACGTTATCCCTTCTTCCGTTACTTGTTCTATCGTCAATTTTACATTTTTTCTATCTAGAAAAAAATAGCCACCATGTTTAAGATTATCTCCCACAAAGTAAAGCCCTGGAGTCATTTCATTCAAAACAAATACAAAATTTCTTTTATGAACCTCAGCGGAATCAATCACCCGATATATTTCTCGTAACTCATTTACAACTTCAAACAAATAAATTTTATCGATTTGCAAATCACCAATATTACCCTCTATTTTCTGTTGACAATAACCGTTAAAAAACACAACATAGAAAATAAAGAAAAGAATACCTTTTTCCATAACGAATAAATTAATCCTATTCATCTAATAACATACAACTCTCTCAATAATATTTTAATCCAATTTAAGGTAACTATATATGACAAGACCCAATTTAAACAGGGATAGAGAATGTAAAAAAAGAATTTAACACATTCTCTATCGATCTGATTAATTCAATTTTTCTACAGTATAAAGTACCTCATCACAAAATCCCGTTTTTGCATAAATTTTTTCCGCAGAGAGACCACCAACATTATCCAAACGATAAATGGCAATTCCTCCAGATTTACCAGCCAACCCACGATCTTTTACAGTCACCGTAAGTTGCACATATGTATTTTCTACACCTTGAGGATCTTTGATCTCGGTGCAATCCATCCCTGTTATAGTGTAATTCTCAACATCTCCATCTATTAATACCGCTTCTGAAAGTGTTCCAATATTAAAGGCATATATTTTATTATTGCTCAAGAAGAAGAAAATATTAGGCTGCCCTAAAACATAATTTTTCCAAGGATAAGAATTTGCAAAAAACAACTTTGTTCCAGCAATAAAATTCGTTGCTTCATACAAATGGGGAAATTCACTTTTTGAAAGAACTTTTTTATCTTCAGCAACAAATATCGTTTGCCAAGATGAATTAAAGCCCGTTTTACTTTTAAGCAGTATATATTCTCCCGTTTTCGTATTTTTCATCAATTCCCACATAAAATCCGTACGAGAACTTTGATTTCCCATAATAACCAACTCAATCCCCTCTCCTATGTCGTTCGGATCATAACTGGAAAAATCATAATCTTTACCAGTAATAAAACTAAAATATCCTACCCCTTTTTTATTCACCATAAAACGATTATGTAAATTATCATAAAACATAATCCCCACAGAATTACCGATTGAAGAAGCCGCATAATAATCTTTCGGTTCTGCCAAAAATACAAGTTCTGGATTCCAATCTGCTTTTGCTTTATCTCCATTTACCCTGTTATACACCTTACCATTCGCTACTAGATAATCACCTTCTGCAGTAGCAATATACCCCGTAATAACCAAATCTCCTTTCATTTCATCCCCCAAGATAAATTTCTCTTTCATATAATTTTGTCTCGTAAAAATCACAGGATCAAGGTAAACACCACCGGTTTCATCATCACAAGTGACAATTACAGATTTATGCCCAAGAGGATTAGCCTCATATGAATCAGTTAAAATTATACGTTTAGACTCTTTTCCCAACCGAGTTCCATCGTTCGCATAAGAATATATATTTTCATACAATGTCTTACCATCTTTCTTTAACATGGCCAGATCATTTTCTCCATCCACCCGACACAACATCAATGTACCCCCGGAATACTTACCCACGGTCACAAAAGAAGATTTATGCATAGCAAAAATTCCTGTTTGCAGGTCAATTACCTTAAATACCAAGGTTGTTATAACCCCGGGAAGTACATCACCGATTATAACATCCAAATTCTTTTCGTATGACAATGTATCAGGTACCGCTTGTTCTTTATTATATTTATACCAAACATAAGAAAGCTGAGACTTATCACTAAATTTCGTGATCACCGTAGGCTTTATTTCAAGCTTTGTACCTATTTCTATTTCTTTATACTCCTCGATGCCTTCAATCGTAATCGCATCAATCTCATTTCCTCCAAATTTCGATTTATCATCAATACATGAAAACTGAATAGACAAAAATAGAATAAATATATATTTCAAATTTTTCATAATTATCTCTACATTTTTAAATTACAAATTATAATACCTAAGGCACCATCCACCCCTGTATAATATTTCCATTCTCATCCTCGATCTCATTCTCAGTAATAATCTTATACAATTTTCTCGCATAAGGAATATAATAATCCATCTCGTAATAGATTCCATTCGCCCCTCCATAATTACCGTAATTCCCATCCCAAAAATCATGTCCGGTCAATTCTATAATCATCAAGTGCTTTTTCCTTGAATAATCACCAAATAGATTCTTAAATGCGGTCATATCTCCGTAATAACCAGTCCCTTCTGGCATTTTCACCATATCAGCTATAACCAAACGTATCTCGGCCCGATCTTTATACGCAATCCCCAAATCAGATGTCTCCACCAAACGTAAAGTCAATGACATCGGTTTTTCCGTAATACTCTTATCTCCTTTCAACAAATTAACCGGCATTTTATATACAAATTCTCCTGCAGGAAAATCATAATAATCCGGTAGTTTTTCATAATGAATCCCCTCTATCGCATCCGTCTTTTCTTTTACAACCTCAACTTTGAACCTCGCCGGAGCTTGCAAAACATCTCCCAATAATTTAACCTCCACCGTTGCAGTCAAAATTTCATCAGCAGTTAATAACGAAACAAACAAACTATCCCGGGTTTCTGTCACGATTGGATAATATATATCATGCATATTCAAATCATAAATTAATCTTTCATTCTTACTACAAGAACAAAGTGCAGCTAATACAAAAAGTATAAATATTCTTCTCATCTCTATCAGTTTTTTATGTTACCAAAGTCTATTTCCGATGTTGGTATCGGTAAATTGTAAACTGCTTTCAAATCCTCAATCCCAACTTTATCTTCTGCCCCAACAGAATCATACAACTTGCGTTTATAGTAAAAAAACAATTGTCCTTCTCCCAAAAATTCTCTTCTGTACTCTTGATAAATATAACTCTCTATATCTTTTGTATGTTCGATACTTGACAATCCCCTATGATTTCTCAATTTATTTAAATACCCGTATGCATCCTCGTCCTCAGCACATTCCGCTGCAATCAAATAAAGTTCAGACAATTTAAACATCGGTATATAATTCATATTATTATACTTTGTCAAAACATACTCCTTACCACTGGAAGTTACCATCAACCATGAAGATCTAAAATCATTCTCTAGGCCACTCGCATTAAAGATTGTTTGCTTACCTTTTTCAGACATCAACAAAACATCAGAATGTGAAGTTTCCGAAAAACAACTCTCACTTAAGTCCTGTAACTTTTGAACGTCCAAAGTAAATATCAATTCAGATTGAAACATCGGGTTAGTTGCAGTTGCACCACTAGTTGCCAACGTGTAAGATGTAGGATTTTCCCCATCTACTTCACCAATAATTTCTTTCACTTCTGTCAAAGCAGACTTCTTTTCATTTCCATAAAGATGAACTCGAGCTAAAAGAGCCGTAACCGCATAATAATTCATCCTTTGACTTCTCTTATACATCGGAGAGGAAGCATCTGATTCATTAAAAATTTCCCGCTCTCTCATCAAATCCTTAGCAGCAAGCAAATCTTTTACGATTTTTGCCAATACTTCTTTCACCGTTAATTGAGGTTGAGCAATATTTGTATATTGTTCTACATAAGGAATAGCAAGTGCATTCAATCCATTCTGATTATCCATCATCGGAGATGGAGCAAAAAGACGGAGAACATTAAAATGAAGTAAAGCTCGAAGGGCTAAAAACTCCCCCTTGTAAATATGATGAATATCCTCTGATGTAAATACATCTCGATTTTTATCTATAAACAATAAAGCCTGATTTATATTAGCTATTGCTGAAAAATGACTCGACCAAATAGATAATATTCTTGATTCTTCGCCAGTCTCCGAGTAATTATACGCAGCTGCATTTTTAAAATTATGCTCGTATCCTGCAGACGTATTGCCACGAGGACTTGTATAATACTGGGCCAAAACATCCAAATAAGCATAAGACAAATTTTTCCCGTAAAGATTATTCGTTGCCATCAAAGCGTAAACCCCAATCAAAGCATCCCGGAACCCCGCTTCAGTCGAAAACAAATCTTCGGCTTTCATGTCAGTTTTAGGAGAAACATTCAACCAATCATTACACGCAGTCAATGCCAAAATCAGGGAAAGAATAATAGATTTATTTATTAATTTTTTCATATAACAATCAAATTAAAAAGTTATTTGAGCTGATAAAGAAAACGTTCTTGCATAAGGATAAGAAGTTCCTCTCTCCATTTTCACGGTAGATGATTTGAATATATCATTACCGATAGCCGATACTTTTAATCGTTGAATCCCCATTTTCCGAAGTTTATCGCTGCTAAAATCATATCCTAAAGACAACGATTGAAGTTGTATATAATTTTCTTTCTCTACAAAACGAGATGTGGGCTTAGTCTCTGACACATCGCTAACTTTTTTGAATTTAGCTATATCACCCGGGGTATTCCAACGATCATATAAAATTCGCTTATCTCCATTTTCATTGGGATTTACATTCTCCACTTTATCTACCAAGGTCGAATTGTACAAATAGCCACCATATTTGTAATACAAATGTGCATTCAACTCCCATTTTTTATAAACGAACATTGTTCCTATTGTCCCGTAAACTTTAGGATCCGTAGAACCAAAAGGCTTATAATTAGCCGTACTCCATTTATTCACTTTATTTCCATTCATATCTAAAAAAATCTCCTCCCCTGTAGCTGGATCAATCCCAAGAGATTCATTCACCCAAATCGTATTTTGAGACAATCCTTCTTTATACCTAATCGTCGGTTTATTCTTCACCTCCGCATCTTGAGATTCATTAAAAGCCGTTAAAGCCCTGTTTATCTTCATCACTTTATTTTTATTGTGAGCCAGATTAAAGATTAAATCCCAAATTATATCTCGATCCATATCACGAATTACGCTTCCTTTTAAAGTCAATTCGACACCACTGTTTTTCACTTCTCCCAAATTCTCCTTATAAGAAGAAAAACCTAACGAGGGAGCAACTGTAACATCAATAAGCACATCCTTAGAAAGATCACTATATACATTAAATGAACCTCTTAACCATCGATCAAATAATTCAAAATCCAACCCCACATTACGTTTCTCGACTTTTTGCCATTTCAAATTCTTATTCCCGAATGCTTTCAGTAAAACTCCCATATAACCTGTATAAGAAATCCCGCTTATCCGACTATCGTTATAAGAATACATTGTCATGGACTGGTAGGGATTGAAATTTTGCCCTCCCGTTGTTCCAATTGATCCTCTTATTTTTAACAAATCAACAAACGAAACTCCCTCCATAAACTTTTCGTTATGCAAGTTATAACCAACTCCTAAAGACCAGAATGTACTCCATCGGTTATTAGCTCCATATAAAGACGAACCATCACTTCTCAAAGAAAAATCGAGTAAAAATCTGTTATCATACGTGTAACCAAGGTTAGCGACAAAACCGATTAATCGGGATATATCATAACTTCCACCCGGTCTCCCTCCTTCCGTAAAACCCGCTCCCATAGAAATATGATCCATATTTTCATTAGGAAAACCAACTGCAGACAAGCTAGTTGCGTCTGTATTACTCTCCCGCAAATTATAAATCAATCCCGCATTCAAAAAATGCTTTTTCCAATTCCGTACATAAGTTAAAACAACATTTATATCATAACTAAAACTGTTAGACCAAGATTGAGAATAACTGCCCTTTTGTTCTTTCCCAATAAAACTGGTATTCTCATTTGACACATAAACATCCGATTTATTATTATCCACACTCAATGACAAATTCGCTTTCAATTTCAATCCTTGAATAATATCATACTCAACGGAGAAATTATTCATAAAATAGTTGCCTACCGATTGATTCTTCGATGGTAACGTCGCATTATATAACTCGTTGTACATCGGTTTTGTCTTCACTCCATTGTCATAATACTGATAAGAATAAAGTATTTTCTTTATATTACCCTCCTCATCATAAGGATTATAATAGGGATTATAATAGGTGTATGAACTAAAACTACCATAGGGAGAATTCACTGATTTTAAATGACTGAAAGATGCATAATTCATAAATTTTAATTTCTTCAAATTATATTGAAGACGCACACCTCCTCCATAATTATCGCGCTTGGAACCTTTCATTACCCCTACCGTATTTGAATAAGAAAGATCTAAAGCATAACGGAATGCTTCATTTCCACCTTCAGCCATAACGGAATGTTTATGCCCAATCCCCACGTCTCTAACAGGAATAGCTAACCAATCCACGTCATTGCCCTCTTTAACCAATTTCAATATTTGATTATAAGAAGCTAAGTTACCGTCAACATATTCAGGACTTTGATTTTTCGTTTCATATAAACCCGAACGCACTTCGTATTCCAATTTTTCTTCTGCATTCATCAAATTATAATCAGAAAGATCCGCCACCTCGAAATTGGCACTTCCATTATACGAAAACTGCAATTTCCCCGCTTTGGGTAATTCGGTTTCAATAACAACCACCCCGTTGGCCGCACGGGATCCATAAATTGCTGTAGCGGCAGCATCTTTCAGTATCGTTATAAAACGAACACGAGTCGGATCCAAATCAAAAACTTTTTGTGCAGAAACCTCAAAACCATCCATAATAAACGTCGGCATATTGGGATTACCTTCAAATGTTGATTTTAAACTACTGGAACCACGAATTTCAAAACTCGGAATTGTATTCGGGTCACTCCCCATCTCGTTATTTACAACTTTCACAAAAGAAGGATCCAACATAGACAAGGTATTCAAAATACTTCCCGTCGACACTTTACGAAGTTCACTTCCGGAAAAAGTTGTTGACACCCCTGTATAACTTTCTTTCTTCCGAGTAAAATAACCGTTCACAACTACCTCATCGATCTCTTCAACATCCTCTTTCAATACCACATTAATCGTATCCTGTCCCGTGTATTTAACCTCTATCGGTAACATTCCAACAAATGAAAATAGAATAATCAAATTCTTTTTGTCCAAAAAAGAAAGTGAATAATTACCGTCAACATCCGTAGCAACACCCAAGTTTGCACCTTTCAACATCACCGTTACACCCGGTAAAGGAGTTCCTTTCTCATCTTTCACGCACCCTCTAACGTTTTTTTGTAATGGTTCACTTTTCTTTTCATCTTTTACTCGAATCAAGATCACGTTATTAAAAAATTCGTATTCCAAGTTGACTTTACCCAACACCATACTCAGCACGTCCTTCAACTCCTTGTTTTCAACTTTCACTGAAATCTTCCCCGCCTGACGGATAAGAGATGAATTATACATGAATTTAAGTGACGTCTGCTGTTTAACCACTTTCACAAACTGTTCAATGGATACATCAGATAAATCCAGCGACACAATATTCTTTTGAGAATACACATTCGCAGACAAGTTCAAAGTGAACAAGCAGATAAAAGCAATACACCATTTCATAATCATTAAATTTTTCTTGTACCTTTTTAATAGGCCAGGAAACCTAATTAATCGATTTTTTTTCATATTATTGTAGTTTATATTAATAATATAAATCGAGAAGGGACAGACGCCGAACCTGAGAAATTTGTTGTCTGTCTTTCTCTTTTTATTTAAATAGGACGATTGTATTTTTCTTTATTTCATACCGAATTTCTTTTAATTTTTCCAACAATTGCAAGAATGTATTAATAGAATCATATCTTTCAAGGCTACCCGTGTACTCCAATTCTTTCAGGCTTTCATCCTGAAAAATCACGTTTACTCCATACCAACGCTCCAATATTTGCATGATTTCAGCCAATGTTTTATCTTTGAAAATGAACACTCCATCTTTCCACCCGACAAACTCTTCCACATCCACGTTCCGTTTTTCCAAAGTTCCTGAAATATTAACTACAGCCTGTTCCCCGGGAGTCAAAACAACTTGTTCCTGTCGTAGAGAAGTAAAACGGACACTTCCCCTGACCAAAGTCGTGTAATTCGGATAACCCGGGTAAGCACTCACGCCAAAAGAGGTTCCAAGTACTGTTACATCACCACTTTCCAGACTTACAACAAAAGGACGAGTATCCTTTTTCACATCAAAATAAGCCTCTCCCGACAGGATCACTTCACGACTTTCCCCGCTAAACGCAATAGGATATTTCAATTTTGAATCTGCATTTAGCCAAACTTCCGTCCCATCATCCAAAAGAACATGACACTCTCCACCAATAGGCACAACCAACTCATTGTAGACATCCTTTATCGCACATTCTTCTCCGGATGAATAAGAGAGACGTCCGTTTTCATATTTCACCACACTTCCTTGAACATTTTTAAGTTCCAGTGGCTGTTCTCCGATCTCGATCATTCTCCCATCAGCCAACTTTAGAATAGCTGCATTACTCCCGGGAGGTATAATATGTTGCGTTACTTCAACCAATTCCTGTACCTCATCATGATATTCCCAAGGACGAATCAACACAAACACAAGAATCAAAATCGCAGCGATAGACGATCCCCAAGCAATCCACTTGCTCATCCGAATATGACGCTGGTAAATTTTCAACTTATTAAAGGCAGGTTTATAGCTATATTTTTCAAATTCCCGGAATTTATCCAGTACAAAAGTTTCACCCGATAATTGATCATATACCTCCTTCAAACAACCATCTTGCAAGGTTTCGTCCAATTCCTCTTTCTCCGTATCGGAAAGGGAAGTCGAAAAAGATTTTCGAAACAACTCTACCACTCTATGTAAATCCAATTTCATCTTCTATTAATTTATATCATCCAAGCATTTACCACGACTTCGAGAAAAAACTCGAAATATCAATAATGGATCGTTT
>NZ_JAHZBP010000017.1:0-48209 GCF_019423355.1 Butyricimonas sp.
GAGGATCGATGAAAGTCGATCCTTTCTTTTTTTATTCAGCATATGAAACTAACACGTTTTTCACGTGAGACAATAGATAGAAAATGAATAGTTGTCGTATTTACTATATAGTTGTGTTTTGGAATGTATAAAATACGCTATTTCCTTTGTTGTGTGGATGAATAGTCATACCTTTGTAAAAATAAATAATTCTTTGTGTATGAAAAAGGTGGTGTATATTTTGAGTTGTATTTCACTGTTTTTATCATGTAGAGGTAAAGACGTGTATAAAGCTCCGGAGGCAGATCTGAATCTGTTGAAACCATATGAGGATATGGAGGTCATCGTTCCGGAGGGGTATGCCTCGATTGTCAAGTTATATGATGATACCTTGGCAATTTGTACTTGTTCAACAACAATTTCGATCCCTACTTTCTGGGCGTCTAAATTGGGTCGGGCATCTGAAAATAGTCCGATCACAATTGAAAATGTAAAGAATGAGAATAATTATTATCAAGGTGTGTTAAATACTTGGCAGGTCGTGGCCTTTGAGGATAGTCGGGAAGGAGATTATGACTATAATGATTTGATCATACACGTGAACTGGAGCATTCGGGAAAATAATTACACGATATCCGTTCAGCCAATTGCTTTAGGATCTTCCAAGAAAATTAAGCTGGGATTCGAGAAAATGGATGGTAATATTTCGAGTGTGAACGAGGTAATCGTGGCCGAAGATTGTCGGAAAGATTTATTTGAGGGGAGAGAGGGATTTATCAATACTTTTTCCGGCAAAGAAAAGGTGATTATTAATAATGGTAAATATAAATACCAGAAAGAGTTGGCGAAACAGAGTAATGATCTTAGATGTGCCGTGAATTGGTTCATTGAAGTAGATGGCGGGACAAGATTATATGCTATTACGAATAACCCGATATGTCTTAATCAGGATGGAAGACCTTACGGATTGATATTCACTAGAATCTATGATGAGTATACTTATTGTAACGAGAAAGGGGAGCGTTGTGGAGTTGACTGGTTTCTATATCCCCAAGAGCTTGTGAATATATCTGATATTTATGATTTCGACGGCTATATGAAAACAGGAGATATTTCTATTTTCCGAACTCCCAAAGAAGGTTTTTATGACGCCATAGGGAAAGGTGAACCGATGGGAAAAGAGGGACTGATATATTGTCCGAATTCGTTGTATAACGTGAAACTATAATAGTAGGTTAAAACGGGGAGTTTTCCCCGTTTTTTTATTCCTTTTCTCGTTATTTTTCAGTGCATTTTGTTTGGTGGGTTGATATTTATTTGTACTTTTGCGCCCGTGTTATAAAAACATAATGTCTAATTTATTAGGAGATAAGCATTTATTATTTATTATGGCAGAAGAACAAAAAGAAATGCAAGTAGAACTTGCACAAGAAGAAACCAAGAAAGTTGCTCCCGTAGCAACAACAAGCGCTGAGGCTGACGAGAATTTTGACTGGGAAGCTTATGCAAATGATGATGTAATCCCCGCATCTGAAAAAGAAGAATTGGCTAACAGATACGCCGAGACTCTTTCATCTGTAGTAGAGAAAGAAGTTGTTGAAGGTACTGTTATCTCGATGAACAAGAGAGAAGTCGTTGTAAACATCGGTTACAAGTCAGACGGTATCATTTCATTGAACGAATTCCGTTACGATCCGGAATTAAAAGTGGGAGATAAAGTAGAAGTTTACGTTGAGACTCAAGAAGACAAGAAAGGTCAATTGACTCTTTCTCACAAAAAAGCAAGAGCTTTACGTAGCTGGGATCGTGTTAACGCGGCGTTGGAGAACGACGAAATTATCAAGGGTTACGTTAAATGTCGCACGAAGGGCGGTATGATCGTTGATGTATTCGGTATCGAGGCATTCTTACCGGGTTCTCAAATCGATGTTAAGCCGATTCGTGATTATGATATCTATGTTGGCAAGACCATGGAATTCAAAGTGGTTAAGATCAACCAAGAATTCAAAAACGTTGTTGTATCTCACAAAGCTCTTATCGAGGCTGAATTGGAACAACAGAAGAAAGATATCATCTCTAAATTGGAGAAAGGACAGGTACTTGAAGGTACTGTTAAAAATATTACCTCTTACGGAGTATTCATTGACTTGGGTGGCGTAGACGGATTAATTCACATCACAGACCTTTCTTGGGGTCGCGTAAATCACCCGAACGAAATCGTTGAGTTGGATCAGAAGTTGAACGTTGTTATTCTTGACTTCGATGACGAGAAAAAACGTATCGCTCTTGGTTTGAAACAATTGACTCCGCACCCGTGGGATGCTTTGAGCGCAGACTTGAAAGTGGGTGACCGCGTGAAAGGTAAAGTAGTGGTTATGGCTGATTACGGTGCTTTCGTTGAGATCGCTCCGGGTGTAGAAGGCTTGATCCACGTATCTGAAATGTCATGGTCTCAACACTTGCGTTCAGCTCAGGACTTCATGAAAGTGGGAGACGAAGTAGAGGCTGTTGTTCTAACCTTGGATCGTGACGAAAGAAAGATGTCTTTGGGTATCAAACAATTGAAAAACGACCCGTGGCAAAATATCGAAGAGAAATATGCTGTTGGCACGAAACACAAAGCTATCGTGCGTAACTTCACGAACTTCGGTGTATTCGTAGAGATCGAAGAAGGAGTTGACGGATTGATCCACATCTCTGACTTGTCTTGGACGAAGAAAGTAAAACATCCGGCAGAATTCACTCAAATTGGTGCTGAGATCGATGTTGTAGTTCTTGAAATCGACAAGGACAACAGAAGATTGAGCTTAGGTCACAAACAATTGGAAGAGAATCCGTGGGATGTATTCGAAACGATCTTCACTGTTGATTCTATCCACGAAGGAACGATCACTGAAATCTTCGACAAGGGTGCTGTTATCGCGTTACCTTACGGTGTAGAAGGATTTGCTACTCCTCGCCACTTGGTAAAAGAAGACGGAACTCAGGCTAAGGTTGACGAGAAATTACCGTTCAAGGTGATCGAGTTCAACAAGGGTGCCAAGAGAATCATTCTTTCTCACTCTCGTATTTTCGAAGACGAGCAAAAGGCGGTTGATAATGCCAAGAAGAAAGATGAGGCTAGCGCTACTAAAAAAGCAGTGAAGAAAGTGAAAGAAAAATTGGAAAAAACAACGTTAGGTGACATCACCGAGTTGGCTGCTTTGAAAGACCAAATGGAAGCTAAAGAAGAGGAAGAAAAGAACAATTAATTTGTGAAATTCGAATTGACTATATTAGGGTGCGGTTCTGCCGTACCCACGCTTCAAAGAAATGCTGCCGCTCAGGTACTCAATGTACTTGAGCGGTACTTTCTTATTGACTGTGGCGAGGGTACTCAACAACAGTTGAGACGCTTTAAAGTGCCATACAATAAGATCAATCATATTTTTATTTCCCATTTACACGGGGATCATTTTTTCGGACTAATTGGTCTATTATCCAGTTTTTCATTACAGAACCGTCGGGCTGAATTACATATCTATTCAGACAAGCGTTTGGAAGAGATCATCGAGTTCCAGCTGAAAGTGATGAACTCTCGGCTGAATTACCCATTGATATTTCATTACCTAGACCGTGAACCCGGTTTAATATACGAGGACCGTATGATGACGGTTCATGCTTTCCCACTGAAACACCGTTACGAGGCTCCCGTGACGGGATTCCTATTTGCCGAGAAAGAGAAGGAGAGAAATATTAAGCGGGAGATGACTGATGCTTTCTGTGTTCCCGTGGCCTTCATGCACCGTTTGAAGAAGGGGGAGGATTTTATCACGCCCGAGGGGGAAGTGATCGCGAATAGTCGTTTAACAACGGCTCCGCCAGCTCCTCGTTCATATGCTTATATGACAGACACGCTTTTCCGAGAATCTTTTGCTGAATACGTACAAGGTGTTGATTTACTCTATCACGAATCTACTTACGGGAACGAGTTTGAAGGATTGGCCAAAGAAACTTTTCACAGTACTGCAGGACAAGCAGCGCGAATGGCAATGCTTGCCGAAGCAAAACACCTTCTGCTGGGACATTTTTCGTCCCGTTATCCCGATCCGACCCCTTTACTGGAACAAGCACGGGAGATTTTTCCAAATACGGATTTGTGTTATGATGGGGCGGTATTCGAATTACCTGCGGTGAAACGGGGGTAATGTTGTCATGACTTACCTCGCTTTTGGGCTAAGGCTTGTCTAGTCTTTAGTATGATTCCTTTTACATTTAATTGATAGTTCATTTAGATCACGGAGCATTCATCCTGTATTCATGTTGCATTTATCCTCGATAAAATAGATATTTGAGACGATTTTGTTTGGATTCGGGGTAAGGGGTGAAGTATATTTGTTATAGGGTGAGATATGCTTGAGTGATGGGAGACTAGGGCGTAGGGTTAGTTTAATATGGGCGAAAGTAGAGCGTAGATTCAATTAGAAAGTGGAAAGAAATATCAAAGGTATCTGTTTTTTTTTTGTATATTTGCATCCTATATAGTGGTAATATGGGTAAGGAAGATTTAATATTGCAAATGTTCAAAGTGGCTGAAAAGAAAGCTTTTCAGTTACTATACGATACCTACTACGAGACTTTGGTACTTTTTGCGAATCAGGTTACCGGGGATTCGCAAGCAGCAGAAGATATTGTGCAGGATTGTCTGGTAAAATTTTGGATTTCCAAGCGCTATCGTACATTAGAATCCGGTTTGGATAAATACATGTTTCAAGCGGTTAAGTTTTCTTCATTGAATTACGTGAGAGGGGATAAACGTAAAAAGATTCTTCACGATCATGTCATCCGGGAGACGATGTTCGGGGATGAGGAAGTAGAGGATGAAAATGTTGAAATACTGGAGGTCGTGTATAAAGTTATTGATTTACTGCCGGAAGAAAGACGTAACGTATTTTTGCTGGTGTTCGTCGAGGGAATGTCCTATCAAGAAGTAGCAGATCAACTCCAAATATCTAAGAACACGGTAAAAACTCAATTAAGCCGTTCGCTAAAATTCCTTCGTGAAACCTTGAAAGACAGGTATAACGCGTTTCTTTTATTTTTTATTTTGGAAAAATAGACTTTTCCTGTCACCCTTTTTTCTTTTGGCGGTGATTATAGGGAAAATAGTCAGAAAATGAGAGAACTTGAAGATATTTTGGTCGATTATTTTGCGGGAGATGAACTTTCACCGGAGGAATCTCGTGTGTTGGTCGAATGGTTGGAACAGGGAAATCACCGGGAGATAATTACCGCTTTACAGGGAATGCATGCGGGAGCGGGGATCAGGAAGAGTTTGCGTCAGGATCCGGGTTCGGGGATGTCTTTTATACGGTATAGAATAGGGGTAGTACAAGGAAAGCGTAGATTCTTCTATTGGTCGGTAGCCGCTTGCTTGTTTATGTTGTTGGGACCTGTTGTGCTGTATTTTGGGAATTTCGGAAATGGGTCAGCATCGGATGGGGTGATCACCTCGGAACCTGTTGCCGGAAAATCGTATGCTCAATTGAAATTGGCCGATGGAAAGGAGATTCCATTATACGCGAATCGTGACGAGATGATTATAGCCGATAGTTTTATGAGTGTCGAGAATATGAATAAAACGTTGGTTTACAGGAAAAATAAAATAAATGAGAAGATCGAGTATAACACGTTGACGGTCCCGCTGGGGGCAGAATATAACGTGGTGCTGGCGGATGGGACAAAGGTATATTTGAATGCGGGTACCCTGTTACGCTACCCGGTTGTTTTTTCGGGAAATACACGCGAAGTTTATTTAGAAGGAGAAGGTTATTTTGAGGTGGCTAAGGATTCAACGAAAAGATTTGAAGTACACACGCCGGAAATGACAGCCGTGGTGCTGGGGACTTCGTTCAACGTGAAATCCTATGCCGATCAGGATCACGCGGCGGCAACCTTGGAAGAGGGGCATTTGAAAATCGTATGTGGAAACCGGGCCGAGTATGATGTTTATCCCGGTCATCAAGTGCGTTACGATAAATCAACCCGGGAAGCGGCAATGAAAAAAGTGGATACAAAATATTATACATTCTGGAAGGACGGGTATTATTCGTTTAACGAAATGTCTTTGGAGGAAGTGATGGAAATTTTGTCAAAATGGTATAATCTAAACGTGTTCTACGTGGATGATGAGGTTAAAGAAATCGAGTTTTCGGGACGTTTGAAGCGTTACGATGATTTTAGTTACCTGTTGGGTAAGTTCGAGGAAACAGGAGCGGTCGAATTTATTATAAAAGATAAAACGGTTACGGTCAAGAAAAAATAATGGGTTGAAAAACGATGTCTTCAACCCGTTAAATTCATTATATACTTTCTCTGCCCGTGGAAAGAACGAGAAGTATAGTATGTTGAATTTTAAACAAACAAATGTATGAAAAAAATCGAGTGGGGGGTAATTTACATGAAACTATTATGTGTTTTTCTTTTGGGGACTTGCATGTCCTTGCACGCTAACAGCTATTCACAGCAACGGAAAGTAACGCTGGAAGTGAAGGAATCATCCTTGAATGATGTCCTGCAAGAAGCTAGCCGGCAAACTCAATGTGACATTCTTTATAACCTGAGTTTTATCAGGGGAATTGTCGTGAAAGACTTGAACGTGGTAAACAAGGATTTACTGGAATTTCTGGATGAATTGTTACCACGCTACGGGTTGGCTTATTCTTTTGATAAAAACGTGGTGGTGATTAAGAAAAAGGAGGCAGAGAAAGAGGAGAAAAAATCGTTTACGGTGACGGGAAACGTGACGGATCAGGGTTTACATCCTTTGCCGGGAGTGACGGTGAGGTGGAAAGGTTCGACCGTGGGTACGGCAACGAATGTCGCTGGGAATTTTGATTTATTATTACCTGAAAGGAAAGAGGTCGTGTTAGTGTTTTCGTTCGTGGGGATGAGAGAGGTGGAGGTAAAGCTCGTGGATGACAAACCCGTTCACGTGGTGATGGAGGAAGAATCCTCGGAATTGGAGGAGGTAAACGTGATTTCGACGGGGTATTATAATGTGGATAAACGTCACTTGACAAGTTCGGTCACCTCGATCAAGGCCGAGGATATTATGATGCCCGGTGTCGGCACGATAGATCAGATGCTGGAAGGGCGTGTGCCTGGGATGATTTTTATGCAAAATTCGGGACAAGTGGGCACTTCACCTCGCATCAAGATCCGGGGAACTACCACCTTGTTGGGGGCAACGGCACCTTTATGGGTGCTGGACGGGGTGATTCTTTCCGATCCGGTGAACGTGGACCCGCAACAAATAAATGATCTGGATTTCGTGAATTTGCTGGGAAATGCTATTTCCGGGTTGAACCCAGAAGATATTGATCGAATCGACGTGTTGAAAGATGCTTCCGCGACGGCTATTTACGGGCCGAAAGCATCCAACGGGGTCATCGTGATTACCACGAAAAAGGGGAAAGTGGGAACTCCTGCGGTCTCCTACTCGTTGACGGGTACTTTCAGGCAGCGTCCGCGTTACACGGATCGTTCGGTGAACGTGATGAATTCGGAGGAACGGATTGATTATTCCAAGGAACTGGCTACGAAGGGGATCACGGTGACGGACAACAACAGTCACGTCGGTTACGAGGCCGCTTATTATGACTACATGAACGGGAAAATGAATTACGAGGATTTTGTTCGGGAGGTGAACCGGATGGAAACGGTGAACACGGACTGGCTGGGACTTTTGATGCACGATACGTTTTCTCACACCCACTCGTTGAGCGTTTCCGGCGGGTCGGATAACGTGCGTTATTACACTTCACTGGGATACATGGATGAGGAGGGTAACCTGAAAGGGGAGAGAAACGAGCGATACAGCGGAATGGCAAAGGTGGATGTGAATTATAAAAATTTCACCTTGTCGTTCAAGATCGATGGAAATATGCAGGACCGGAAGTACACGCCAAAAGACGTCGGGTTGGCCTCGTATGCCTATAACACGGCACGTAGCGTGAATGCGTATAACGAGGACGGCTCTTTGATGTACTACCAGAGGGTTAAGAATAATGAAACGTACGATGTTCCGTTTAGTATTATCAATGAAAGGGAACACACGAGTGACAAGATCACAACGGAACAGTCCGGTTTGTCCGTGAATCTAGGATATCGTTTCGTTCCCTGCCTGACGGGAAACGTGACGTTCGCATACAACGTGTCGCATACCGAGGAACAGGTGTATTACGGGGAAGAAACTTGGTATGCGGCTGATTTAAGAGCCAAATCCCGGGAGTCGGGCGAGGTGATAGCCAGTTATACTTTATTACCGAAAGGGGGTGAATTAAGATTAAACAACACGAAGAGCAAGAGTTACAACGTGCGAGCCTCGCTGATGTTTAATAAATACTTGGATAAAGATCAGGTGCATAACCTGAGCGCGTCGGTTATCGGTGAATTGAGTTCAAGTCGTTACACGGGTTTTAAAATCACCAAAAGGGGGTATTTGCCCGATCGCGGGATGGTGTTTGACATCATCGACGAGAAAGATGAGAAAGGTAGCCCTTACAAGGCTTATTTCAACTGGTTGAGAACGGATGAAGAGGCCCGGGGAAAAATGAGCAATTCATTGACGAACCAGGTTGGCCTGATCGGGACGATTTCTTATATGTACAAGGATTTGTATATTCTGAATGCGAATTGCCGGATAGACGGGTCGAATAAATTCGGGGATGCCAGTAATGACCGTCTGAACCCGATCTGGTCCGTGTCCGGACGGGGCAACTTGCAGGATGTCGTGAACAAATGGTGGGTGAACACCTTGGCATTGAAGATGTCATACGGGTATCAAGGGAATATGTCTGCCCAAGATTCGCCGGAATTGATCATTCAAAAGCAAGGCACGAATAAGTTTTTCAATGAATACTATTCCACCGTGAAGTATTACCCGAACCCGGATTTGAAGTGGGAGAAAACTTCCACGTACAACGTGGATGTGGAGTTCGCCTTGTTCAATAACAAGCTGAGCGGTAATCTTAGTTTTTATTATCGTCATACGACGGACGCTTTTATGTCGAAAACGGTGTCACGAATCAGCGGGGTCAATCATTACACGGTGAACAAGGGGGTGCTGGATAACTCCGGTTTTGAATGTACCTTAAATTTCGTGCCAGTTAACACGTTGGCAGGAGGCGTGAATCCGTCCGGGAAGAGAAAAGGGTTTATTTGGCGTTTGGACCCGAATTTCGGGTCGGTCTTCAACCAGCTGGTCGACAAGTTGAAATCAAAGGATCAGGTGCTTCAGGATGAAATCACGTACCGTGATTTTTTGAACGGGAAGGTGCAGATGGCGGGGCGTCCCGTGAATACTTTTTACTCGTACAAGTTCGAGGAACTTAGCCCGGAAGACGGTCGCCCGTTATTCTACGGGACGAATGAAAACGAGAAATTGAGCGTACATGGGGAGGAAATGACCTATCTTGATTATTACAAAACTTTGGATATGAATGATTTGTGTATGGCAGTGATGGAACATTCCGGTTGTCGCGAACCGTTCATGCAAGGAAGTATCAGTAATTATTTGGGATGGAATAATTGGGGGTTATCGTTTAACCTGGCGTACAGCATCGGGGGAAAGACACGCCTCATGCAGATGTACGGGGATGGCATGACGAATGCTCCCGGTGCGGAGCGGAATATGAGAAGGGAGTTCGTGAAACGTTGGAAACGTCCGGGGGATGAACAGCACACGAGTGTACCGGGCATATTGTCCTCGGAAGAGTACAAGAAAACGGCAAAACCTTGGTGGCAAAGTAAAAGCTACGAGTTTGCCGGAACGATTTGGGAGATGTATGATAACTCGAGTGTCCGGGTCGTGTCGAGTGATTACCTGAAATTGTCGAGTATCTCTTTGCGTTACGTGTTTCCGATGCCACTATGCCAGAAATTGCGGATGAAGTCGGCTTACTTGAGCCTGAACGGGACGAATATATTCACCATTTGCAGTAGCAAACTGAAGGGACAGGACCCGCAGCAATCCGGGACGTCGGATTTGATTAACATATCCGTTCGTCCGACTTATTCCCTTCAATTAAATGTAACTTTTTAACGTGTACGATATGAGAAAGATGTATGTTTTTTTAGCGATCAGCTTGGTTTTATGCGGCGCGTGCAGTCATTTTTTGGAGGAATCTTCTCCCGATCTGGTCTATGCGAGAACTTGTTCCGATTTGAACGAGATCCTGATCGGGAACGGTTATATGAAATGCGGTAAGCATACCCGGTTGGCAGCCGAGCCTTATTTGACGGACGTGTATTTCCCTTATTTGCACGTGATGGATGACGATATATGGGAATACGCGGTGGGAAAGTCGACAAAGGGGGTTGCTTTCACGTATCGGAATTTCTACACGTGGTCGGATCAGGTGAATATCGATTACCTGACGGGGAAGAAGTTAACGGACACGGACTGGGGGCGATTGTACGAGCATATCGGTTACCTGAACGTGATTATCGCTTACGCGGATAAGTTCATGCGGGATTCCGCCTCGGTGCGTGACCGGGTGATGGGAGAGGCCCGGTTCCTGCGGGGGGCGTATTATTATTACTTGGTGAATATTTATGCCAATCCCTACTCTCCGGGGACGGCAAGTAAAGAGATGGGGGTACCCTTGAACCTGACGGAGAAAATTGAAGATAAGTATTACGAGCGTGCCGATTTGAAAACTTGCTACCAACAGATTGTCGAGGACTTGAAGGTGGCGTCGGATCGGTTGGAGGGTGTTTCGTCGTCTTCCATTTATCGGGCTGACGAGGCGGCAGCACGGACTTTGCTCGCCCGGGTATACTTGTACATGGGAGAGTGGCAATCAGTTTTGGATGAATGTAATAAAATCTTAAAATTGAAGGATGTGGCTCTGTATGATTTGAACGGATTTGATACCGGTTACGAGGATAGCGGGAGCGATTATATCCGGAAGGAATATATGTTACGTGCGAGTAACCCGGAGATTTTATTTACTTCCGGGTCTGCCAATGCTTCGTTTCTGATGGGAGAAAGTATGCTAGGAAGTTTGAAGGCTTACACGGTATCGGAAGAGTTGAGGGATTTGTACATGAAATATGCCCCGGAAGGCGTGGAAGATTTGCGGGTGAATTGTTACTTGCTTCCGAGTAAATGGGACCCTACTCGTTACCGGGTGTTGAAATCGACGACGGACCAGACGAGTATAGATGTTTTCGATTGTTTCGTGATCCGTTCTGCAGAGGTTTACCTCAATAAAGCGGAGGCGGAAGCCATGCTGGAACGGGAGGGGGATGCGGTGTTGTCGGTGAAGGTGTTGCTGGAGAATCGTTTTAAAGATCATCGTGTTCCGGATGTTGGCGGGTTGCACGGGGAGAGTCTGGTCCGGTTCATCCGGGAAGAGAGGCGGCGGGAACTTTGTTTCGAGAGCCAGCGATGGTTTGACCTGCGGAGATACGCCGTGTCATCGAAATACCCGGAGAAGAAGGAAATCGAGCATCGTGTGTACGAGGCCGGTGCGGTAGATGGGAGCTTTGGCGTGTTCACCGGCACGTACGTTTTGAAACCCTACGGGGAGGATCCAGCCTGGGTGATGCCAATCCCTGCCGACGAGATTGTTTATAACAAGGGTAATTTGATTGATAATCCGAAACGAGTGGCAAGAAAATTCAAGTAACGATTAAAAGAAGATGAACATGAGACGAAATTATTTATTGTTGGGAATGGCATTACTTTCTTTATTTGCCGGGTGTAACCGGGATGCGGACGAGGTTGAACCGAGAGAGGTGAAAAATTGGTTTAGGATCGAGGATTGCGGCGACAAATTCGGGCATTTGGCATATGAAGTGTATCAGGACTACGGGATTCCGGTTTTTGTCAATGACACGATCGGGCGTACTCGTGTGGGAGAGGATGTGTACGGGGAACCCCTGTTTTCCTACGAGATATTGAACCCTAGGTATAACGTGTACACGTATTACAATAATACTTACGATCGAGCGTTAGAACGTGATACTGCGGTCATGATGAAAGCCCTGGAGGTGGTCGGGAACTGGGTGTTACCCAATTTTCCGGATGAGGAAGGAGCGAGAGTGAAGAGCTTGTTGCTGGTGGATTCGTTGTTTACCTCTGATTACGGGGGATATAATAATTCGAGCGTATCGAAAACGGATGTAAGCATGACGGCTTGGGTGTACAATACATCCCGGTGGTGTACCGTGGTCGGTCGGTTATTTGAAATTCAGAAAATGACGGATCGACAGTTGAAGTTCTGGGCAGGGATGATCCTGAGTGCCAATGTTGTCGATTGGTTGGGAGAGAATTACCCAGAAGGATTGGACGAGTTTTACGCGTTGACGGATAGCGATCATCCTCAATCGAAAAGTTTTTACGCAACCATGTGTATGTGCATGATTAAAATTCCTTCAGGAGAACTCGTGTATCCCAATTACCCGGAATATAATTCATGGAGTTGTTTCCGGATGGGATTTCTTGAGTGGGTGAGGGAGAGGTACGTGCAGGATTCATACAGTATTTTTGACGGTCAAATTCGAACCATCAAGCAATACCCACCGTCGAAAAAAATTGACGTGATGAATTACGTTGCTGCCGTGTACGCTTTTTCTGATGAAGAATTTGCTGCGATGATGCAAGAGGTCGATGGCGGGAAGAAGTGTATTGAGAAACGGTTGATTATGAAGGATTTGGTTGCTAAATTTGACGAGGCAACCGGGGTAACACGACAGGCTTTCGGGAAAATCACGTTTCATTCGTGAATCAGACCCGGACATGGCGTAATTTAACCGTGTTTCTGCCGATATAATTGGCAGAACGTTGAACAAAGCCGAGATAAAGACGACACAAAGCTGAGATACAGCCGAGTTGTGTCGTCTTTATCTTTTTGGGATGTCTTGGATGTGCATCGCCTAAGCCCTAAACAGGGATAAATAAGGGTAGAAAATAGTACCGTTTTCTATTTCAGGTATTCTATAAAGTGTAAGTAAAACGTGTGGTAATATTTATTCAAAACTATACTTTATGGAAGAATCAATTGTTAAGGTAAAGCATTTATCTCATCGTTACAGTGTACAATGGGCGATTCGGGATATTAATTTTGAGATAACGGAAAACGGTATTTACGGTTTATTGGGTTCTAACGGGGCGGGTAAATCGACGACGATGAACATTATGTGTGGGGTGTTGAAACAGACAGAAGGGGAGGTTTTCATCAAGGGAGTAAGTATGAGAGAGAACCCGGTGGAGGCCAAACGCTATATCGGTTTTTTACCCCAGAAACCACCCCTGTATAATGATTTAACCGTGGAGGAATTTTTGGCTTTCACGGCTAATATTCGTCGTATTCCCACGGGAGAGGTGGCCGAGGCGATTAAGGTGGTGATGGGACGATGCGGGTTAAGCCATTTCCGCAAACGGTTGGTTCGCAATCTATCGGGAGGGTATCAGCAACGTTTGGGGATAGCCCAAGCGATTATTCACAACCCGGCATTTGTCGTGCTGGATGAGCCGACCAACGGGCTGGACCCGAATCAGATCGTGGAGATTCGGCATTTGATTAAAGAGATTGCCGAGGAACGTACGGTGATTCTCTCCACGCATATCTTGTCGGAAGTACAGGCAACGTGTGATTATATCCGGATGATCGAGGAAGGACAGGTCGTTTTTGCCGGAACGGTGGAAGAGTTTGATAATTATATCGTACCGAACACGATATTCGTGAGTCTGGCATCGGCCCCGCCGGTGGACGAGTTGAAGATGCTTTCCGGTGTGGAGGATGCGGTAAGTATGGGAGGCATGGATTACCGGATAAACTTTTCGGATTCCCGGGAGGCGATTACCCAGATCGTGGAGGCAAGTGTGACCCGGAATTGGCAATTGTTGGAGATACGTATGGAGAAGAGTTCCATGGATAGCGTGTTTGCCGAATTGTCGGCCAAGAGTAAGAACCGCTAAAAAGGAGAGCTTATGAAGATGATATTCAAGATAGCGAAGACGGAATTACAGTCTTTGTTTTATTCACCAATTGCTTGGTTGCTTTTGGTGGTGTTTGCTTACCAAGTCGGGATGATTATGTCCGGGATGCTGGAAGATATTGTGGTTCGGCAGGCCATGGGATATGAATCGTGGAGGGTAACAACCATTTTTGGAGAACTTTTCGGGAATGTACAGGGAACCCTGTATTTTTATATTCCCTTGCTCACGATGAACATGATTAGCCGGGATTTGAGTGGCGGGACGATCAAGTTGTTGCAATCGGCTCCTTTGCGTAATGCCGAAATCGTGTTGGGTAAATACTTGGCATTGATGGTATTCGGGTTGGCGATGATGGGTGTTTTGTTATTTTACGTGCTTTTCGGGGTGTGTACGATTCAAAATATAGATTTCCCTTACGTGTTGACGGGAATGTTGGGGCTTTACCTGTTGTTATGTGCGTACGCGGCGATCGGTTTGTTCGTGTCGAGTTTGACTTCTTATCAAGTGATGGCGGCTTTCGGGACGTTGTTCATTTTGGCCATGTTTAATTACGTGGGTGGTGTGTGGCAGGATTACGAGTTTGTGCGGGATATTACCTACTGGTTGTCTATACGGGGAAGGACGGAAGAGTTTATTTACGGGTTGATTTGTAGCGAGGATGTGTTGTATTTCCTGATCGTGATTTTCCTGTTCCTGACGTGGACGGTCTATCGCCTCATCAACCGGGTGCAGAAACGGAGTTGGACTACTCGCTGGGGGATTTATCTGGGCGTGTTCTTGGTGTCGATGATGTTGGGGTACATGAGTTCCCGCCCGGCATTGATGGCATATCATGATTCTACCCGTATCAAGAGTAATTCATTGAGTAAAAGTAGCCAAGAGATCGTGGCGTTACTGGATGGAAAAGTGAAGATCACGACTTACACGAACTTGTTGGATCGGGACTTTTGGAGTACGTTACCCGATCATATTAATTTTGATAAAGAGACTTTCCGGCCTTACACGCGGTTTAAACCTGACATGAAAATCCGGTATGTTTATTTTTACGATAATGCGAATAATCCGGAGTTGGAGGAACAGTATCCTGATATGAGTGACGAGGAACGGGCCAAGCAAATCAGTGAAAATTATGGTGTGCCGTTCTCGATATTTCTGGCCCCGGAAAAGATGCGGGAGATAGAAGATTTGAGTGCCGAGGGCAACAAGACCATCCGTGTTATTGAACGGGAAAATGGTCAGAAGGCGTATTTGCGTTTCTATTTCCACGGTGGTTGGAAAGAGTCTCCGGGAGAGGCCGAGATTTCGGCCGCGTTCAAGCGGTTGGTGTCGGAAGTCCCCACGATCGGTTTCCTTGCCGGACATGGCGAACGGAATATTTACCGGGAGGGGGATCGGGAATACAAGCGGATTTCCAGTGATAAAAATACCCGCTCGTCAATGATTAATCAAGGGTTTAATATTGAAGAGGTTTATTTACATTCATCCCTTCCGGATAGTATTGATATTCTGGTGATATCCGAGTTGAGATCACCGTTATCGGCAGGAGAGATGAACTATTTGCAGGAGTTTATCGGTCGGGGAGGAAGTCTTTTCGTTTTGGGTGGACCCGGACGTCAGGAATTGATGAACCCAATTATTGAACAGTTTGGTGTTCGTTTTATGCCGGGCCAACTGGTGCAACCCACCCCGTTACTTCAGGCAGATTTGATTCAGTCCGTCCCGACGGATGAAGGTGTTGCGTACTGGTCCGATCTGGATTATATCCGGAAGAATGAAGGGTGCGTGGCTATGCCGGGGTGCGTGGGATTAGAATATACTCCGATAGAAGGGATAACAGTTGTTCCGTTATTTTCAACCGATACGGCGGGGTGTTGGAATAGAATCGTGGCGACGGATTTCGTGCGGGATTCGGTGTATTATACTCCAGAAACAGGAGATCAAGCGGGAATTTTCACGACGGCATTAGCGTTGACCCGTGATGTGAACGGTCGAGAACAACGGGTTCTCGTTGCCGGAAACACGGATTTTCTTAGTAACGGGGAGTTTGCCACGGGACGGAGAGAGGTTCGGAATTTTAACGGGATATTGAAACATGCCGCTTTTTACTGGTTGTCACATGAAGAGTTACCCGTGAATACGGCAGGAGATAGCCCTATCGACCGGAAATTGTATATCGGTGAGGCCGCGATGGAGGTTTGGTCTATCGTATTTATGGTCGTGATACCTGTTATACTGGCTCTTGCCGGGATCATTATATGGGTACGTCGTCGCGGGCGTTAATCTTTAAAAGTTTGTTTTATGAATATGATATATAAAATAGCAAAGACCGAGTTACAGATGTTGTTCTATTCGCCTGTGGCTTGGCTGGTTTTGATTATATTTACGTTTCAATCGGGGATGATTTTCTCCGGGATGATTGAAATGATCGAGCGGGAACAGGCTATGGGGTATGACCCGATATTTATCAGTTCTTCGCTTTTCAATCGACTGTTCTATAGCGTGCAAGATTATCTTTTCCTGTATATTCCTTTGCTGACGATGGGATTGGTCAGTCGGGATCTGTCGGGTGGAACGATCAAGTTACTACATTCTTCGCCCATGACGAACACGCAGATTATTTTGGGAAAATTTCTTTCCATGATGATTTTTGCCTTGTTGTTAGTGGGAATATTTGTCGTTTACGTGATTTATTGCCTGTTCGTGGTGGAGAATTTCGATGTGTGCTATATTCTTACGGGGATTCTGGGCATTTATTTGCTGATATGTACGTATGCCTCGATCGGGTTGTTCATGTCGACGATTTCTTCTTACCAGATTATCGCGGCGGTGGGGACCTTTGTACTTTTGACTTTCTTGAATTTCGTGAACGGCATTTGGCAGGATATTGATTTCGTGCGGGATGTTACGTTTTGGTTATCTCTTCGGGGACGAGCGGAGAGTTTCACGGGAGGATTGATTTCCAGCGAGGACGTGATTTATTTTATAATGGTTCCGGGGATGTTCCTTTGGTTCTCGATCATAAAGTTATCGTCCCGGGTAAGTCATAGTTCCAAGGGGCGGAATGCCATGAAGTACGTGGGTGTGTTTTTGGTGGTGGCTGTTGTTGGTTACTTGAGTTCCCGTCCTCATTTGATGGGATATGTTGACACGACTAGGGAAAAGAGCCGAACGTTGACCCCGAATAGTCAGGAGATCGTGAAAAAGTTGGAGGGAGGTCTGACAATTACAACTTATAGTAACTTGCTGGATGATGATTTTATGAAAGCCATCCCCCGCTACCAGAATTACGATAAGAGTAATTTCCGGGAGTATATTCGTTTCAAGCCGGAAATTAAGATGGAATACGTGTATTACTATGATTCGATTCAAAACACGAGGAGAAGGGGATTTTTGGCTGATCTTCCTTTGGAAAAGAGGGCCCGGCAAATTGCTCACTCCCACAAAATCAAGTTTTCGAGGTATTTAAGTCCCGATCAGATTAAACAGGTTATTGATTTGACTCCGGAGGATAATCGTTTTGTCCGTCAGGTAACGAGGGAAAGTGGGGAGAAGATGTTCCTGAGGCAATTTGATGACATGATGCGTGATCCTTCCGAGGGGGAGATTTCGGCAGCCTTTAAACGGATGGTGATGGAGCTGCCCACGGTCGGGTTCCTGACCGGACACGGGGAACGGGATATGAATCTTTATAGGGACCGGGATTATGCCTGTTTCGCACGTGATAAACGGTTTCGGTATGCTTTGTTGAACCAAGGGTTTGAGGTTCAAGAGGTGAACTTGAACGAGGATATTCCGACGTTAGTTAATATTCTGGTGATTGCCGATATGGCAAAATCCTTGACCGGGGAAGAGATGGAACGTTTACAGCGGTATATTGACCGGGGTGGAAATTTGTTTATCGTGGGTGATCCGAATAGCCGGGAGTACATGAACCCGTTGACGCAACTCTTCGGCGTGGAGTTCATGGAAGGGGTACTGGTGAAACCGACGGAGAATTTCCAGCCTGATTTGGTTATGTCCCGGCCGACAGCTGGAGCTTTGGAATTATCGTATTTCTACGAGACAATGGATAGCTGGAAAATGAGTGCTGTTATGCCGGGTGTTGCCGGATTGAAATATGCCGAGGATAAGGGGTTCAAGGTGACCCCGGTGTTGCAAACCGATACTCTTGGAGTGTGGAACGAGTTGGAAACGACGAACTTTATAGATGATACGGTTCGCTTTAATCCCGCAGTTGGGGAGGTAGAACAGTTATACACGACGGCAGTAGCTCTGGTCCGTCCGATGGGAGATCGGGAACAAAAGATCGTGATACTGGGTGATGCGGATTGCATCAGTAACGTGGAACTTTTTAAATCCCGCGAAGAGATTGAATCCGGTAATTTTTACATTATCCTAGGTTCTTTTGCTTGGCTTTCAGACGGGGAGGCTCCCGTGGATGTGCGTCGTCCGAAGTCGATTGATAACCGTTTGTTCTTGGGAAAGATGGGGGTAAAGGTGACGGATATTTTATTCAAATGGTTTATCCCGATTGTTCTGCTGATAGGTGCGATTTTCGTGGCCATCAGGAGAAGAGGAAGATAATTTTCTTGGAAAAAGTAGTACCAATTTGTGTTTCAAGTATTCTTTAAATAGTTATGAGTATAGATAGCATACATATCATATTGGATTTGATTCTGAAATCTTGGGCAGGGACGCTCACGCAACCGGAAGAAGAACGGTTGAACGAGTTGCTGGAGGACCCGGAGTGGGCACGGCTGAAACAGGATTTGGAAGATGATCGTTTTATCATGGGACGTTTTAAAGAATACGAGAAATACGATAAGATTGCCGATTTTTCATGTTTCTTGAAACGAATCCGCAAACATAAGAAACGGAGGGTGTTGACCGCAAGTGTCCGCCGTACGATTTACGTGGCGGCCTCTTTACTTGTTTTTGTCATGGCCGGTGGCGTGTGGTGGTCGGAACGGACAGTGATGATTTCCCCGGAAGAGGGGCGGGAAATCGTGATAGAGACGACGATTGATCGGAATAGTGTACGGTTAATTTTGGGGGATAACCGGATGATTCCGTTGACTCATAAAAACGAGGCTATCGTGTTAGGCATGAGGGGTATATTACATTCTGAGGGCCTGAGAACTTTGAATTACAAGTACGTGAAGAGTGATTCTCTCGAAAACGTGTCCGAGTACCACACGTTGATTGTGCCGAAGGGAGAAAGGCAGAAGGTTATTTTTTCTGATAGTAGCTGGGTGATACTGAACGCGCAGTCAACCATGAAATACCCGGTGGCGTTCCGTGGGGAAGAGAGAAAAGTGTACGTGGAGGGAGAGGCCTATTTTGAGGTGACAAGAGATGAGGAACACCCGTTTATCGTGTCGGTCAAGAATTTTGACGTGCGGGTGCTGGGAACCAGCTTTAACGTGATGAGTTATGATGATGAATTTGCATCGAGTGTTACTTTGTTATCCGGGAAAGTGGAAACGACTTCCGGGCATGATACGGTTCGGTTGTCACCGGGCGAGCAAGTGTCGATAACAAGTGATAACCGGATGACGGTTCAAAAAACAGATATAAATGTCGTAGTGTCATGGATGGATGGAAAATTCGGTTTTAGTAACGAAAGACTGGATGTGATCATGAGGAAGATTTGTCGTTGGTACGATGTGGAAGTACTGTATGCGGTTCCGGGAATCAGAGAACGTCGCTTTACCGGGGCGCCTGCAAATAATATGCCGTTGAAAGAGCTGTTGGAGGCATTAAGTACCACGACAAATCTACAATTCTCTTTACAGGATGGAGTGATAACCATTAAACAAAATTAGAACACGTAAGAAATTAACATTTAAACATGAATTAATAGAATCATAGGTATTCTAAATGGGAGAAGTATACCTACTAACTAATCTACAAACTGTGGTGAAACCCGTGCGGGAGATCGTAATGGGATATGATGTCAAGCAAGGTTTCATCCTTATGAAAATTAAAACTGATCTATATGAAAAAGAAGAAGTCTAATCTATCTGCAAAACGCGGGAGAGTCGGCACGTTGTTGATGCTGGTGATCCTGTTGCAGTCCTTTGGAATCGGAGTCAGTCGGGCGCAGTCGAACGATGAGCCGAGATTGACCGTGGAGTTCAACGAAACTCCCTTTATAGACGTGATCAATTACATTAAGCGTCACACGAAGTTTGATTTCCTTTATAATAACGAGGAGGTGCAGAAGATTCCGGCCGTGACACATTCTTTCAAATCTGTTCCGGCGTCACAGGTGCTTCAAGCCTGTTTAGAGGGAACGGAATATACTTTCCGCTTGTTTCAGAATATGATCGTGATCCAAAAGCGGCAGAAGACATTAGAGCCTGTTAGTGTTCGGGGAAAGGTGTTGGACGAGAAGGGAATGACTTTACCCGGTGCCACGGTAATCGTGAAGGGAACGAGTATCGGGGGAAGCACAAATGATCAGGGAATGTTCGTGTTCAGTTTGCCCAAGATGGATACGATTTATCTGTTGGTGAGTTTCGTGGGAATGGAAACTCAAGAGGTTGCGATCACGAACTTTACGCGGGAAGTAGTGGTACGCATGAAATTTGACACGAAAGAGGTGGAAGAAGTGGTCGTAACCGGTTACGGTAATGTACGGAAAACGAGCTTCACGGGTAATTCGGTGACGGTTTCCCGGGATGAACTGTTGAAAGTTTCCAAAACGAATGTCATGAAGGCTTTGGAGGTGTATGATCCTTCGTTCCGGGTGAAGACCAATAATCAATGGGGGTCCGACCCGAATGCCTTGCCGGAAATGCAGATCCGGGGACAATCGAGTATCGGGGTGAAGGATTTGGACCGCAACACGCTTTCCAAATCTGCCTTGGAGAATAATCCCAACCTACCGATTTTTATCATGGATAATTTCGAGACCACGATACAAAAAGTGTATGACATGGACCCGAACCGTATCGAGAGTATAACGATACTCAAAGATGCGGCGGCGACAGCGTTGTACGGTTCTCGGGCAGCCAATGGCGTGGTGGTCATCACGACGGTAGCCCCCAAATCGGGGGAAGTGCGGGTGACTTACAACATGGTTGGGACAATCTCAATGCCTAACTTGAATGATTATAACCTGATGAATGCCCGTCAGAAACTAGAGGCAGAAGTGGCATCCGGCATGTACGATGGGGAAGGAGAGGATTTTTGGATACAAAAAATGAGAATTGAAGAATACCAAGGGAAACTGAAAAACGTACGGGAAGGAGTAAACACCTATTGGTTGGCGAAACCCTTGCGTACGGAATTTAACCATAAACATAGTTTGTATCTAGAAGGGGGAAACGAGGAATTCCGTTACGGGATTGATTTAGGGTATAATAACGAGAACGGGGTCATGAAAGGATCTTACCGGGATCGTATCGATGCCGGATTCTCGATTTACTACACGACTTCGAAAGTACAGGTGAGTAATTATATCAGTTATGGCGTGACAAAAGAGAAGGAATCACCTTACGGGGAATTTTCGCAATATACCAAGATGTTACCCTACGAGCGCTACAAGGATGACGACGGTAAAATGTTGCGTATTTTACAATGGTCGCGGGTATTGGATTTCGAACCGTACAACCCATTATACGAGGCCGATTTGGGTAATTTTGACAAGGGGCAAACTAACGTGCTGGTCGAAAACTTGAGCGTGAACTGGTTTATCAAGCCTACTTTCTGGGTAAAAGGAGAGTTGGGTATCAGTCATTCAACGGGTAAGCGGGAGGCTTTTATTGATCCTTTATCCGTTAAAAATAACTTGGAATATGGTGATGACCGAACTAATGTGGGGAGTTTAACATTAACGAACACGGAATATACCTCGTGGGAGGGGAAACTGGCTATTTCCTATAATGAATCGATCAATAATCATAACATCAATGTCGGGGGTGGATTGGAAGTAAAAACGACACGCAGGCGCACGAATACCGGAACTTATAAAGGGTTCCAGTCTGCCGAATTTTCTTCACCCGAATTTGCCCGGTCGATGCCTTATAAACCTAGTTTTCAAGAAGTGCAAACTCGTCTATTCGGTATGTTCGCTCGCTTGAACTACTCGTATCAAGACATATACCTTCTGGATGCATCCCTTCGAATTGACGGTTCTTCCGAGTTCGGTTCCGACAAACGTTACGCTCCTTTCTTTTCAGGAGGTTTGGGATTGAATATTCACAAGTACGATTTCATGGAGAAATACGGTTTTATCAATCACCTGAAAGTGCGTGGTTCCTTCGGGCAAACGGGTAAGGTGAATTTCGCCCCATACGCGGCCGTTCCTACTCACGAGATTGATATTGACGAATGGTATATTTCCGGTCCGGCAGCAAGCTTGATGACAACCCGCGGGAATAGGGATCTGAAATGGGAAAAGACCAATAAATTCGATGTCGGTTTCGAGTTGGGTTTATTGAAGAATCTACTTTACCTTGAGTTTTCATGGTACAATGAAATCACGAACGGCCTGATCACCGATGTCACCTTGCCAAGTTCCACGGGATTCAAGACATACAAGAGTAACATGGGAAAAGTCGAGAACAAAGGATTCGAGATTCAATTCCGAAGCGATTTACTCAGCACGGCAGATTGGTACGTGGCAGTCTTTGCCAACTTGGCGCACAACACGAACAAGATAAAGAAAATATCCGATGCCTTGAAGGCTTATAATGATGCGGTGAACGAGTATTACAATCAAGAAATCGAAAGTCTCTGGGACAAGGACAATCCAAACCTGAACCGGGTGATGACGAAATACGAGGAAGGGCAATCCCTTTCCGCAAAGTACGGGTTGAAATCCCTTGGAATAGACCCTGCGAACGGTCAGGAACTCTACGTGTACCGGGATGGAACGGTAAGTTACGACTGGAGCGCGACAGAGATGCGGAATATCGGGGATGAAATGCCTTGGGGTACCGGTTCTTTCGGTGTGAATTTACGGTGGAAGAACATCATGTTCAGTACCAGTTTCCTGTATGAATTCGGTGGCGATTTCTATAATGAGACGTTGATAGACAAGGTGGAAAATGCCAAGATCGAGGAATATAACGTGGATCGTCGTGCCATGAGCCAGCGTTGGAAGAAATTCGGGGATGTGGTCATGTACAAGGATATTAAGGATAATACACAGACTACCGATCCGACTTCCCGTTTTATGCAGAGGAATAACGTGTTGAGTTGGAATTCCATGACGATTGGTTACGAGCTGGACCGGGAGATGTTGAAACGGATCGGGATAGAGAATATCCGGATTGAAGTCGGAACGAACGATCTGTGGCGGCTTTCCACGGTGAAGGCTGAAAGAGGTTTAAGTTACCCGTATGCGAACTCGGTAAATTTTTCCGTGAATGTTAGATTCTAATCGAATTAAAACTATGAACATGAAAACAATAAGATATATCATGGGACTTTTCCTGTTTTTTACCTTAACCTCCTGTAATGATTGGTTCGAGGTAAGCCCGGAAACCCAAGTGAGTAGTGATGACCTTTACGAGAAGGGAAACGGTTTCCGGATGCAGGTGAACGGTTTGTATAAAAGTTTGGGGAGTAGTAGCCTGTATGCCCAAGAATTAACGTGGGGTTTCCTAGATGTTCTGGGGCAGTACTACATCCGGCAGAATTTAGATAACGCTTACCAAGAGGTGAATGATTGCCAGTACGAAAATGCCAATGTCCTACCGATAATCGACGGGATTTGGTCGGGAATGTACAAGGTTATTGCCGATTGTAACAATATTATCGAACACGTGGATAAAGCCTCCAACAGTATTTTCGAGCTTGGTGAACCCGAACGGTTGAAAATACGGGGAGAGGCTCTTGCCGTGCGGGCATTTGTTCATTTCGATTTGCTTCGGCTTTTTGCCCCGGCTCCCGCGGTGAATGAAAATGGCTCGTGGATTCCTTACGTGACCAGCTCGGAGTCCGTGATTAATAATAAATTGACCGTAAAACAAGTATTGGAAAACGTGGAGCGTGATTTACTAGAGGCTCATACGTGTATGGTTCCGTGGGATTCGGCCATCGTTTATAGTGATTATTATGACGAGGAAGTTATCCGGATATGGCATATCATGGAACGTTTTTGGACGGATTGGAATACCGAAAGTGAAATCGCAGAATTCTTCGGTCACCAACGTTCTCGCATGAATATGTCATCCATACGGGGAATATTGGCACGCGTGTATTCCTACATGGGAGAGAAAAAGAAAGCGTACGATGCCATCGAGGAGGCATTCGCAATGGGCGGTAAGTGGGAACCGTGGGGATTTGAGAACATGGACTGGCTTGAGCCGGGGTATGGTCGCCTGTTGAGTGATGTGGTTTTTAATGTTTATAATACTCGTGCGGGAGATATAAATGCCCCGTTTATGACGGCCGAACGGCCGCTTTATATACGTAATGTTTATGATTTATTCCCGGCACAGCATCAGATAGACGGTCGGTTTGAGCGTTTGCTCAGTATGTTGAGCGGAAATTACTTGTCTATCAAGAGTAAAAAAGGGAATAATGATGTTGCATATCTTCCTATTTTACGCAAGAGCGAATTGTATTACATCAAGGGTGAGTACTTGGCATCTATCGGGCAAATAAGCGAGGCCGTGGACTTGCTCAGGGAAATCAGAAGTGCCCGCGGGGATATATCTTTGGATGATCTGAACATGATCTCCACCGAAGCCGGGTACATTCAAGCCATGCTGACCGATGCCCGGAAGGAGTTCATCGGTGAGGGACAATCATTCTACTTGTTCAAACGCTTGAACCTGCCTGTTTTTGACGGGATACAGAATATTGATTTCCGTGACCAGTATGCGCTGCCTGTTCCTAAAAGCGAGGAAGTGGTCTTTTAGAATTTGTAAACCTAAAAAAGTAAATGAAGATGAGATACATAATTATAATTCTCGTGACCATGTGCGTTTTCACGGCTTGTTCCGAGGATAAGTTCACGACTTACGATTCGACGAGGTACCTGTATTTTGCGAAAGGAATAACGGCCGATAGTATCACCGAGTCTTTTTTCTTCTACCCGGACGAGACCACGCATGATATTCGGTTGGAGCTATTGTTTGCCGGGGATCCGGTGACGGAGGCCATGACCTACCGCGTTGACGTGGATGAGAGCCTGACTACCGCCGTGAAAGGAACGGATTTCGATTTCGAATCGGAGAGAACGTGGCCGGTGGGTAAGGAGCGGGACACGCTTGTGTTGAAATTGATCAAAACGCCAAAACTCGATAACCAGATGTTTCGGGTAGTACTAAAAGTCACTCCGACAACTAATTTCGAAGTCGGCCCGACCAAGAATGCCCGTAGCCAGCGGGTGATTTTTACCTCTAAGGCGATTGCCCCGGCGTGGTGGGATGCCCATATCACGCAGTACTACCTTGGTGATTATAGTGATGCAAAGTATGCCGAGTTCATCGAGGCTACCGGCATTAGCGATATGACGAACTTCGGGCCTACCGAATTAAGGTATTACGCCTTGAAATTAAAATACCACTTGCTGGAATTGAAGAATGGCGGGAATCCGGTCATGGATGGTGACGTGGAAATGAGTGTTCCTATTGTTGGATAAATAAAACAAATGTCATGAAGATACATAAATATATATGGTGTGCTATGGTGATGTTTTTCCTTTTCGGTTGTTTTGACGATAAGGGAAATTATGACTATGCGGGGATTCCTGAGGTGAAAGTTCTCGGTTATATCACGAATGAGGAGGAACTTGGGAGTTTCTGGGATTTAACGGTTGGTGACGTGGTGATAGTCGAACCTATTCTTGAGTACACGGGTGATTCCACGGCTCTCGCTCTGAAATTTGAGTGGATTGCCGAGAATGGGACTACTGATGAGGTGAAGACCATCGGGTTTGGGAAACAACTGGTTTGGGAAACGGATATGGGTGGTTTTATAAGAGTTTCCTTGTTTATCACCGACACGTTGACAGGCTATCAGATCATTCACGAGGAGTTAGCGATGTGGCCCACGAACAGTGAATCCACCTCCGAGGCATGGATGGTACTTTCCGAGGTGGATGGGAAAGCTTGTTTCTCTATACTTGAAGATGCAAGTAACTGGGAGGGTACTAATTACGTGTACCGTTTCCGCGAGATGGTGGATTATTATCCGACACAGAACGGAGGACAGGAACTGGGCGGTCATCCGGTCAAGATTATGAATCATTGGCTGGGGGGCGGAAGTTCGTCAGCCCCCGGTATGTTACTCCTTCTTCAAAACGGGGGTATTGGTCCGATCTACATGGGGAATCAGGATTATCGTCGGGCTCTGGACTTGAAGGATGATTTCATTAATGGCGTGTTACCCAACGTGATCTTCAAAGATGCCGTGGCGAACCAAAAGAGTCATATCCTACTCTCGGAGGACGGGGGACTATACATGAAAGCAGTCGAAAATCTGGATGTATGGTTCACGGGTAAATACCTCGATGTCCCTGCCACGATAGAGGGAGGAATGAAAATCGATCGTTTGATACGGATGCCTTACTCCGGAAATACCACGGGAACTTTCGCTCTCGACGTGCTACATCATCGCTTGCTCTTCATCCAAGATCATAACGACTTGGAGTACGAAGGCGTGTGGGGAGATGCGAACGCAATATCCGAGATATTCACGGAGTCTGTTCCCGGTATTACTCTCGCCTTGAATAACCTGAAAGACATTGATGTCCTGTATTGTGGCTCTTACGTGGGACAAGTCATATCGGAATGGGGAATTCCAGATCGGACATCTGATGTGTTTATGCTTTATAAAGACAACCGGGCGGGGAGTGAGACCGTCGGGCAATATTGCATCTATACCTTCCAATTTGCTTACGATTTTGAACTATGGATTAACAAGGCTATCCCCAAAATCGAGAGAGCATTTCCCGCGGCTTTCCAGTATGCGATTCGAGAGGATGGGCAATTCTTTGTTTCACCCGCCGGGCAATATGAATTTCTGTTCTTTAGTTCCGGTGCTTCCCATAGTGAATTGTGGGGATACATATTCCGGGGAACGGGAGGAACAGACCCGATCAAGTTGTTTGACTTCGGAGGTCGGAAAATAGCCCGGATCTCGTCGACAGATGCGGGAAATGGAGGTAGCTCGATGGGAATGGATTTAACTGTGGCGCTTGAAACCGGGGAAATATACATGTTCAACGTGAATAACTCCCACTTTGGCACGGGTATCACTCCGAAGTGGACGTCAACCAAGAATTACGGTAAGATTGTTGATATACGGTATGATGGCCCGGCTAAACATGCGATTTAAAATGATATGGAGTGTCGTGCCGATAGAAGGCCGTTTAACCATCCGGCTATACAGCCGGATGGTTAAATAAATTTATTAAAATCGTTTATATTTTGTGTTTTTAAGTAATACCTATCTCATTTTTAGGTATTTTTATTCTGAATACGTGGCACTAAGTGATAGGATTTATTAGATAAACAAATTGTAACAAACGAAGAACGGGACAAAGGAAAATGTGAATTAAATTCTTCTGACGAGGGGTAGATAATCGGTGATTATTGAATCTTCGCCCCTTGGCTGTTCTTGTGTCTTCAATTGATGTTTTATCTCGATGTAAATGATATTTGACGTCTAATAGAAATAGATATGGTAAACCTTGAATCTATTTTGTCGGGCATTAACGCAAAGAATGAAAGATGCTGGGAGCAACTCTACACGTCTTGCTATGCGGCGATGTGCGTGTACGTGGAGTCGATCGTGAAGGATATGGATTGCTCCAAGGACATCGTGCAGGACTTGCTGGTGAATCTCTGGCACTCGGATATTCGGTTCGCTTCCGGCCGGGAATTGATGGGGTACTTGTATAAATCTTTGTATAATAATTCTTTACTATATATCCGTAACAAGAGAAAAAGAGCGATGATTCTTGATAAAATAGACCAAGAGAAAGAAAACGAGGATTTCTCGAAGGATTTCATGCTGGACACCGTACAGGAAGAGATCGTGCGCTTGCTACATCTTCATATTGGTGATTTACCGCGAGTGAGACGGCAGATCATGAAATTAAGTATTAGTGGTTTCTCCGGGAAGGAAATTGCCGATAAATTGGGCATTAGTGTGAACACGGTGAAGGTTCAAAAGAACAAAAGTATCAAATATTTGCGTGATCGGCTGATTCATTGTCGTCGGGAACTGGACTTGTGAGTGGTGTTTTGGAATATATTTTACATGGTGTTAAATTTATGATTTCATTAAGAAAATGTTTGGTAAATACAAAATAATGTTATATATTTACAGTGAGCAATGATAGGAGCGAGAGTTTGATTTGAGTTAGTAACTTTTAAAATGAAAAGAGATGAAAACTAAATGGAATCAAATGGTAATCGTAGTTCTACTACTGGTCGTCATCACGAGTATTGTTGTTTACACGTGGATAAGTTTTGCGGAGTTAATCAATTTCTTTGATCATGCTGCGAGCGAGGCATTCACGGGAATGAAAGTGGTGGGATTGTAACGGAATTAACGTTGTGAACCCGGGGATGTAAAACTTGGGGGAATTGGTTAAATGGTTGATTAACCGAGGAAGGAATAAATGGCGGATAAATTTTCCGAGCAGTGTCAATAACCCGATAAATATTGTTATTTTTGTAGGTGTAAAAACGTACAAGTAAATGGCATCTAAAACGATTCGGGTATTATCTTTATTTTCAGGTTGTGGTGGAATGGATTTAGGATTGGAAGGAGGATTCTCTATCCATAAGGGATGTATTAACGAGAAAAGTAATCCTGATTTTATTGAAAAGCAGGAGCGAGGTGAATTGGTAAAATTACATTCTACTCGTTTCCAACTTGTTTTCGCCAATGATATTTTGAAAGAGGCCCGGACGGCTTGGACCCATTATTTCGCCAAGTACGGTTACACGCCGGATGTTTACCGGGAGGAAAGTATCGTGGATCTCGTGAAACGGCACAAGGCAGGGGAACTGGTTTTCCCGGAAAAAGTAGACGTGGTTACAGGAGGTTTCCCGTGTCAGGATTTCAGTGTGGCGGGGAAACGTAACGGTTTCAATTCTCATAAAGATCATAAGGGAAAAATTATTGATGGGGAGATTGCCTCGGAAGAAACCCGCGGTAAGTTATATATGTGGATGAAAGAGGTGATTGAAATCACGAAGCCCAAGCTGTTTATTGCGGAGAACGTGAAAGGATTGGTAAATCTTTCCAATGTGAAGGAGATTATTCAACAGGATTTTTCCCGGGCAGATGGAGACGGGTATATCGTGCTGGAACCTCGTGTTCTGCACGCCGCAGATTACGGTGTTCCCCAATCCCGTGAGAGGGTGATTTTTATCGGTATTCGTAAATCTGCGTTAACACCCGCGGCCCGTGAGGCTTTGATGCGTGATGTTATCCCCGATGAATACGTGCCTTATCCGTCACCCAGTCATGCATATCATATTAAGAATAAGGGATTAATGCCCCCCCAGACGGTGGGAGGGATGTTTGCCGGACTGAAGGAACCGGAAGATAGTGATGATCCTGCACAAAAGGTCTATTCCAAAGCCAAGTTTATGGGTACTCATTGTCAAGGTCAGACAGAGGTGGATGTTAACGGGATCGGGCCGACGATTCGGGCAGAACATCATGGTAACATTGAATATCGACGACTGTCAAAAGAACATGGCGGTATCATTGACAAGGAATTGAAAAAGGGATTGAAAGAGCGTCGTTTAACCCCGCGAGAATGTGCGTTGATACAGACTTTCCCTCTTGATTATGAATTTGTGATTCCTCATGAGGAAAACAAACAGAGATATATTCTAAGTCCTTCGGCAGCCTATAAGATTATTGGAAATGCCGTTCCGCCTTTATTGGCTTACCATATAGGAAAACGAATTGAGAATTTGTGGGATCTTTATTTCGAACCTGATGAAGTCATTATTTAGTTTTCATATGCAAGATGATCGTGCTTTCGAAGAGCTATTAGCAAAAGTAATAGACTTCATGAATCGGGAAGCATTGACGTTTCCGAAAATGTATACTGGTTTATTAGGTAGTAAATTAGAAGACAAAGTCGTGGAGGTATTGCAACAATGTGCTGTCGGGACATGTTTTGAAGATCAGATCGTGAAATATTCCGGGCAACGTTTTCCTGATATTGTTATCGGTGGTTATTATGGGGTTGAGGTGAAAACAACGAAAGCTAATCATTGGAAGTCTACGGGAAGTAGTGTTGCTGAGGGGACTCGAGTGGAAGATGTGGAGCGAGTATACCTTTTGTTTGGAAAAATGTGTGAACCGGTTTGTTTTGTTTGCAAGCCTTACGAAGAGTGTTTATCGGAAGTTGTGGTAACTCACTCTCCTCGTTATTTGGTAGATATGAATTTATCAAAAGGAGAAACAATTTTTGACAAGTTGGGAATTCCTTATGATGAATTGCGTTGTCAACCGAATCCAATTCGAACCATTCTTGATTACTATCGTTCCCGGCTTAAAGAAGGTGAAGAATTATGGTGGTTGGATAATGATCATTCTAAGGTATCTAACCTTGTGATTCGTATGTGGAGTTCGCTATCTCCGCAAGAGAAACAGAGATACCAAATTAAAGGATTTATCTTTTTCCCAGAGTTATTAAGTAATCGTTCGGATAAATTCAATCGGATGGCTGTTTGGCTTGCAACTCAAGAAGGAGTTGTTTGTCCGAATCTAAGAGATATTTTCTCGGCAGGAGGGAAGGAGTGTATTACGAAAAACGGAGAGAGTTATTCTGGTGTGTCAAAAGTGATTGGGAAACTTTACAGGGAATTATCTGCAATAAAAGAATTTATTCAGCAGGTTGATGATGCTGAATTGCAGGAGTATTGGAAATGTCAATTCAATATCGGGGAAAAATGGGAAACGTGGTGTCAATTGGCAATCAATAATCTTGAAACAATCAACACAACCGGAATCCCTTTGAAAAAATTAATCTGTTAGTTTCGTTTTCTACAATTTTAACCGGAAAATATCGGATACTTGTTTAAAGCCGTGATGCTCGAAGAATTGATGGGCAGAATGGTTGTTGACGCCCGATTCGAGGTAACAATCCTGTATTCCTTTGTCCCGGAAACTTTCCGTCGCTCTTTGCAGGAGTTCCTGTCCGATACGCTTTCCCCGGTATGCGGGATCGACACTGAGGTCAAAGATAACCCCGTAAGGTCTGGCTCCGTCATTCGTGATACCGAACAAAACGAACCCGATAATTGTTCCGTTTTCCAGATAAAGCAGGAGCGTGTTGTCCGGGTTTTCTACTTGTCGATCGAGATAATTTAGCCACATTTCCTTGTAATTAGGAGCAAGCTCGTTACTATCGAGAGCGATTCCCATTTGTAGTTCCCCGTGGGAAATGTAGGCTTTGTGTGATTCGATAATGCGAGAGAAAAATTCGCAAAGTTGCGTCCTGTAATCGATAGAATATGTCTGTATCATGTACGTGAATTAAATTTGATGTGATTTCATTTTACTATGCTTTTTCCGGAGATAATGAATAATTACCCGGATCATGATTTTCATGCTGAAATATATACCAATAGAAGTGATAACAACCAGAACGACAGCCGTGAATACCCCAAATTCCTTGGAAATCATCGAGAACACGGGAGCCTCACCGTTACCTTCCAATAATACCCCGAAAAGGGAGGCTATGGAAATGAAAAGAAGAATATTCTTCGTGCTGTTAGCCTCTTTCAGATCGGCTATATTGTTGGCATTTGTTAGGGATTTATCCACTCTTTCCGTGATGTCCTTTAATTGCTGCTCGTCAGCGTCAATTCGTAGTCTTCGGCTTGTCTCGTGATACATATGCTTGTGAGACATATAGCGCAGGTAGCGTACCGAATCGAGTTGCAGTATTACATCGGATAAGCTGATACTTAGGCGGGCATTTTGCTCGATCATGTCTAGAATCTTGTCATTGATGATTGTGAATCCCTGTTGGCCGTCCTTTGATTCCGGGTGACTGTTATCCTTGATCGCTTGTCGGGAATTGAAGATATATTTATTCAGCACGTAGTTGATCGTGTGTTTTTTAGCCAACAGGATTTCGACTAGCACAAGATATTCCGGCCAACTGACGTGATAACGGTCTCGTCGGGCCAAGTGTTTTTTCCAGTCGGTGGGAGCTTCTTTCCCACGGTTTCCGTACGTACCGATAACGAGACTCATGTTTTCATTTGCCAGCACAAGATCATCGGTGTCAATGGCGATGTTTTTCCCACAAATATCTTCAAAACTGGAATCCATGCGGTAGGGCCACTCTTCGGGGTAAAGACTCATGAGGCCCACGAGTTCCGCCTTGTGACATTGTTCGATATGTTCGATAACTTGGTCTTCCCGCATCTGGTCAAAACGGATTCGTCCCTCGTGACCGATACTTTCCCAAATATCCAGAAAGATATAATTATGCCATCCGTATTCGAACTCTTGGGATTCTTTACTTTTTCTTGAATCGTTTTGTCTTTGCCTGTCAAAAAAATAGCGGTAGCGTTTTTGTACTTCATCGAAAGTAACGCCTTTCGTTTTCACGGTTGTCGTGTGGACGTGTGATTCTTCGTCGATGTGCAGGTCACTGATTGAAACGACTTTCAGGGAACCGTCGATTTCTTGGCCTTTCTTCTTGTTGTTGTAAACCCAATGTTCCACATGTTGCACGATCCCCGCTACGGCAATCAGTTGATCTGTGTTGAATGGAACATCTGTTTGGCAAAATTTGGTCCCGTTAATTCTTCCCGTCGGGCTCACGATAATCCGGTAGGAGATTTCAACTGTCTTGTTGAAAAATACGGCAGCCCGCACGTGTACGTGTCCCCACAGCCTAGCGGGAGTGTTCCCGTCAATGTCAATACATATATCGAACCCTTTCAAGCGATAACGGTTGATGACTTTATCCGAATGGGTAAACAACTGGTTGTCAAAATGCCCGTCATCATCCTTCTTGATGAAGAAATTCGTTTCGGGGTTCAAGGGAATTTCAATTCCGGCAGAAGTAAAGGTCTGTATCAGAATGACGGAAAATTCATTGTAGATAAGACCGGATTCACACTGGTTGTAATTTCTCATAGTACGCACGTTTCGTGCAAATATAAGCAAATTTTATAAATAAAACGGAGAAAGTATTTTTTCATAAAAGCTGATTTATTAGGAGATATTAAAAATATTCATTAGCTTTCCTAACTCGATAGAAATAAGTGTTTAATCAATAATAATAAAAAGTATGATGCTAGGAGGAGTGGTTGGAATTTTGTATGTGGTGTTAAAACTAATACTGTTTGTCGGTTTGGTTATTTTACTTTGGAATGTTTATGTCGCATTGCGGATATACATCAAAAAGAATAGTGATGTGAAATGGAAAGAAAAAGACTGACTTGTAAATGTCAGCCTTCTATTAATTCTTTCACGAAAGGTGTTGCCGGGGTATTCCTGATATGATCCGGGGTGTCCAGTTGCTCAACAAGCCCTTTGTTCATGACCATAACTCGGGTACCCAGTTTTAGAGCTTCTTTTATATCGTGGGTGATAAACACGATAGTCACTCCTAACTGCTCGTGAATGCGAATAATTTCACTCTGTAACATTTTACGTGTAATCTCATCAACCGCCCCGAACGGTTCGTCCATGAGCAGGATATCCGGGTTTGCGGCAAGGGCTCGGGCGATACCAACTCGTTGGCGTTGACCACCGGACAGTTCTGCCGGGTAACGGTCGAGCATATCTCTGTCAAGACCGACCACATCAATCAATCGTTCCACCGCTTTGCGGGTACGTTCTTTATCCCTGTGATTCAGTAGGCTGGGGACGTAAGCGATGTTTTTACGAATGGTCATGTGGGGAAACAACCCGATACCTTGAATGACGTACCCGATGTTACGACGTAAAAGTGTTTGGTTCTCTTTCGAAATATCTTTCCCATCGACATAAATGATCCCGAAAGTGGGAGAGATCAGCCCGTTAATTAACTTTAGTACGGTTGTCTTCCCAGAACCGGAACTTCCAATAATGGTTAGGAACTCGCCTTTCCGGATCTCCAAGTTGAAGTCCTTTAATATTTCCCGGTTCCCGTATGATTTATTGACGTGTTCAAAACGAATAGCAACATTATTTTCCATAACTCAATTGTGGATTAAGTAAACCTTTTTTCTTTAAAAACTCCACGGCAACTTCCCGTTCCGTGCGATGTTCCACGTCGACTTTGTAATTCATGTCGGCCATTTCCTGATCAGTCAGTATACCGTTCATCTTTTCCAGTATCCTTTCCAGTTCCGGGTGTTCCTTCAATGTTTCCTCTCGTACGATTGTCGCGCAATAGTAGGAAGGGAAGAAGTGCTTGTCATCTTTTAGAACCGTGAGATTCGCGTGGCTTAACTGCCCATCCGTCGTGAAAATGTTGATTACATCAATCTTGCCGGATTTCATGGCCTCGTACTTCAATCCAATGTCCATATCCAAGTTTTTCTTGAATTTGAGGTTATAGTAGGCGCAGAGATCCGCATACCCGTCATTAATTTCGTAAAAGTCATATTCCGCCCCGAAAGTGAATAAAGCGGGATAAAGGGCCAGATCGGAAAATGTTTTTAAGTTATATTTTTTTGCCATTTCATTACTTACAGCCAAGCTATAAGCATTGTTAAAGCCGTAGGGGGCAACCCATTTCAGCCCGTATTCCCGGGAATATTCTTTTTGTAACTCGGAGAACAATTGGTCGGGTGGGAGTAGCGTGTCTTTTTTCAAGATCACCAACCAGCCTGTACCCGTGTATTCCGGGTAAAGGTCGAAATCTCCCTTGACCATGGCCGGATGAATGTTGCTCGTGCCACCACCCACGCCTTTCGTGATTTTCACGTGCAAATCGGAGTTTTCTTCAATGAGCAGGGCAAGCATCTCTCCGAGAATGAATTGTTCGCTCATCGGTTTGGTGGCAATATGGATCGTGTCCTTTTTCGACTCGCATCCCGAAAGGAGTACGAGGCCAATGAATAGTGCAAGTAGTCCGTTTTTCATGTTTTTTTTCATAGTAATTTACGTTTTCTTTTAATATGCTTTTCGTAGCGTCCCACACCCCAATCTGCCAGCAAGGCTAGCAGGGCTATTAATAAACTCCCGGCAATCGTCATGGCCGAATTATTGGTTGTGATTCCCCGGTAGATGGCTACTCCTAATCCCCCGGCACCGATAAATGCGGCGATACCCGTGAGGGCGATGGTCATCACGACCATGTTACGTATTCCCGACAGGATAACAGGAAATGCCAGTGGAATCTGTATTTTATAGAGTATCTGGAAGGTCGTGCTGCCCATTCCCCGTGCCGCCTCGATAATCTCCTTGTCGATGCCGATAATTCCCGTGTAGGTATTATGGACCATCGGAAGCAGGGCGTAAATGCTCAAGGCGATGATGGCCGTGGTGTTACCGATTCCGGAAAAAGGAATCAAAAAACCGAACAGGGCAATTGACGGGATGGTGTAAATAAAGTTCGTGAGGCCCAACACGGTGGATGAACTTTTCCGGTACATACTAATCATGATTCCTAGTCCCAATCCAACCATCGTGGCGATCACGATGGACATCAGTGATATTTGCAGGTGCTCCCACGTGAGGTCTAGGAAAAAGTGCCAACGTTCCACGTATAGAGTGTAAATCTCTTTTATCATTTGCATTGCGTTTAAAAGTTAAAAATAATAACCCACGTTCACGTTAAAACGGGCGTGCCAAGAATCACTTTCGCCACCGGCACCGAAACCATTGAAATTAGGTCCCAGCCACCCGTGATTTTTACCTAGAGCATAATCCACGTAAATACACACGGGGCCACCGTCCAGCATACATCCCGTGACGTTTTGGAAACTATCTTTGTAATCGTTGTTCTGTTTGTCGAGCCAACCGAAGTCGTTGTACACTTGTATTTTCTTTAGAAATTTCCTGTTTACCGGGATCGTGTACCCGGCTCCCAACATATACACGTTTGCCTTGGCGGCTACCAGATAGGGGGCCCCGTAAGCCGTCATCGAGATCAGCTCATCGTCATCTCCCTCGCCATTTTTAGGGTTCATGGCATAAGTTGTCAATTGTGCTTTCAGGCTGACTCTTTTTGTGGTTAGTTCATAATGTAGGGCGAAAGCGTAATGTGTACCGTTCTTGCGGGTGTCGAGGTTGTAAAGTTGTCCGAACTCTGCCGATCCGCCTAATCGTTGCCGGGTAGATTCCCCGAATTTATAAAAGGCTTGTCCGTTGATTTGATTGATCTCTTTGTTCCGTCCGGCCACGTCGTAACCGTATCGATCATCGGAAGTCTCGTTATCTGACCCGAAAAGTAGTTCATCTGCATTCTTGAAAAAAGCGAAAGTAAAATCCCACGTGTCACCTTGATATAAATACTTGATTCCCATGTCTGAATCGTCTTCTAGTCCGATGTAATAAGCGATTTGCAGGAAGAAATTGTGCGAGGCGATAGGTTGAATACCGAAAGGCACTCCCGTTAGTCCCAGTTGCATTTGACTTTTGTCGTTGAACTGGTAGCCGATCCACCCGTATTTCAGCATGGGACCACCGAAATCTTTGCTGTAAAAGCGGTAGTCTGCGCTTAGAATGATATTTCGGTAGGAGCCTGACAATTTGAAGTATAACACGTCGAAACCAAAATCTCCACCCCGGTCACGATGTCCGGGTTTCCAATCGCAGAAATTGTAATTAAAACGGAGCGCTCCCCCGAGTTTGAACTTCGGTAACACCCGTTCTTGTGCCTGACTTATCACCACCAGTAACGTTAGGCATATTCCTAGAAACAGTCTTTTATATTTCATACCCATTTTTATCTTTCAAGGTATAACGGGAATGTTAAAAAATAGTTTCCTTAAATTTATCGTTTGTTAGTAAAATCAACTTTAAAGTAACCAGACGGTGGAAAAGTAGAACCTTTTTAACTTCTTGGCGTTAAAGAAAAAAGAAACGAAATAAAAAATAATAAGATGAACAAGAAATTTTTAAATTATACGGATTGGCAAGGAACTGCCGACACGCTGCACATGTATCTTCAGATGTTGGGAAAAGTGAAATTGATGCGTTGTCATCAACGTCCCGAGTGGGCACACGTGCGTCTTTACTTGACGGTGGAAGGGGTATCCACGGGGATTATACCCGGTGATGATTCTCCTTTCGAGATTCAGGCAAACTTCATGAAACATCTGGTCGTTTTCCGTAACGGGAACGGGAAAGTGGTTACGTTTACTTTACAGGACGGGCTTTCCGTGATGGAATTCTACAAACAGTTCATGAAGGGACTGGAAGAGATCGGTTCCCCGACAGCGATCAATGTCCGTGCTCAGGAGTTCTACGATCCGATTGATTTTGACAAGGACACCAAACATCATCATTACGATAAGGAGGCCGTGCAACTTTGGCATCAAAATCATCTTTTTGCGTACGAGGCATTACGGGGTTTCCTTTCCGGTTTCCGGGGAAAAGTGGATGGGCCGGCTTACTATTTCGGTACGATGGACCTCACGGGAATCGTGTATAGCGGAGAGTCGGCTCCGTTTGGCATGAATAAGCCGATTTCTGACCATGCTTTCGATGAACGTTATTTCGAGTGCGGTTTCTGGCCGGGCGACGTGAATTATCCTCGTCCTGCTTTCTACGGGTTGCCTTATCCTTTCATAAGTGATATAAAAGGTAATGATCATTTGATTCGTCCCGCGATGGCAATATTCAAGCCCGAGAAGAAAGAGTTTTTCCTAACGCTGGAAGATGCTTTGGCTTATGATGATCCGTTTGATGCCGTCCATCAATTCCTGCAATCCAGTTTTGATATTATGCAGAAAGTACGTCCGTGGCAGCATCTGAACTGGATTACGACGCCGTTAACTTATTCAAAATAGTTATATCTTGGGGTGAAGAGGGTGAAGTTTTTCCCTCTTCTGTTGCTTGCAATATATGCAACCCTCGTAATGTACCGTTTGTAACTTTCCACAACCGGGACATTGGAATTTCTCCTGTTGTTGCTGTAAAAAAGCGTTTTCCCCGTACTCTTTGATAAATTCTAAATTCTCGATCATGCTCATGTTGTAATGAGTACGGTAGCGCTCGTCTAGTTGACGGAGGCGCCGACAAGGATATTGGGAACACTCAAAACAATATAACTTTCTCTTGTCACATCTTGTGATAACGCAGTTGGTACTTCTTCTTCTACATCCCGGGCAATTCTTTTTCTTGTTTTGGAACGAGTGGCATAATTCGCAGTTCATCCCACATGGTGCTAGCGTGGTTATCATGTTTATTTGCTCTTGCATATTGTTGTTATCTCTTCATGCGAATATATGAATAAAAATAGAATAAATGGATTTTAATAATAGAACAATATTTGTAAAACGACTTGATTTTTATAATTATTTTTCATATATTTATAGTACGATATTACTAACTAAATTATGAACGTCATGGGAGGCGAAGGACACGTATTTGATATGATTCGACGCACGAAACAGAATCGAAAAATGCTTCAGGAGCGTCGTGACCGGATGAAAGATCTCGTTGAGAAAATGAACGAGAAACCTTTAACGGGGTATCCGAACAAGTTGGCGGAAGGGGAAATGGAACAAATCGAAAGAGACATAAAATCGAGAGAACATGACGAAAAGGTGTATTACACCCGTTTCATGTTTGCTTTTCTGGGAATTTTGCTATTAGTTATGCTCGTGGCATGGGGAATGTGGAGAATGCTGGGAGCGTGAAAGTATTGGACGAGATACACTATAAAGCTTGTTACACTTGTGATTCGCTGGTAAGTGTTCGATAACTATTCGATAAGTGTTCGATAAGTATTCGACACGTGTCGTCAATTTATTCCTGATTTATCCTTGATATTTACTCATGCTATCGACGAGAGAGTGCTGGGACACCGATGGCATAAGGGGTAAATGAATTCAGGGCTGCTCAATGTGAATTGGCAGCCCCGAATCGTTATTTGCTAGAAAAGTGTTAGTGTCACATGGTTGTACCGATTAATCCTTTCGTGGATTGTTCTATGAAATCAAGGATACATTGAATTTCCGGTCCGATAGTAATGGTCTCCTTGATTCTCAGTAGGGCGTTTTCAACGCTTGTCCCACATTGATACACTTGACGGTAGGCTTTGGCTATATCGTCAATGATTTCTTCCGTGAGTTTTTGCTCTTTACGCAGAATGTAAGCGTTGATTCCGTAATAGGCAATTGGGTTATGGGCAGCGACAATGTAAGGGGGAACGTCCTTGTTGGCCCGGCACCCGTCTTTTACTAGGGCCCAAGTGCCGATGCGACACCCGTGTTTCACGATCACTCCACTACCCAGTATCACGTTGTCATCGACAATGCAATTCCCCGCTGTCTTGGCTGCATTTCCCAGCACGCAGTTGTTGCCGAGATGGGTGTCGTGTGCCAGATGCACGCTTTCCAGCAGGAAGTTCCCATTGCCGACAATCGTGCAATCTGTTGTGTTAGTTCCCCGATTGATGATCACCTTCTCCCGGATCGTGTTGTTATTCCCGATTTTTAAAAGGGTATCTTCTCCCTTAAACTTGAAATCTTGCGGAGTAGCCCCGATAATGGCTCCCTGATAGACCGTGTTGTTTGTACCCATGCGTGTACCGCTCAGAATGCTGGCATACGGCATGATCGTGCAGTTATCCCCGATCTCGACGTTCTTGTCGATATAGGCGAAAGGATGGATAGTTACATCCTTTCCTATTTTTGCATCGGGATTAACGTAAGCTAGTGGACTTATCATGATAATTTGTATTTAAAGGTTATTCGGTTCGTCCACCACCTAGGGCATGATACAGGTTAACAACGGCTTGTATGCGTTGGAACTCGTCGGATATTCCGGAGAGTTGGGCGCTGAGCAAGGACTGTTGTGCCGTGAGCACTTCTAGGTAAGTGGATGTTCCTAAAGTTAGTAATTCTTGCGTGTATTCCACGGATTTTTCTAAAGAAAATATCTGCTTTTCACGTTGTTCTATTTTATCTTGTGCCGTTTGGTACTGCACCAACGCGTTGCTAACTTCACTTCCTGCGTTTAATATTGCCTGTTCAAAACTAATCAAGGCCTCTTCTTGTTGTGCCTTGGCAACTCTTAAACGGGCCGTGAGGGCTCCCCGGTTGAAGATCGGTTGTGTCAGTGATCCCACAGCAGAGGCAATCATCTTACCCGGGTTCGTGATGTATGACCCGGAGCTATTGGTCCAGCCGAGCGTTCCGCTGATTGATATTTGCGGGTAGAATGCCGAACGGGCTTGGTTCGTATTGTAAAACGTGCTGGCTAATGCCATTTCGGCCGACTTCACGTCCGGACGGTTCGATAATAATTGAACGGGTATACCGACATTTAACAGGGTAGGCAGGGATTGATCTTCCAGCTTACCTCGTTCGATACGCTGCGGGGCTTGTTTCAGCAATAGAGAAAGTGAATTTTCCGCTTCCCGGATGCTTTTTTTCAAGTCGGGAATAGAGGCGGCAATCATGTAGCTGTTAGCCTCGCTTTGCGCGATAGCGGCCTCGTTTACCATCCCGGCCTCTTTCATCGCTTTCATGGTTTCCACGCTTTTTTGCCATAATACGGCTGTCTCTTCCGTGATGGCCAGTTGCTTGTCCAGCATGAGCAGCGTGTAATATGTGTTGGCAATCGTCGAAATGACTTGTGTCTGAACGGCTTGCTTGTACGCCTCGCTTTGTAGTAAGGTCGCTTTTGCTCCGCGTTTGGCATTCGTTAATTTGCCGAACAGGTCAAGTTCCCAACTGGAAACGACCGGGAGCGAGTAAATCTGCGTGGCGGCAGCTTTGTCAAAACTACTTACTGTTCCCTGAGGAGATAATCCTAGGGAAGGTAAGTATGCCAAGCGGGAGGACATTAATCCTGCCTCTGCCTCTTTCACTTTCAAGATAGCAGTTTGCAGGTCACTGTTTTGTTCCAGTCCCTGACGAATTAATTTCTGTAATTGGGGATCCGTGAATACCTCTTCCCAGGGTAAATTACCCATGTTCGTGGTATCCGATACCAGTGTGTCATTTACAGAAACCGGGTCCCGGTACAGGCCTTCCATATCCACGTCCGGGCGGTTGTATTTCTTGTAAATGTTACAGCTGCTTAACAGGGCACCCATGCATATCGTGTATATAACAACTTGTTTCATCTTTCTTTATTTTGTGTATTGTTCTATTTCAGATTCAAGTTCCGTGTTATCCGTGTCATGCCATTCGATCGGTTTAATCTTCTCTTGCAGGTATTGGAATGCAACGAACATGGCAGGTACCGTGAAAATCTGGCAAATCATACCGATTAACATACCACCAATTGCTCCGGAGCCCAACGTGCTGTTACCGTTTGCACCAACACCGCTAGCGAACATCATCGGTAGCAAACCGATTACCATGGCCAAAGAGGTCATCAAAATCGGACGGAGACGGGCGGAAGCACCCAATACGGCGGCAGAGACAATGCTCATTCCGGACTGACGTCTTTCAAGGGCGAACTCGGTGATCAGGATGGCATTTTTCGCCAATAGACCGATCAACATGATCAAGGCAATCTGCATGTAGATGTTGTTTTCAACACCCATGAACTGTGCAAATATGAAACTGCCCATTAACCCGAAGGGTACGGAAAGTATAACAACCAATGGTAGAATATAGCTTTCGTACTGGGCACTCAGTAACAGGTACACGAACACGAGACAGAGTACGAAGATTAACGCAGTTGTACTTCCGCTGGCACTTTGTTCCTCACGGGTCATACCGGAGAATTCATATCCGAAACCGGTGGGCAATGTTTCTGCTGCCACTTCCTCGATAGCTTTGATGGCTTGTCCGGAACTGTATCCGTCGGCAGGAGAACCGTTCACGCTAATGGCCGTGAACATGTTGAAACGTTTGATGTTATCCGGACCGTATACCTTGCGTAGCGTAACGAATTGGGTAATCGGTGCCATTTCATTTCCGTTTCTAACCATGATTTGGTTTAAGGTTTCCGGGTTGGCACGGAAATTGGCATCAGCCTGAATCATGACACGGTACAATTTTCCGAAACGGTTAAAGTTAGAGGCGTATAGACCTCCGTAATATCCCTGCAATGCAGACAGTAACACGTTGGGGGATAGTCCGGCTTCTTTACACTTGGCCACGTCAATGTCTACCATGTATTGCGGGTAATTCGGGTTAAATGAAGTTCGTGCCGCGGCGATTTCCGGACGTGCATTTAGTTTTTCCAAAAAGTTCTGGGTGATGTTGAAGAACTCGTTCAAATCACCGCCTGTTTTGTCTTGAAGGTTGAATTCGAATCCATTCGTCAAGCTATATCCCGGAATCATCGGTGGGGCGAACAATAGTACTCGTGCATCCTTGATCAATCCTTGGGTTTGCATGTATAATTGTCCGATCACGCTGTTTACATCTTGGCCTTTGCTTCGTTCATCCCACGGTTTCAGACGGCAGATAAACGTACCGTAAGAACTACCTTGTCCGGCAATGAAGCTATACCCGGCAATTTCAGTCCGGTCGGAAACAGCTGGATTGTTGGCGATTAGACTGTCCACCTGTGCCAAGGCGATTTGCGTGGTTTCCAATGATGTGGCAGGTGGGAGGTCAACGATCACGAAGAAGGTTCCCGTGTCTTCATTAGGTACCAATCCCGTCGGGGTTTTCTGCATCAGGAATACAAGGACCACCATGCTGGCAACTACTGTCACGAACGTGATTACCTTGTGGTTGATGAAGAAATTGATCCCTTTCTTGTATTTGTTCAATGTCACGTCGTAGGCGGCATTGAAGGCGGCGTGGAACCGGTTAATGAGTCCTTTTTTCTTGTGATCCTCGCTCTTGTCGTGAGGTTTTAAGAAAATGGCACACAATGCGGGACTTAATGTCAAAGCGTTGATGGCGGACAAACCGATGGAAACTGCCATTGTCAAACCGAACTGACGGTAGAATGTACCGGAAGTACCGGTGATGAAGCTCACGGGGATGAATACGGCCATCATCACGAGGGTGATGGACACGATCGCTCCGGAAATTTCGCTCATGGCATCAATAGACGCTTTAAGCGGGGATTTATACCCTTGATCCAGTTTCGCGTGCACGGCCTCAACCACCACGATGGCATCATCGACCACGATTGCGATAGCCAGCACGAGGGCGCAAAGTGTTAGCAAGTTCATGCTGAACCCGATCAGGTAAAGCACAAAGAACGTACCGATCAAAGCAACCGGAATCGCTATGGCGGGAATCAACGTGGACCGGAAGTCTTGCAGGAAGATAAATACAACGAGGAACACAAGGATAAATGCTTCGATCAAAGTTTTCAACACCTCGTGGATAGAGGCGTACAGGAAGTCATTGGCACTAAGTAATATACTGTATTCAACACCGGGAGGGAAGTCTTTGGAAACATCTTCCAACAATGCTTCGATGTCTTTGATGATTTGCGTGGCATTGGAACCCGCTGTCTGGAAGATCATACTGGTGACTCCGGGGTGACCGTTTGCGTTGTTCGAATAACCGTAGCTTAATCCACCCAGTTCGATGCGGGCAACGTCTTTCAATCGTAGGATTTCCCCGTCGGAAGTGGCCCGGATGATTATATCCTCGAATTCCTCTGTCGTCTGGAGACGTCCTTTGTATTTCATGATATATTGGAATGATTGATCGCCACTTTCCCCGAATTGTCCGGGAGCGGCCTCGATGTTTTGTTCTGCCAGTGCAGCCGTAATATCGGAAGGCATTAACTTGTATTGTGCCATCACGTCGGGTTTTAACCAGATACGCATGGAGTAGTCCGCTCCAAATGCCATCACGTCACCCACACCGGGAACACGTTGGATTTGCGGAATCAAGTTAATCTTCATGTAGTTTTGAAGGAACGTCTGATCAAACCGGTCATCCGTGCTGTAAACGGTAAAACCTAGCAACATACTGGTTTGACGCTTGCTGGTGATTACTCCCACTTGGGTAACTTCGGCAGGCAGGAATCCTTGCGCTTTGGCCACGCGGTTTTGCACGTTTACCGCGGCCATGTCCGGGTCTGTTCCTTGTTTAAAATATACCTCGATGGAGGCGTCTCCCGTGTTGGTAGCGGTAGAAGTCATGTACATCATGTTTTCCACACCATTGATTTGCTCTTCCAACGGAGCTATCACGCTGTTTAGCACCGTTTCCGCGTTTGCTCCGGTGTAAGACGTGCTTACCCGAACGGTAGGGGGGGCGATGTCCGGGTATTGCGTGACGGGGATGGAAACCAACCCCAGAATACCCAAGATCACGATGATAATGGAAATCACCGTGGAGAGAACGGGACGTTTAATAAAATTATCTAATTTCATAATCTTAATTCATTCAAAGTCATTTGTTCATGTTCTTCCATTATCGGGCGATTGCCTGTTGGCGTTTGGCTGCCGATTCAGCCGGGGTGATTGCTTTGATGGACATACCGTCTCTCACGGATGTTCCCACTCCTTCAACCACGATGCGGTCCCCGATGTTTAGCCCGGAGGTGACAACATAGTTTTTCCCGTCGTTAATGGGTAGTATGGTGATCTCTCGGGTTTTTACAACAGAACTGTCTGTTACAACGAAAGCGAATTTCTTATCTTGGATTTCCGAAGTTGCCTTTTGGGGAATAATGATTGCGTTGTCTGATTCCTCCGGCAACAGGATAACTCCTGATCCACCGCTACGCAAGATCCCGTTCGGGTTAGGGAAGGTGGCACGCACGCTGGCAGAACCCGTCGTTTGATCAATTACCCCGCTTAACGTTTCTATCTTGCCTTTTTCGGAATAGATTGAGCCGTCAACCAATTGTAATTCCACTGCCGGCATCTGGTTTAATACTCCTTGGGTAGCCCCGTTGCTTTGACGGGTTAGTTTGAGAAGGTCTTTCTCGTTCATGGAGAAATAAACGAACATCTTGGAATTGTCTGATACCGTGGTTAACGGTGTTGCCATACTGGGGCTAACGAGACTACCGACACGATAGGGTATCTTTCCGATAACTCCATCCGCGGGGCTGGAAACTTGCGTGTAGGACAGGTTTTTTTCAGCGTTGATTAACTGGGCTTCAGCTTGGGCCAAATTAGCTTTCTGTTGTGCTAATGTGTTTTCTGCCGTTTGTAATTCGTACTGGCTGATAATGTTTTTTTGCGCCAGCATTTTTTTATTCTCGGCGGTGAGCGCCGCTGTTGCAACTCCTGCTTCTGCAACCTTAACAGCTGCACGGGCCACGTTCACGGCTTCCTCGTATTGTACGGGGTCAATAACAAACAGCGTTTGACCTTTCTTTACTACCGAACCTTCATCCACGCATAACTTCGTGATGAATCCACTCACGTTCGGACGAATCTCAACGTCCTGACACCCCTTGATTGTTGCCGGGTAAGAATTATTCAACTTTGATACGCTGGGCTCAATCGTGATGACTGCATATTCAGGAACTCCCGCTTGGTGTCCTGCCTGCTTGTTTTCGCAGGCAAAAAGAGCAGTTCCTAACATAATAACAATCAATCTTTGAGACAAAATAATCATTGACTTTTTAATTTTCATATGCTAGATTTTAATTAATTGTATTCGTGTATAACTTTAAAAACGCCTTATAAAAGGCGACACAGAGTCGAATAGACAAAAGGTATACCAAAATTGTAAATAGAAATGTAGATTTTATTTCTTTTATAGAAAAATTATACATGTGAGCAGTTAATTTTAAGTTTCTGCTCAATTTTACATTATCTTTGCCGAAAAGGTTTGGATCATGGAGGTTTTTATCAGGAAAATAAGGGAGGCTTACCCGTTATCGGATGAAACCGTTCGTTTATTGCTCGGTCACACGGAAAGAGTTGTTCTTCCTAAAGGAGAATTATTGATGCGGGAGGGAACGGTTGCAAAATATACTTATTTTGTAATAAAAGGATTTGCCCGAGGATTTTTCCATAAGGAGGATAAGGATATTACGATCTGGTTTGCCTCCGAGGGTATGTCCCTTTTGTCCATGAACGGGTATATGTTTTCAACTGCCGGGTACGAGAACGTGGAGCTGCTGGAAGAATGTGACCTGTTGAAAATATCAAACGAAACATTAAATCGTTTATTTGATTCCAATATTGAACTGGCAAATTGGGGACGACGGATGTCTGACGGGATTATATTGAAATTCGAGAAATTATTCATGGAACGTTATTTCATGTCGGCCTCGGAACGTTATCATTTATTGGTTGAACGGGAACCGGAAATTCTTAAGAAGGTTCCACTTCGTCATATCGCATCATTTTTGGGAATTTCTCAAGTGTCGTTAAGTAGGATCAGGGCGGGAATTCAGTAATTTTAGATTTTAAATTCTGATTGTACAAATCCAATGTTTCTTAATTTTATCATGTTTTGACTCGATACTATTTTTTACATATGTAAATTGAAAAGTCGGGAATTTTACAGACCTTTGGGGCCGTTAATTTAAAAAGCAGAAAATAAAATGCGGCAGTTGAAAGGTGTATTATTAGCGATGATTTCATCATCCACGTTCGGGTTGATTCCATTGTTTGCCCTTCCGGCAATGCAAGAGGGGGTGGGATTGGACTCCGTATTGTTTTATCGTTTTGCCATTTCCGCGGTGGTCGTGGGTGCCTATTTGCTTTTACGGCGTGTGGATCTTCGGATAACTTTAAAGGAGTTTGGAACGATGTTCCTGTTAGGAGGAGCGTATGCCTCTACTTCACTTTTTCTGACAGCATCTTACCTGTACATTCCTAGTGGGGTGGCCACAACGATTCATTTTCTTTATCCGGTGTTGGTTACCGCTATCATGATTGCTTTTTTCAAAGATAAAATATCACTCTCGGTAATCATTGCCACGGTACTGGCTATTCTGGGAGTCTATTTATTAAGCAGTGGTGAAGGGGAAGGAGTGACGAGTTTGAAAGGACTTTTCATGGTACTGTCGACCGTGGTGACTTATGCCATATATATCGTCGGGGTAAATAAATCCTGTATACAGCACATGGATGGATTAAAAATGACCTTTTATATGTTATTTTGTTGTACAATCATCTTTGGAGCCAACATTCTATTAAAAGGGCAGGGATTGGATATGATGCCGAATGCGAATGCCGTGGTGCATATCTTTTTGCTGTCTTTAATCCCAACTCTTGTGTCCGATTTAACGTTAATATTGGCAATACAACACGTGGGATCAACCACGGCTGCTATAATGGGGTGTATGGAACCCTTGACGGCAGTAAGTATGGGAGTTTTGTTTTTGGGAGAACGTTTCGGGTTGGGGCAGATACTGGGAGTTGTTATCGTGCTGGTAGCCGTGTTCATCGTGATCCTGTCCAGTCATCCGGGACATTTTTCTATGAAACGTTTGATCCCGGCATTTATGAAAATAAGAAAATAAAATTAAAGATTCGTGTTATGGTAAATTTGATTAGAATAACGGAGCCGACAGATATTCGTTTACAAAAACTTATCCCACTCTATAAGGAGGCTTTCCCGGAAGAGGAGAGGCGAAATATCAAGCAATTGGAACGGTTGATTCGAGAAAAAACAGAGATGCATTTTAATGCCATAGAGACGGATGGTGTTTTGGCCGGTTTATTTATCTACTGGGATATGCGGGATTTTTATTACCTTGAACATTTAGCCGTTTTCACCCCAATGCGTAATCTGAAAGTCGGGCAACAGGTGTTGGATTATATCGCGGAACATTTAGACGATACGCGATTGTTGGAAGTGGAACCGACCACGGATGAGATGACCACTCGCCGGGTGAATTACTATCGTCGTAACGGGTATGAGATTCTCGACAAGACGTACATGCAACCTTCTTACGATGAAGACATTGAAGTCGGTAATCTTTGGATTATGGGGAACCGGAAATCCGATCGTTTACAGGAGTTCATAGAGCGGATAAAACAGGTGGCTTATAGGGAAAATCGATAATAATGAAACTTTCTTTAGGCGTGCTACTTATTTAATGATAACCTACACTTTCGCTAAAGTTAAACTATCCTTTCCTTTGATCACGAACATAGCATGAACACATCAAGTACATAGCATGAACATTGGTGTATGTATATGCTATGTTAGTGTCGTGTCTGTATTCCCTTGGTGTTTTAGTGTAAGGATAGAGAAGGGGCGGCTGAAAATTAAGTTTACTATAAGGGGAGGGAGGAAAAAAGATAAGGATCGATTTCTCGATCCTT
>NZ_JAHZBP010000018.1:0-32706 GCF_019423355.1 Butyricimonas sp.
TCTCCCGTTTTATTGTTACTTTTGCATACGAAGAGTTCTTTGAAGGTTACGCAATGCGCAGAAGAATAATGCAGTAGATAACTAACTAAATCGTAACCTATTACTATCATGAGCGATTAACATACGTTCATTTCCAATAAAATACACTCTTTTCGTAACTTCCAGCTACAAATATACCAATATTACTTCGCTTTCCCAAGGAAACGAGCGGGATTCTCGATGGCAATACTTTAAAGATAACCTAATGAACTGTAATTTTAATAATAAGGGTATTCGTGCTTCGAAATGCGAAAAAAAGGAGGGGAAATACGTTTTTATATGGTGTTTTACGATGTTTTTTCCGTGTAAAAACGAGAATCGTTAAAAAAAAAGATTAAAAAAGGCTATTTATTACTTTGTTTTTTCTACATTTGAGGTGCAAAGTCAAATAAAATTGAGAAACAATGGAAGGATACGAACAAAACGACGGAATGGATACGAATGATAGAGATGAAATCTATTCCAATGCAGTGAAAGCAGGGAAAAGAACTTATTTTTTTGATGTGAAGGCGACCCGTAATAATGATTACTATTTGACGATCACCGAGAGCAAGAAAAAATTTGATAATAACGGTAATCCAAGCTACGAGAAACATAAAGTGTTCTTGTATAAAGAAGACTTTGACAAGTTTGTCGAGGGCTTAGAAGAGGCTATTGGCGTGGTAAAAGCTGCAATCAATGGCGAACTTCCGGAAAAGAATACTGACCTGTAAATAGTACTGTAATAAAATATTGAAGCGGGATGCACGATAAGTGAATCCCGCTTTTTATATGAACTCCCTTTTATGTTTTTTCTCCACTGAATTTTTAAGTATCTTTGTGTGGACAGAAAGAAGAGAAAAATGGAGAATAAGCCGTTGGCAGAGCGAATGAGGCCGAAGTCTTTAGAAGACTATATCGGGCAGCAACATCTGGTGGGACCGGGCAAGGTGCTACGGAAGATGATTGATTCGGGAGTTGTGTCTTCCTTTATTTTATGGGGCCCTCCGGGAGTGGGGAAAACGACGTTGGCGATGATTATTGCGGAACAGTTGAAACGTCCGTTTTACGTGTTGAGTGCCGTGAGTTCCGGGGTAAAGGATGTACGCGAAGTGATTCAGAAAGCCGAGGGACAACGATTTTTTAATACACCGAATCCTATCCTGTTTATCGATGAAATTCATCGATTCTCGAAGGCCCAGCAGGATTCTTTGCTGGCAGCCGTGGAGAAAGGTACCGTGACGCTTATCGGGGCCACGACTGAAAATCCTTCCTTCGAGGTGATTTCCCCGCTTTTATCCCGTTGTCAGGTGTACGTGCTAAAGTCTCAAGAGAAAAAGGATCTCGAAGACCTGATAGACCGTGCCGTCGCCAAGGATTATTACTTGAGCAAGCGTAATATCACGGTGAAGGAGAAAGAGGCCATGATCTCTTATAGTGGCGGTGATGCCCGAAAATTGTTGAATATCTTGGAGCTGGTGGTCAATGGATTGGGAGAGGGGGATATTGTCATTGATAACGAGGCGGTACATCGGGAATTGCATGAGAACCCGCTGATGTATGATAAGGATGGGGAACAACATTACGATATTGTTTCAGCTATGATCAAGTCCATCCGGGGAGGAGACCCGAATGCGGCGGTTTACTGGATGGCTCGTATGTTGCAAGGGGGAGAGGATCCGAAGTTTATAGCCCGTCGTTTGATTATTTCTGCGGCGGAGGATATCGGGTTGGCTAACCCGAATGCAATTTTGATCGCAAATACTTGCTTTGAAGTCGTGCATAAAATCGGTATGCCGGAAGCCCGGATTCCTTTGTCGGAATGTGTGATTTATCTGGCGACTTCACCGAAGAGTAATTCTGCTTACCTGGCTATTGATGCGGCCATTGCTACCGTAAAGCAGACCGGAAATTCTCCAGTGCCGTTACATTTGCGTAATGCCCCGACGAAATTGATGAAAGATTTGAATTACGGGCAAGATTACAAGTACCCGCATGATTATCCGGGAAATTTCGTGGAACAGCCGTATTTGCCGGAAGAATTGAAAGATAAGAAATTTTACCAACCTCAACAGAATGCACAGGAAGTGAAAATACTGGAGCGTTTGAAGGCTTGGTGGAGAAAATATAGATAATGTGAAGAGATTTAAAATCTAAAATTGTTATGGTATATAATGAATTGATTAATCAAGAGATGTTTTTTTTGTTGGCCGGACCTTGCGTGATTGAGGGGGAGGAGATGGCTTTAAATATTGCAGAACACGTGAAGAAGGTAACGGATCGTTTGGGAATCCCGTACGTGTTCAAGGGATCATTCAAGAAAGCCAACCGTTCGCGTTTGGATTCTTTCACGGGGATCGGGGATGAGAAGGCATTGAAGATATTAGCTAAGGTGAGAGCCGAATTCGGTATCCCGGTGGTGACGGATATTCACACGGAACAGGATGCGGAAATGGCTGCTGAGTACGTGGATGTGTTACAGATCCCGGCTTTCTTGTGTCGTCAGACAGACTTACTGGTGGCTGCCGCTAAAACGGGAAAGATTGTGAATATCAAGAAAGGTCAGTTCCTTTCTCCCGAATCCATGAAATTTGCCGTGGATAAGGTGAGGGAATCCGGAGATAATCAGGTTATGGTTACCGAGCGGGGAACGACATTCGGGTATCAGGACTTGATCGTAGATTACCGTGGTATCAGTATCATGCAACAGGCTTGCCAATGTCCGGTGGTTGTGGATGTGACGCATTCTTTGCAACAACCGAATCAAGCTTCTGGGGTAACCGGGGGACAACCGGCGTTAATTGAAACCATTGCCAAAGCCGGAATAGCCGTGGGTGCCGATGGTATTTTTATAGAAACACATGCTGATCCTAGTTGTGCGAAATCGGATGGAGCAAATATGTTGCGCCTAGACTTGATTGAAGGATTGTTAGAAAGACTGGTTCGCATTAGAGAAGCGATAAGATAGTTTATAAAGTTATAAGGTTCATAAAGTTTATAAGGTAATTTCCACTTTATAAGTTTTATGAACCTTACAGATGATTATTATTCAGTGGGTTTAATGTCCTGTACTTGTCCTGTAATCCACGTTTTGTTTCTTTCCCGTATTACATTCGTAACTCCCGTTTCAACCATACGGCCATTACGGGATCGGGAATAATCACTTGACGTTTTTCTATTTCTATAAGTTCTTTCTTTACCAAGGCTCGTTTTACGATGCTAACATTGGCCGACGAGCCGAGTTGGTACTTATGCAAAATCTCTTGTGTGGTAAACTCACTATGAACTCCATCTATGATTGCCCGTAAAAAATTCATTTGATAAGTTGTAAGACTCTCGGTTTGCTTTTCGAATAGCGGTGTATTTTGGTCGATAATATCTTGATATGCTGTCTCGAAATCTTGTTCCGTGGCTATTTTGTCCGTATGAATCCATACTAACCATGCTAACTGCTGCACGTATGAAGAATGATTATCTACTATTTGGCAGATTTTTTCGGCTAACTTTTCTGAAATTCGTTTGCCTGTAGCTTCGAAACGCCTACATATATAGTCTATCCAATCCCGTGTCTCGATTTTTGACAAATAGATAGCATCCCCGAATTTATAGAAAGGGAGACTCTTTTTTTCGAAGAGTTCATTCATCAAATGCTTCTTGCTACCGAATAGACAATACGATACCGACTTTTGTAATTGCCAAATCGAGCGTAATCGCTTCTGGAAGGTTTTAGAATCTTTGAACTCGGCAATCTGCTGGAATTCGTCGATACAAACGACGATATTGTAACCTTTTTTTTGGGCTATTTTTTCAGGGAGCTGCAAGATTTCATCGATATTGTTGCTCTTGGGATTTATTTCAAGCGATATGGAAAAATCCGTCATAGGATCGGTCCCCATCGAAATTTTAGGACTGATACGGGAAAGGAACAATTTAGCGTGGTCGAGCCATTCATCCAATTTTGAAGATGTCTGTTTGAGAATAGCGGAAGCGAATGCGTCATAAAAATCTCGATCGCTGCGACAAGAAAAAATGTCGAGATAGACGATTTTTAATTTATCTGATTGTGCCAAACTGCACGCTTTCTGTACTAAAGAGGTCTTCCCCCAGCGGCGAGGTGAGATTAGCACCGTATTTACACCATGCTGAAAATTTAATACCAAGCGTAACGTTTCTTTCTCTCGGTCCGTGAAATTGTCGCCTGATGTTGCAACTCCAAATATAAAAGGCTTATTCTCCATGATTCTTCGAGTATGATTCAAATGTAAAGATAAGTAATATTTTTATTACTAACAATGTTATTACTAATAAAAGTATTACTTATATTGTGCCTTTTAACTCTTATTCTTCCACGTATATCTCTAGAACTTGCGTTATGTCATCCGGGTATAGCGTAAGATTTTTAAAACAAGCGGGTACAAGAACGGTTTCCCCCTTGTTGACCAATACCGGTTCGCATTCCCCGGTTGTGATGGTGAATTTTCCTTGCAGGCACATGTAGATTACAAATGAATCAAGGTGAACGTACTCTTTCTCTATATCCCGGTCAAATACGAGTAAGTTTGTGGTGAAATAGGGGCATTTCACGAGTTTTGCGGATTGATTATCTTGTGGGGTATAGTTTACCCGGTGTTGTGGTTGATTGCTGTAATTGATCACGTCTGTGGCTAAATCCGTGTGTAGTTCACGTGTGTTTCCGTTAGCATCTTTCCGGTTGTAGTCGTAAATCCGGTACGTGATGTCGGAAGTTTGTTGAATTTCTGCGATCAGGCATCCTTTCCCGATAGCGTGTACCAGTCCGGCGGGAATAAAGAAGCTTTCTCCCTTTTTCACTTTTTGGACATTCAATAAATCCATGAGTTTGTTCTGGTGTAATGCTTGAAGATAGGTTGCCTTGTCAATTTCGTGATTGAATCCCAACACGAGGGAGGAATCCTTTTCCGCGTCAACGATATACCACATTTCGGTTTTACCGTAGGCATTATGACGCTCTTTTGCCGTCTCGTCATCCGGGTGAACCTGAATGGACAGATCGTCGTTCGCATCAATATATTTAATTAACAGTGGAAATTCAATGCCGAATTTCTCGTAGATATGATCCCCGACGAGGTCTCCCATGTACACTTCGATTAATTCTTGCAAGTCGTTGTCAGCAAGGATGCCGTTTGAAACCACCGAGATGTTGTCCTCCACGGCTGATATTTCCCAACTTTCACCAATGGATTCTTCGTGTTCTTCACTTTTATAAGCTAGTCTTTCACCTCCCCATATCTTTTTTTTGAGAATTGGATGGAATTTTAACGGGTATAACATGATTTATTATTTTGTTAGGCATAATTATTGTACTAAGAACAAAGATAGGAATTTTGTGAATGGGGGATTATAATTTATGGATTAATTTTGCAGCTAGAATTACGGTTAATGATATAAAAACGGAGTGAAATGAAGAAATTAGGAATGTTAAGTCTCATCGTGGGGAGCTTGTGGTTGGGTAGTTGTAGTGATGATGATAAAGATTTTATGTTAGATGTCAATCGAATGACAGGTGTTGATTGGTATTACAATAGAACTACGAGTAAAAATTATTCGTCATTCTCGGATGAAAACGTGCTGGAAATAAATCGTTTTGATAAAAGCGGGGAAATAAAGGGCATTGATTTGCGAGGTGTGATTGATTCTGTGGCAGGAACGTGGCGGGATGAAGGGGAGAATATACTTGCCGTGGATTGGAAGAATGGGAATGCCGAGACGTGGACCGTGGAAAATTGTACGTCCAAGAAGTTAGTGGTGAATAATGGATGGGGAGAACGTGAGTATATCACGAAGCCATCTTACCTTGAAAACTTGACAGGCGACGCTTTCTGGGTAAATAAGTTTGTAGATGATGTGAGTAAACCCCAACTTGGTTTCCGGATTTCAAATGACCGGAGTATGCGTGCGGGGTATGTGCTTGCTTTGTTATCGGATGATGAGTCGGTAAAACTGAAAAATTATAATAATGTTTGGAAAGGAGAGGCGGATATTAGCGGGGTAGAAGATCGGAGAATACGTTTTTCCTGTCGTATTGGCTCTGATTACGTGAAATTTGATGAATTTATTACGGCAGATAATTTTCCATCCATGCGATTAACAGATATTGATTTTACTTCATCAATAAAAGCAGGGTATCCTAACCAGCTGGAGATTGAATGGAATAAATTTGAAGGTGAAAACGTGTATTATAAAATAGAGGTGTATTCAAAGGGTAATGAAGCCGATGTGTATTTTGAGAGTGGATTATTCTCTTATGATAATGGTAAATATACCCTTAACGAGAGTACTATCGGGAAAATTAATAAATTGAATAAAATTGATTCAAAGAAAGAGTATACACTTCGTTTGACTGCGGTTATGTTGGAGCCCGGTGTTGCCTCTAATAGTGTGATAGCAGAGAGTCGTATCCAAGCTGTCGTGTATGTTACGGATAAATGCTTGCTTGGCAGATAACAGGTTGGGATTATTCTATAAGGAAATTTTTAATTGCTTGAGCCAGTTTTTCCGGCTGTTCGCTATGAATCCAATGACCACATTGTGGGAGTTCGACGAGGCGGGCAGCCGGAAATTCTTTTTGCAGGCATTCCCTCCCTGTGATTAAGTTGGATTGTTCCCCCTTAATAAACAGAATTTCTTTGTCGTACGTGCTGTTAGGCAGTGAAGACGGGCAACCGCTAATCTCGTCGAAATGCTTGCTGATTACCCGGTGGTTGATTTTCCATTCGAAACCGGAGGCTGTCTTTTTGATGTTCTTTAAAAATAATTGTTGAGAGCGTTCCGTTCTGAAATGTTGTTGAATGGCTTCCTTGACTTCTTCTCGACTATGTAATTGGGAAAGGTCAAAATTCGCCATAAAATCAATAATCCGGTTATGACTTCCCCCGTCCCGTTGGGAATAGGATACGGGGGCAATATCCACGACCACGGCTCGATTCACAAGTTCTGGTCTTTTCAGTAATAAGGCCATCACGATCTTCCCTCCCATCGAGTGCCCCACGATATGGGGAGGTACGGGGAGTTTTAAGTCTTCAACGAGTTCAATAACATCACTACTCATTACCTCGTAATTCATGGCCTCGTCATGGGGTGATTGACCGTGATTACGGACATCAGGTAAGATGACTTGGAATTTATCTTCTAGTAAATGGGCAATGGGAAGCCAATTTTCAGATGCACCCCATAGACCGTGAAGTATAATTAGAGGAACCCCCTCCCCAATGGTACGAAAGAATAATTTCATATTGACTTGGTGTGATTTGTGATACAAATTTACAAATAGAGAAGGAATAATGCTAATTTTTTATTCTTTGAATTCTTTTAGCTCATCAAGGCTTTTTTGTATATCATTACAGTGTTTTTTATAGAAAAGTCTATAAATTGTAAGTAAGTAAATTGTTGATAAAACTGCAATTGATATAATTAGGATGGCAAGCCATGGGTAATTTTGTGCATGAATGGTGATAAAACGAATAGTAAGTAAGGTTACTAAAATAGGAATACTAAGGATACATTCTTTTTGAATCCAATTTCGATATGTGTATATGATTTGGGATAGTTGGAAAATATCGTTATTTTCTAAATCGAACTTTTTTAGCCACCAGAGCTTAAAGCTTGTCCAAATAACTGTACTTCCTAAAAGGATTAAAATAGTTATACTCCAAGGCATAGAAGGGGGATATTTGACAAATTGTATTAGAATTAGAAAAACAGGAATTACAACTAATCCCAACGAGAGGCAAAAGATTTCTGCACGAAAGAGTTTATTGTAAGTCGTGATTGTCCGTTTTTGTAGCATTTCATGGATAATCCTTTTATTAAGGATCTCATTTTTCTCTAGGCGTTTATTTAGTAATTCCCAGTTGAGTTTTAGTTCTTCAAGTTCCATCACGATTCAAATTAGTTGTTAAACAATCTTTTTAGTTTGTCCTTTATCCGGTTTAGCTTTGTACCTACATTTGTCACGGATAATCCCGTGATAATGGCAATTTCTTGGTATGACTTTTCTTCAAGATAGAGTAGTATCAATGCTTTTTCAATGGCATTTAAATAATTGATCAAGTTGTATAGCTCTTGGATTGCAGACAATTCACTTTCGTTTTCTGTAATTAGATTTATGTTTGTCGATAGAGGCACAAATTGAGGTGATTTGGAAAAACGTCTATAGAAGGATACACAAGTATTCAGTGTGATTTTATAAATCCAAGTGGAAACCTTACATTCGTTACGGAATCGGGGATAACTACGCCATAGGTTTAATACGCTTTCTTGATATAGGTCATTAAGGTTATCCTTGTCTTTTGAGTATATATAGCAGACTTTGTATATCACTCGCTGATATGTTTCAATGAGTAAAATAAACTCATTTTCTAGTTCTTTGTCTTTCTTCATCCTATTTGCTTTTGACCTATTAGTCGTAATGGAGAACGTAAAATCACATGCAAGATTAAGAAAAATTGCAAAATAAAAAAAAGACCGCAATAAAGCGGTCTTTTTCATATTACATGAAGTAAAATTAGTCTTTCAATTTAGCTTTCAAGAACTCTCTGTTCAAACGAGCGATGTGTTCGATAGAGATGCTCTTCGGACATTCAGATTCACAGGCTCCCGTATTGGTACAGTTACCGAATCCGAGTTCGTCCATTTTAGCCACCATAGCTTTTGCACGGCGGGCAGCCTCGATCTTTCCTTGCGGAAGAAGTGCCAACTGAGAAACTTTAGCAGCCACGAAAAGCATTGCTGAAGAGTTCTTACAAGTAGCGGCACAAGCCCCACAACCGATACAAGCGGCAGCGTCCATAGCCTCGTCGGCAGCCGGTTTCGCGATTGGAATTGCATTTCCGTCAGGAACACCACCGGTATTTACTGAAACGTAACCACCAGCTTGAAGGATCTTCTCGTAAGCACCACGGTCCACGATCAAGTCTTTAATTACCGGGAAAGCCCCGCAACGCCACGGTTCGATGGTGATGGTTGCGCCATCCTCGAAACGACGCATATGTAATTGACAAGTGGTCACGTCATCATCCGGTCCGTGGGCACGTCCATCGATGAATAAACTACAGGTTCCACAGATCCCCTCGCGACAGTCGTGATCGAAAGCCACCGGTTCTTTGTTCTCGCTAACCAGTTGTTCATTCAGAATGTCAAGCATTTCAAGGAATGAGCTACCGGTTGAAATATCATGAATCTTGTAAGTTTCAAACCCACCTTTTGATTTTGCATCTTTTTGACGCCAGATCTTTAGGGTTAGTTCTTTTAATATTTTATCTGCCATAACGATTTTTCATTTAAGATTATTTATAAGAACGTTGAGCTACCTGAATGTTTTCAAATACAAGGGCCTCCTTGTGTAATTCAGGCTCTTTGTTGTCTCCCTTGTATTCCCAAACGGAAACATACTGGTAGTGTTCGTCATCACGTTTTGCCTCACCTTCTTCAGTAACTGATTCCAGACGGAAGTGACCTCCGCAAGATTCGTTACGATTCAAGGCATCCAATGCCATCAGGTGTGCGATGTCGATGAAGTCTGCCACACGTCCGGCTTTTTCAAGCTCGTTGTTCATGGCGGTAAACTCTCCGGTTACGCGCAAATCCTTGTAAAATTCTTCTTTCAACTCGGCAATTAATTTGATAGCTTTCTTCAAGCCCTCAGCCTCGCGAGCCATTCCGATGTAATCCCACATGATGTGTCCCAACATTTTGTGGAAGTGATCCGGTGATTTCGTACCCTTGATGTCATACAATCTACGCAAGTGGTCGGTAACGTTCTTTTCAGCAGCGTCGAACTCCGGCGTGTTCGTTTTGATTTTCGGGGTCTGAATATCGTGTGCGAGATAATCTCCAATCGTGTACGGCAGAACGAAATATCCGTCAGCCAAACCTTGCATCAAAGCAGATGCACCCAAACGGTTAGCACCGTGGTCAGAGAAGTTACATTCTCCGATAGCGTACAATCCCGGGATGGTCGTCATCAAGTTGTAGTCAACCCAAAGACCACCCATGGAGTAGTGGATTGCCGGGTAAATCATCATCGGGTTGTTGTACGGGTCAACAGCAGTGATCTTTTCGTACATCTGGAACAAGTTTCCGTAACGTTCTTCAATCACGTGTCTTCCCAAACGGTCGATAGCGTATTTGAAATCCAAGAATACGGCTTTACCGGTGTTGTTTACTCCGAATCCGGCGTCGCATCTTTCTTTAGCAGCGCGGGATGCCACGTCACGCGGAACCAAGTTTCCGAATGCCGGGTAACGACGCTCCAAGTAGAAGTCACGGTCTTCGTCCGGAATATCGTTCGGGTGTAACGTACCTGCCTGTAATTTCTTGGCATCTTCCAATTTTTTCGGAACCCAAACACGTCCGTCATTACGTAATGACTCGGACATCAAAGTCAATTTACTTTGTTGGTCTCCGTGTACCGGGATACAAGTCGGGTGGATCTGTACGAAACAAGGATTTCCGAACATGGCACCGCGTTTGTAAGCTTGCCAAGCGGCACTACCGTTACATCCCATGGCGTTGGTTGACAAGAAGAACACGTTACCGTACCCTCCGGTGGCCAGTACCACGGCATGAGCCCCGAAACGTTCGATCTTTCCGGTAACTAGGTTACGGGCAATAACACCTCTTGCTTTTCCGTCCACGATAACGATGTCTAATACTTCGTGGCGGGTGTATGATTTGATTTTACCTTTTTCAATTTGACGGTTCATAGCTCCGTAGCATCCTAACAACAACTGTTGTCCGGTCTGACCGCGAGCGTAGAACGTACGGCTTACCAATGCTCCACCGAAAGAACGGTTGTCCAAAAGACCGCCGTAATCACGAGCAAACGGTACACCTTGAGCGACACACTGGTCGATGATGGCGTTACTTACTTCAGCCAAACGGTACACGTTAGCCTCACGAGCACGGTAGTCACCACCTTTAATAGTTTCATAAAATAGCCTGTATACAGAGTCATTATCGTTCGTGTAGTTCTTAGCAGCATTGATACCTCCTTGTGCAGCGATAGAGTGAGCGCGACGGGGAGAGTCTTGATAGCAGAACGTGGTTACATTGTATCCCAGTTCAGCAAGACTAGCAGCAGCCGATCCACCGGCAAGTCCGGTACCTACGATGATAACATCAAGTTTTCTTTTATTAGCAGGACTCACAACATTGATATGGGCTTTGTGATTCGACCATTTCTGGGCTAGCGGGCCTGCTGGTATTTTAGCGTTTAATTCTGTCATAACCTTAGTAATTTTAAATTTTAAGTTTTAAATTTTAAATTTAGATCGTTGATTCATGCAATTTAAAATCTACAATCTACAATTTAAAATGGTTAGTTTGCCAGTCCAAGCATGAAATAAAGCGGAATGATGCTAAAGCCTGCAGCAATGATGAAAGCGAAGATTTTAGCCAAACATTCCAGTCTTTTTCTCCAAATTTGATTACAGAAACCGATGGATTGGAAAGCTGACCAGAAACCGTGGGTCAAGTGTAATCCTAAGAAGATACCTCCCAAGATGTAGAGTAAACAGTAGATGATACTTGATTTAAATAGTCCGGAAACCAAAGCATAGGTGTTTTCCATGGTAGTACCGTCCACGTTGATCTCTGTTAAAAGAGGATCCCCGGCAAACTTGATTTTCCACCAGAAGTTCCAAAGGTGAACTAGCAAGAAGATCAAAACCAAACCTCCCAAGATGTACATGTTTCTGGATGACCACGTACAATTTCCTGATTGTCTGCGAAGATCGTACTTGATAGGACGTGCGCCCCTGTTTTGAAGAGTCAGAATAGAAGCCAAGATGATATGGATAATGAATCCTATGGCAAGAATCGGTTCTACGATTTTAATGATAGGATTCGTAGCCATGAAATGGGCCCCGATGTTAAATAACTCTCCACTATTATCTACAATCAAAAGTAGATTTAGTGCTAAGTGGACGCACAAAAACGCAATAAGAAAAAGGCCTGATAAACTCAGTATGATCTTTTTCCCGATCGACGATGTTAAGAAATTACTCATAATTAGGTCTATTTATTGATAACTATTTAAATTCTTTATCCGGCACAAAAGTATCTATTTTTCCGTCATTTTAAACGGGTTTATCTATTTTAAAATCATTCTAAATATACAGAATTTTTTCCGTAATGAAATGAGTTATTAAGGTTTATAAAGTTTATAAGGTTCATAAAGTATTTACAGCGTTTTACCCCTTGTACACGATGATTTACAATAAATGTGCCAAGGAGTCTTTTGGTTATGCGAATACTTGAAATATTACTTTATAAACTCTATTTCAAGATTGCTTTATAAATGACCTCTTGAATTTTTGTACGGATATTATCCTTGATAAGTTTGTCGTTGAATTCGTTGGGGTAAATCCGGTTGGATAGAAAAATATAGATTAATTGGTTGTCCGGATCGTTCCACGCAATGGTTCCCGTGAATCCCGTGTGTCCGTAACTGGAACAAGGGGCTTCCTTGCAGGTCGGGCCTGATTTATTGGGCAAGGTTTCCGGTTTGTCGAATCCGAGACCCCGTCTGTTTTGGTCGAGAGGTAATTGTGTTTGAGTGAAAAGGTCGATTGTCGTAGAATCGATGAGACGTTCACCCCCGTATGTCCCGCGATTTAGGTAGACGCTCATGATTTTGGCTAGGTCTTCCGCTGTGGAAAACAAACCGGCATTACCGGACACTCCGCCCATGAGTGCTGCTATTGGGTCATGCACGTACCCGTGTAATTGGGATTTTCTGAAAATATCATCTTTATTGGCGGGAACCACTTTTTTCATGTCGAGATTAAAATGGGCGTTGAAGTCCGTGTTATAGGCTCCCAGTCTTTTAAAGAAATGTTTCCGGCAATAAACATCAAAAGGTGTGGCGGACTGTTCTTCCACGATGTCTTTTAATAGTACGAATCCAAGGTCGCTGTACGTGTATTTTTTCTGGGGTAGCAGTTTGGAGTTTAAAATCAAGTCGTGAATGGAGTCTTGGAAATGCTTGTGAATATAGAAATGCGGGGAAACGACCAAATAGCCTTCGCCCCCCGTGAAATTAAACGTGCTGTCCCGGTACGTGAATTTGGGATTCAGGTAAAGTCGATCCCGGAGTTTACGGGTATTGGTTTTCGTGTATTTTGTCGTGAACAACCGACCTTGCATTTTATCCCAGTCAATGGCGTGCTGGAAGAAAGAAAAAGATGCTCTTAATCCGGCTGAATGTAACAACAATTCCTTGACGGTAATATCTTGCTTGTCGGTTTCCCGAAGAGAGTATGAGTACCGGACAATCGGGGAGTCGAGTGTTATATATTGCTGGTCATAAAGCATCATGACAGCCGGAAGAGTAGCCGCTATTTTCGTGATGGAAGCGATGTCGTATATGTTGTCGGTCGTGTTTTTCTTTTTTCTATCATAAGTGTTGAAACCAAAGGCTTTGTTATAGATAATATAACCGTCTTTTGCCACGAGAACCTGACAGCCGGGAGTTGCTTTTACTTTTATGGCGGCTTGGCATATACTGTCAATTTTAAGTAGGGTCTGTGAATCCATGCCGCAACTTTCTGGCTGGTAATATCCTAATCGCAGTTTCGGGGTGGATAACCCGGTACCGGCGGGATAATAGTGGTTAATGCTCACGGGTAATTTCCCGTTCACGTTGATTCCCCCAAAAATGGCTTGGGCGGCAAATTGTTGTGCGGGAGTGTCGTGTGAATAACTCACGATAATGGCATCCATGGGAAGGTAGCTGTACAGGTCTATTCCGTAAGGTGTGGCCGGATGGCAGAACACGATGTGTTTTCCTTTCAGTTGCTTGATAATATTGACAAGTTCCATGGTTGCCCCGAATTGCCGGGATGCCGTGTTACGGGCGGCACTGTTATACAGGATAACACAATTGTATTCCGATAGATTTTTAATCAGTTTCTCCACTTTTTCTTTTGAGGCGCCGGGAGATAGAGAAAAGTGAGCACAAGGAGCGTATTTCTCTAGTGTACTCTCGAAAACGGGGGCTTTCCGGTCTCCAAAATTCAATGAGGCAACACGTAGCGTGTCTAAATGTGTCAACGGGAGCAGGAGGCCGTCATTTTTCACGAGCGTGATCGCTTTGGCGTATGTTTCTTGTAATAACGCTTTGGCTGATGGGGAACTCAATCGTTCGGTCAGTCGGGCGGTGTCCACGGGTGTAGCATACGGGAGTACGAATTCTGCTTTTGCTTTAAGGACTTTCCGGCATTTTTCGTTGATCATTTCTTCCGAGAGAACGCCTTTTCGGATGGCTGCTTTGATTTTCCTCACGGAAGCTTCCACGTTTTCCGGGAATAACAAAATATCGTTTCCTGCTGCTAAAGCCTCTACATCAGCCTCTCCGGGAGTTCTTCCTTTGGTGACACCTTTCATGTTCATGGCGTCCGTGAAACAAAGACCATCGAAGTGTAATTTCTTGCGTAGTAGATTCGTGATGATCTGTTTGGATAGAGAAGCCGGGATATTGGCCGTATCGTAGGAAGGTACGTTTAGGTGGGCAATCATGACTCCCGGTATCCCAGCCTCGAAAAGTTGGCGGAAGGGGTACAATTCAACCGTGTCAATACGTGCCGCGGAGTGGCGAATCAGGGGTAGTGCCAAGTGGGAATCGACGTCTGTGTCCCCGTGTCCCGGGAAGTGTTTGGCCACGGCCATCACGTGTTGGGATTGCAGACCTCGCATGTATTGTAAGGTCCGGTTGCCAACCTCTTCTTTCTTTTCCCCGAATGACCGGATGCCTATAACCGGGTTTTTAGGGTTAACGTTTATATCGGCCACGGGGGCAAAGTTCACGTGGATACCCATTGTCCGGCATTGCTGTCCGATGGCTGCTCCCAGACGGTAAATCAAATTCGTGTCTCGAATGGCTCCCAACAAGGTTTGGTTGGGAAATTCCATGGCGGGTTTGATCCGCCAACCGACCCCGTTTTCTGCGTCCATACCGATCATGAGGGGAATTTTAGCGCTCTGTTGGTAGGTGTTTGTCATCAAAGCTTGGCTTAGTGGGCTACCTTGAAAGAAGATGATACCTCCGATATGATGCTTTTCAATGGTTGCTCCTAGGTGGTTCTCGTACACGCTGTCTTTGTTGCTATAGGCTGCAACCATGATCAGTTGTCCGATCTTTTCATCCAGGCTCATGGTATTTAGCGTCGAATCGGCCCACGAGGACTGAGCCTGACCGTGGAGAGAGGAAAGGAGCATGCAAAATAGTCCGATTACGGGAAGGAGCTTGTGCATGGTATACAAGTTTTAGCGTTAGAGGTTGGTTAAATAAAAGTGCGGCAAACATGAATTGATTGCCGCACTTTTATAGGTGGATTGGAAATTATTTCAATAATTCAGCAATCTTTTGTTTTAATTCGTCACCTCTCAAGTTCTTGGCGATGATTTTGTTATTTTCGTCCAATAATACTGTGTGAGGAATTCCGCTTACACTGTATAATTGTGCAGGAGCTGATTGCCAGCCTTTCAAATCAGAACCGTGTTTCCATACCAGACCGTCATCAGCGATAGCTTTTACCCAAGCCTCTTTGTTGTTATCCAAAGATACACCGAAGATTTCCAATCCTTTCGGGTGGTATTCTTTGTAGATTTCAACTACATGAGGATTTTCACCGCGGCAAGGACCACACCATGAAGCCCAGAAATCGATTAATTTCACTTTACCCTTGATGTCATACAAAGAGATTGATTCTCCTTCTGGGGTAGTAATCGTGAAGTTCGGAGCGATTTGGCCAATAGCTGTGCTTTCTAATTTAGCGATTTGAGCAGCAATAGCTTTACCTTGTGCGCTAGCTTTTGCTTTTTCACCCAGTAAGTTATATCTTTCTTTCAACTGCTCGTATTCCATTTGTCCCATGCTGGATACGATAACGAAAGTTGAAACATAAGAATCCGGATTAGCTTTGATTAATTCAGTTTCTTTAGCTTGAGCATCCGTCATTAATTTTGCGTATGCTTCTTGTACAGCCTGCATTTTAGCCTGATCTCCATTAGCTGCTTGATATTCTTGTTGCAATTTCATGGCCTCTTGTTGAGTTGTCGTGTTGATAGCCATGAATTGGTCATATATTTTTTGACCTTCGCTACCAGTAACAGTTAATCCTGCCTGTCCAGCATTGACTGTAATATTTGCATTTTCTAACATGAATGGAATAGCTCCTCTTTGACCGATAACCATGATATAAGCACCGGTAGGTTCACTTACGTTTCCGGTAAATTCAAATGAACCGTTCTTCACGTCAGCTTTTGCTAAAGTGTCAAGGCTACTGCCATTAACAGTTGCGATAATAGCCTTACCGTCCGGCATTCCTTCTACCGTTCCGGTAACTTTGTAACCACTTTGGGCATTACATGCTGCAAGGGTCATACTTGCTGCAACGATTGATAATAAAAGTTTTCTCATGTGTTTTAGTTTTCTAAATATGAAATATTGTGTCTTTAATGAATCTTAGCTTTCATGAACCAGATTTCTTTAAAGGCAATGTTTATTCTTAATTTTGCGTATTTCTCCAAAATTTGGTTATTTCGGTGAGTTCCGCGCATACCTAAATCAACGGCAACTCCCAACATCAACTCTTGGCGAGCCAAGCGAAGAGGCATTTGAGTTCCGACGGTTACGCCATAAGTGTTTATGTCGGTATAATTGAATCTGAGTTGCGAGCGAGTGAAATAGGCTCCGGCCGTGTATTTATTTCTTTGCCACCAATAACGTCCGGTCTCGTTGGGTTGTAATGATCCTCCAATGGCTGCTTTATGGTAATCTTGGAATTCTTGATTCGTTCCGAATTCTTCGTAAGCTGACATTCTTTGGAATGTGTAATCTCCTGCAAATACCCATTTTTTATTGTATTGATAGGAAGCTCCAACAATCATTCTGAAAGGAAAAAATACCTCTCCATTGTCCCAGCTTTCGTTGTTAACATTTATGATGGCACCGCTTGTATTACTAATTTTATTGGCAACAAAAGTTCTATTTCCATGCAATGATGTTCCAAAATTAAAACTACCTCCAAGCGTTAGTTCTGATTTTTTGGTTAATGGTAAGGGGATTTGAAAGCCTAATGTAAACAAACTACTATTGATGCGAGTTAAGGTTTGTGATTTAAGATAGTATCCACTTGTGGCAGGTTGCATCACAAGAGTTAGACGGTCTTCAACTTTACCGAATACATAAGAGGCATTTACCCCCACGGATAATCGTCCCAATTGATAAGCCACTCCTAAATAAGCCTCGTTCAATCCACCCAATCCCTCTAATTGCTGTACATAAAACATGGTAGGATCCTCTATTAAAGGATAGGAATAGATCAAATCGAATCCCCGGTCTGATCTCTGTATTAAACCTAGCGAAACGAATGTTTTTTTGTATACCCGGAATGCCATGTTTAGCGAGGCATTTTGAGCCACTTTATAGTTTGAATGATCTTTATAAGTAGAAACATCGACGTACTCTCCTGTGACACCCATTTGGAAGTAGAACCTCATTGAATCTAATGCCGTGTAAGATGCCGGGTTTAAGAAGTTGATATTATAATTATCCCTCATGGCAGCAGAAACTCCCCCCATTCCAGTATAGGCTCCGTAGTTATCAGGTAATAATCCAACTCCGAATTTGGAATAAGGGGTACCCATATTGTTTTGTCCCCATGCTCCGAGGGTAAAAAGTAATATTGCAATGCTTGTAAATATTTTTTTCATACTCATTGTTATAAACGGCAATAATTTTTTTACTAATAGTTCGCGTAATAAATTCGTAATACCGGGGTCTTGTCAACGATAAGCCTTTGGAACGTGAGGTTGTTTGCTCCCACGAATGTATTGATTTCATCGACACCGACTTGTACTGGGCTACCTGCTAAACCGATTAGTAAATTAAGTTCCGGATCTATACCTCCGGTCCCGTTACTTACCATACTGTTATAATAATCCGTGATGTCTATTCTATATTTTCGGTCCTCTTTGTAGTTCGGGTTTGTTTCGAGATACCCGAATACAGAATTACCGGATAAATCGGTTAATTTTCCAGAGATTCTGGAATATTTATCTAAAGTGAATACCTGAATTGTTGTAGGCTCCGGAATGTCTTCAAAATTATCGATTTGAGGCTCCAAAACAATTTCTACCTTTAAGATTGTCCGGTAGGGATTCACATCTGATTTGAAGGGTAATTTCATCTTTAACATGTACCCGTTCTGACCTTGAATGACAGCTTTGTTTTCTTGGGTATATGGTAAAGGATTGTACCAAGAAACGTTACTAAACCGATCGGATGGTGTATGTTCGATGTTCGTGAATGCATAATATCCTCCGCTAGAGTAAGCGGCCAAAGGCTGAAACGAGTATGTTCCGGTCTTTACATCCAGATGATAATGACATGTTAAAGACAAGCGTGAACCGTCGATTGGTAATAAAGCCATATTATCCTTGTCCGGAACGATCGTTAAACCGGCAAAATAACGCATGAAATCCAATGCATTACTCTGATCTAGAATTGAATCTTGTCTTCGGATGAGGCTGAAAAGTTCCCTTCCTAGGGCATCATCTAGCTTGAAATACGCTTCTTTATCTCTTTGTGTGAAAAATTGTTTTTCCAACCTGACGCTCAACGTGGCTAACGGGGTCTCCGGATCATATAGAGGCAGGGTTTCATTACTGTAAATACAGGGATCGTCGAAATCCGTAGGCGGAAAATTTTTCAGCCGATAGACCCGGTAGGTCTGTAAAGTTGCTGTATCTCCTGCCAAAATCTTTGTTTCGTCATATTTAAATGGAAAGGCAAGGGTCAAAGAATCGTAAACGTAATTGTCATCATAATTCGGAATCCCGGAATTCCCGCTTCCGATAAGCTGGAAATAGGGAGTGGCAGTTGTAACTCCCGTGGTTTTATCAGTCATTTTCCCTAAAGTGAGCTGATTACTTTCCAACATTTTAGTTAATATATTAAGACTTGTAGGAAATGAATCCAGACGAACGGTGGATGTCTCGATGTCAAAAGTTTCTATATTCACGTAACCCTCGGCGGGGACCATCGTATCTCCAATCGTGTTTAGGTCATTGTTGCATGAATATAGAGCGAATAAAAGACCTGCCAGAAAAACTATTCTCATGTTATAATCTGTTTTGATTTAATCAAGATGCGAAGGTATAACTATTTTCTAAAATACGGAAGAACCTGCGGTCATTTTATCTGAATAAATTGTAAAAAAGAGAAACAATAGATATTTCGTCTTTTTTTTATTGGATTTGTTTTTAAAATGTGTAGTTTTGCCTACTGTTTTTGTAGCATGAAGAGAATTAGAATGAAGTAAATAATTTAAATAACTAGGTAAATAGATAAGTATGAGAACATTAAATTTTTTGGTTCTGGCAGTATTAGGCTTAATCTTTGCTTCTTGTGATGACGATGATCATCTGGGGGATTGGGAAAAATCGGTAGAGTTTGGTGGCGCACCCCGAGAGGCAGCCGTATGTTTTACGGATCCAGAAACCGGAACTGTTTTTGTTAGTTTAGGATTAGGTGCTAAAGGTGTAGAATTTACAGATACGTATTATTTTAATGACGAGGATGAAGGCAGGTTAAATTGGAAGAAGGTGACGGGAGAGAATTCTGACTTTCCGGCACCAATGAATACAGGAAAAGGAGAAAACCTTGGTAATGGTCGTCATTCTGCTGTAGCTTTCGTGATTGGAGAATGGGCTTATGTAGGAACGGGATATGTGCCTGCTTTTTCATTTGGCACGACGAATAACGTAGAGAATATCCGTGATCGTAAATATTTTAATGATTTCTATCGGTTTAACATGAAGACAAAGCAGTGGCAAAGAGGTTGGTCTTCCAAAATAATTGTTAATGGTGTTGAGGTAGAAGGTCGTCGGGATGCCATTGCGTTTTCTGATGGAAAATACGGTTACGTGGGAACGGGTTACGGCGAAGATAACAGGGTATTTAAAGATTTTTATCGCTTTGATCCGAATGCAGGTGAATTCGGAACATGGGAAGAGATTCCTTTCCCGGGAGAATCTCGTTATGGCGGAACTGCTTTTGTTGTAAATAATGCTGCATATGTATGTTTGGGAGCCAAGAGCGTTGGTGCTACTTCTAATTATGCTACGGATGTTATAAAGTTTGACTTTGCAACGGGACTATGGACAAAGATGGATAATTCCTTAACTGATAAACCGGGAGTAAAACAAGATAAGGATTATGACCGGATTCCGCGTGTGTACGCTGTTTCTTTTGTTTCAAATACGGGAAATGACGGTGAGCCATACGGTTATATCGCAACGGGTCAGGGAAGAAATTCTAGAACGGTTTGGAAGTATAACCACAAAAAAGATCAATGGCATCAGATGGAAGATTTGTCTAGCATGGCAACTGCTTTGGTTATGGGTGTAGGATTTACTTACAAAGGTTATGGATATTATACTACTGGTGGTGGTAGTGCAGATGTTTATACCAGTTTAAACCCGGATACTTGGAGATTTATTCCAGATGTAAAAGAAACTCGTAGAAATGACTATTAATTTAGTTATTCTGAATATTTATAAGGCTATCAGTTTTGGTAGCCTTTTTTTATGATTATAAGATGAATATTGGTGTCCGTGATTGTTAGTAGGTATATTAGTTTATATTCGTGTAATGTTCATTAAATCAATATATTCTCTTGCATATTTTTGTTATGTACTCGTTATTCTATCGTTGAAGTAGGACTTTATAGGAACGGACAATTAATGAGGAGGTAACGGGGACATAGAACAAGTAGGTAAGCTTTGGTATGAAGGAAAAAGAGTGATGGAGTTGATAATATCATGCGGGAGAGAGATTTTTGGGAGGGTAAAAAGGGGGATATAATGAAGATGCGAACTTTTTTATTATCTTTATCCCCGAAAATATATGTTTATCGAATGAAGAAATTTGGCGTTATTATATTCTTCTGTTTGGCGACATTGGGGGTGTCGGCACAATGGAATACGGCAAATATGTTGCGAGTGGGGAAGAGTGCGATCATGTTTGACGACTACGTGAGTGCGATCGAGAATTTCAATAATATCATACGGATAAAGCCCTTTTTATCCGAACCTTATTTTTTCCGGGGACTGGCAAAGTTGAACCTTGATGATTTCGAGGGAGCTATCCGGGATTACACGCAGGCGATTGAGCTGAACCCGAACTATTTCCATGCTTATATGTACCGGGGGATTGCCTATCATAATATGAAGCAGTACGAGGAGGCCATGCATGATTATAACACGGCGATTGCGATCAATCCGGGAGAGGCTTACGTGTACGCGAACCGGGCAATTACCGAGGCTGATATGGGAGATTACAAGGCGGCGGAGAAGGATTATTCGAAGGCGTTGATTATCGATAAAAATTTATTACCGGCATATTTGAACCGGGCAATCATGCGGGAGAAACTGGGAGATCAAGAAGGAGCCATTGCGGATTGTAACATGGCCATCAAATTGAATATGTTCTCGGATGATGCTTATGGTTTGAGGGGATATTTAAGGTTTCAAGCAAAAGAGTATCACGATGCGATAGAGGATTACAACAAGGCTTTGAAGATTAACCCGGAAAACAAGCGGATTCTTATGAGCCGGGCGATTACGTGGTACGAGATGAAGAAATATCCCGAGGCATTGGAGGATTACACTGCCGTCTTGAAGGTGGATAGCACTTACGCGTATGCTTATTATAACCGGGCTTTGTTGAGGTCGGAAATCGGGGACGTGAATAATGCCATTCAAGATTTTGACCAAGTGTTGGAAATGAACCCGGATAACATACTGATTTATTTCAACCGCGGGTTGTTAAAGATGGAGATCAAGGATTACGAGGGGGCTTATAACGACTTTTCTCAAAGTATATCAATATACCCGGATTTCGTGAAGGCGTATCTGGCAAGGGCCGCGACGAGTATGGATATGCGGGATTACGATGCGGCCGAAAAGGACCGTTACAAGGCTGAGGAGATCATGGACCGATACCGGCGAATGAAGGATGGGGATCAGAATGCTTTGGTGGATACTACGGAGAATTTCAAGCGATTGATAGATATAAACTCCCGGGATGACCGGATGAAAGACGTGATTAACGGACGTTTGCAAGACCGGAACGTGATTATCGAATTGCAGGATATGTTTATCGTACAATACCTGTCGTTGGATACCTTGCGGAAAGGGAAAGTGCAATATTTCGACAAGCGGATCATGAAGTTTAATCAGGAGCATAATTATAACCCGGCCTTGACAGTTTCAAATAAGAAATTTAATTACCCGAGGGAATTCGAGGATAATTATATCGAGAGCTTGTCTTCGGATATTCGGAAAAACAAGAATGTCACGGATGCTTTGTTGCTGCGCGGGTCGTTGTATTTGAACCGGGGAGATTACACGAAAGCGATCGAGGATTTCCGCGCAGTGTTGGAGCGTGACCCGAATCATCTGTTCGCTTTGATGAACTTGGCAAGCGCCCGTTCCCGGATGTACGATTACATTGAGTCGATAGAAGAGAAGACTTCCCGTGTCGTGGGTGAGGAGAAAAAAGTGGAGCGAAACGTGGATTATTCTTTGGTGCTGGAGGGGAATAACAAATGTTTGGAGATTGATCCGGAGTTCGTTTTTGCCATGTTTAATATTGCTAACGTGTATGCCAAGAGCGGTGAGATTCAGAAAGCAATTGATATGTACACGAAAGTGCTGGAAGTGGATAAGGATATAGCCGAGGCTTATTTTAACCGGGGCTTACTCTATATATACCAAGGAAACCGGAGTGCTGCTAACGTGGATTTGAGTAAGGCCGGGGAGCTTGGATTAACGGATTCTTATAGTATTATCAAGCGCTATTGTTCGGTGGAGGAAGAGTAAATAAAAGGATGATTCGGTGATTGCAGATTGATTTGATGATTTAGTGATTAAGAAAGGGATCACTAAATCAAAGATGATAGAGTCTCCGATGAATCGAATCTCTTAATCGGAAATCATTAAATCACTTAATCAAATTTTTAATTCTCCATTCTTTGGGGTAGTAGTTATTTACCCGGTTGCCGACTTCTTTTACCCAGCCTAGCCCGATGCCTTTGTAGGTGATGAGAATCCATTCCCCTTGAGGGGCCTCGAAACGGATGTCTTCTTTGCGTAGGAATTGGAGGGCCGCGGTGAGGTCCACTTCTTGACGGGTAACGTGCTTTTGTTGCAGTTTGTGGTATAGAGCCAGAGCGTGGGCGGGTTTCGTCTTCCCTTTAATACATTCTCCGATTTCACATCCTTTATAAATGACCCCGGCTTTGGAGGAAAGGTATTGGATAAATTCGGCGTGTTGTTTGGGAAGGATGCCTAATGTTTCTCCTGCGATGTAAGGTGTGTATTTTGTCATGTCCGGCAGGAGGGGGAGGATGTCTGCCGGGAGTTTGACTGCGGGGGACGGGGTAGCTCGCTTTTCTTTTTTTATGGTAAAGGGTGTCCCGTCATTTTTTTGAATGACTCCCATGAATAAACCTTCTCCGTTAGTTTTGTGCGGGTAGAAATGATACCCGTGGAGAGGAAAGGGGGACGGGGTGATGGCTGTAAAATTATGCCGGATTTCAACGGATGACGCATCGAACGTGGTTAAAATCCAGTTTAATATATCTTCATTTTCTCCGGGGTTGTAGGTACACGTGCTATACACGAGATAGCCCCCGGGGGCGAGAGCATCCCACACGTCGGAAAGTATTCTTTTTTGACGCTCTTCGCAAAGACGCAGATTATTCTCGCTCCATTCCGTGATGGCTTTCTCGTCTTTTCGGAACATACCTTCCCCGGAACAGGGTGCATCCACGAGAATCATGTCGAACGCCCCCTTCATTCCCGTGAAACGATTGGGGTCGCTATTGGTGACAACAATATGATCATGTCCCCATTTAATAATATTTTCTTTGAGAATGGAGGCTCTTGATTTAATTACTTCGTTGGAAACCAGCAATGAATCTTTGGGCAGATTGTTTGCCAGTAACGTGGATTTGCCACCCGGAGCTGCGCATAGGTCAAGAACCCGGAGAGGGGTATCCCCGGTTATCTGCTGAAGAACGACTTGCAGAAACATGGAGGAGGCCTCTTGCACGTAATAAGCTCCCCCGTGTAGTAACGGGTCGGAGGTGAACGAGGGACGCTCCTTCAAGTAGTATCCATTACTGCACCATGGTACTTGTCGGGAAAGTAATTCCGAGAAGGGGAGATCGGTGTTTGCCGTTTTCTCCGGGTTTAACCGGATGGAAGTGGGGGACTCCGAAACTAACGCTTGGAAAAAGGTTTCCGATTCGTTCCCAAGGAGCTGCTGCATCCTTTCTGTAAATGCTGGCGGTAATGAGATCATAGACACTTTGGATTAATGGGGCAAATTTAGTGATTTATTTCCTGATATATTTTACCTTTGCGAGAGAAAAGAGATCGTGGAGTTGATTAATAGACAGAAATAGAATGATTGAGATTAACGAAAATTTTAGTTTAAAAGAATATAACACGTTTGGCATAGACGTGACTTGTAAATATTTTGTGAAGTGTGATCAAGAGAGCGAATTATTGGAATTCGTGGGATCATACGAGTTAGATCCGGAGGAAATTCTACTTTTGGGAGGGGGAAGTAACTTCTTGTTCACGGAGAACTTTGACGGGGTTGTCTTTTATCCCGTGATGCAAGGGTGCGAGATCGTGAGGGAAGATGATAAGTACGTGTTTGTCCGGGTAGGAAGTGGTGTCGTATGGGATGATTTCGTGGCGTGGGCCGTTGAACACGGGTACGGAGGGGTGGAGAATCTTTCACTGGTTCCCGGCCATGTGGGAGCAACCCCGGTGCAGAATATCGGGGCTTACGGGATGGAAGTCGGGGAATGTATTGACCGGGTGGAAGCCGTGGATATCGTGAAGGGTGAAAGGGTGACGATTGATGCCGAAACATGTCGTTTCAGTTACCGGGACTCTATTTTTAAACATGAGTGGAAGAACCGTTTTCTAGTAACGTATGTCACTTTCCGTTTGGCAAAACATCCCGAGTTTAGATTACATTACGGGAGCGTGAAAGATGAAGTCAACCGTTTGGGTGAACTTTCGTTAAAAACGATACGGCAGGCCATTATTCGTATACGGGAGGCTAAATTGCCGGACGTGAAGGTATTACCTAATGCCGGGAGTTTTTTTAAAAACCCGATGGTTGAACGTGCCGTTGCGGATGCCTTGCTGGAAAAGTATCCCGCGCTGCCGATTTATACCGTGGATGAAGGGCATGTGAAATTGGCTGCCGGGTGGTTAATCGAAACTGCCGGATGGAAGGGAAAAGTTGTCGGCAATGCCGGGGTACACGACAAACAAGCGCTGGTGTTAGTGAACACGGGTGGGGCAACTGGCATAGAAATTGCACATTTGGCTAACGAGATAAAGAAATCCGTGTTCCTTCAGTTTGGAGTATGGTTGGAACCGGAAGTAAACGTGATATAAAAGTGATATTAAAAATTCTGTGATTGACGATTCAATGATTAGGAGATTAAAAAGGAGGGGTGAGGTTGTGGGTGGAAATCACGTAATCGCAAATCATTAAATCACTCAATCGATAGGATCTAAAATTAGAACGGGATGGTAAAATATTCGGAAGAGATAGATATTCGGGGGCATTATACGGATTTGGAAGGACGGTTGATCATGAAGTCCTTGTGCGATCTGTTTAATGACGTGGCGAACGTACAGACTTACGCATTGAAAATAGACGTGCCCACGTTGAACGAGCAAGGATTGACATGGATGCTGCACAAATTACATATTTTGATTAACCGGATGCCGGAACAGGGGGAGAACGTGACGTTGGAAACATGGCCGTCGGGTATTGATCGTTTATTCGCGATTCGTGATTTTAGAATGGTGGCAGGAGAAGAGGTTTTATTGCGGGCTACTTCAGAGTGGATGGTGATAGATGTAAATCGTCGCCGTCCCGTGCGTTTGCCGGCTTGCGTGACGGAGACCGCCGTTTTCTGCGTGGATGGTATTCGGGAAATTCCTTTCGAGTTGGATACGAAAAAAATGCCGATAGACTTCGAAAGCACCCGTCGTTTCACGGCAACATACGATAATATCGATTTCAACAAGCACGTCACTCAAGCCACGTATGTGCGCTGGGTTACTAATTCTTTGTCTTACGAGTTCTTGAAGGACCACGAGATCACGGAGTTGGAAATTATTTACGAACATGAAGTGTTGCCGGATAGTGTTGTGTGTGCCGGATGTCATGTTGAGGAGGAAGAAAATCGTGTGAAAGTATATCACCAAGTGAGAAATGAAAGTTTGGATAAAACGCATTGTTTTGCTGTTAGTTACTGGAAAAAACGGTAAGAATTGGGTGTATCTTTTACTGTTTATTTCGTGAAATTCGGGTTAAAATACCGCTTATTTGTTTTGCGATAACGAGAAAATACTATATATTTGCGCCGTTAAAAAATGCCCAAGTGGTGAAATTGGTATACACGCTACTTTGAGGTGGTAGTGGCCGTTCGGCTGTGCAAGTTCGAGTCTTGTCTTGGGCACAAATACCCTTCTTAATCGATTGATTTTGAAGGGTATTTTTGTTAAAGAGAATCCCTGTTGGAATGATTACGATTTTGGATATCGTTTTCTTTAAAGCCTGTTTAAATTTTGTTGAACAAACTTTTGTCGTTGTTTGATTACCTCTAGGTCATGCCAATGTTCCTTCAATGTTCCTATATGTCTTCTTCTTGATTCGTGCCGCGTTTAAATGTGTTTCCTCCGGCGATCACTCGCAAGTGACACGGAGAAAGCACGGAGAAGACACGGAGAAAACCTAGCCAAACAATAGAGTAACAGCGTATTATAGGAGTAATAAAGCACTTGTTGGAGGATAACGATCTTATAGAGAGATGGTTGATCTGAAAAATACATGTAGATTCGAGAAATCCTCTTCCTGCAAGGTCGTTAGATAAATCCTATTCATGGTCATTCTCTTTCTTCCCCTGCCTGAGGGGAAGTACCCCGAAGGGGAGGGAGGTTGAAAATTGACTTTTGACGGGGCTGTCCAAAAAGTCCTGCTTGTATTTGCCAACTACCCCCTCCAGCTCCCCCTTACACAGGGGAAGAGTTGATTACCAAGCGGTTTCTCCCCCTGTGTAAGGGGGAGTTAGTGGGGGTAGTTGTTTAAAATTGACTTTTTGAGACAGCTCCATTAGTTTCGCCTTTATATTGTATGATGGCGTGAATTGAGGTTTTTTCTTTACTTTTGTCTGCGAGATAAAAATTAATATATATTTTTAGTACATCGAACATGCTTAATATGGCTGATCGACGTTACTCGGAATGATATAAATTACGTGTTGGATTGTCGGAAAAAGAAACGAGAGAGAATGAATAATCAGAGTTATGGAAGAAAAAATAAAAACTCTTTTCAAACAATATAGTGGTAGTGATGCACGGCGAGTGGAGTCGTTGCCGGTGTCCGGTTCGGCCCGGAGATATTACCGGGTGTTTACGGGAGACCGGACATACGTGGGTGTGTACCACGAGAATTTGCGGGAAAATCGTTTGTTCGTGGATTTTACACGGCATTTTGAAAAATCCCGTTTGCATGTTCCGCACGTGTATTGTGTTTCGGAGGACGGGTTTTGTTATTTACAGGATGATCTGGGGCCGGATATGTTGTTGGATGTCGTGGAGCGGGAGCGAGAGGGTGAATTCCTGAGCGAGCATACCATGGAATTGTATCGGAAAGCCTTGTCCGAGTTGTTGAAATTCCAGTTGGAGGGAGGAAAGGGACTGGATTATTCGGGATGTCTGCCTCGTCCTGTTTTTGATGAACGCTGTATCCGGTGGGATTTGAACTATTTTAAATATTGTTTTTTGAAATTGGCGGGAGTGGAGGTCGACGAGGATCGGCTGGAGAATGATTTTGATCGGTTGACGGCGAAATTGGTCATGGCCGGGGCGGATGGTTTCATGTTCCGGGATTTCCAGTCTAGAAATATCATGGTCGTTGATAACGAGGTGTATTTTATCGATTACCAGGGAGGAAGGCAAGGGGCTTTGCACTATGACGTGGCGTCCTTATTATATGACGCGATAGTGAAAATTCCTGAAAGTCAAAAGGAAGAATTATTAGATTTCTATATCCGGCAATTGACGGAGAGCGAACCGGGATATGCGGAAAAGTTCCGGGAAATATATTATCATTTCGTGCTGGTGCGTTTGTTACAGGCTATGGGTGCGTTTGGATTACGCGGTCTGCACGAGGGGAAGCCTCATTTCATTGACTCGATTGTTCCCGGTTTGCAGGGAATTAGCACGTTGTTTGAATCCGGCAAGCTGGAAGGAGAATATCCCGAGATTCAGTATGCTATCCGAATGGCTTTTGAAAAATACTTTGTACCTTTGCACCTTGAAAGTAAAGAATAACCATTAAAATAATAGACAGATATGAACACTGTTGCAGAACAAGTAGCGTCACATTTGCTACAGATCAAAGCGATAAAATTAGAACCGAATCACCCTTTTACATGGGCTTCCGGGTGGAAATCACCCATTTATTGCGATAATCGGAAGACGTTGTCTTACCCGGAAGTACGTACGTATATTCGGGACCAGTTCGTGAATTTGATTAAAACAAAATACCCACAGGTGGAATTGATCGCCGGGGTGGCTACCGGTGCTATTGCCCAAGGTGCTTTGGTTGCACAGGAATTGGGGTTGCCGTTCGTGTACGTGCGTTCTGCTGCCAAGAATCACGGGTTGGAAAATCTGATTGAAGGTGAATATAAAGAAGGTCAAAAAGTGGTCGTGGTGGAGGATCTGATCTCTACCGGGGGATCCAGTTTGCAGGCCGTGGAGGCGTTGAGAAATGCAGGATGTGACGTGTTGGGAATGGTGGCTATTTTCACCTATGGATTCCAGAAAGCGATAGATAATTTCACGAATGCTCATTGCGTACTGGATACGTTGAGTGACTACAACGCCATGATTGACCTGGCCCAGAAGACCGGGTACGTGCAGGAGAGCGATGTGGCCAAGTTGAAGGAGTGGCGTCTGAGCCCAGAATCTTATAAATAAAAGGTATGGCAACACGAGTTGTTAGTGACGTTCAGAAAATAAATAGTGCGATTGCAGACGTGTACGCGTTTCTTTCTGATTTCTCGAAGATCGGGAAATTGATCGAGACGGCTCGCCAGATGGGGGCCGGTAATCAAATGCCGGAACTGGCTGACAAGATCGAGGACGTTCGCACCACGGAAGATACCTGCACTTTTATGGTAAAAGGTGTTGGTGAAATGGGAATGAAAATCGTGGAGAGAGAAGAACCGAAATTGATTAAACTGGAGGGGGATGGACGTTTGCCTTTTGAATTTCAAGTATGGATTCAGCTGTTGGATAACGGCCCTTATGATACCCGGTTACGAATAACGGCAGAGGCGGAGTTGAACATGATGATGAAAATGTTGCTGAAGGGGAAACTGGAAAAGGGAATCAATCAACTGGCAGAAGGTCTGGCAAAAATTCCTTACGGATATATACGATAATAAAAAAGCTCTTCATCGCGAAGAGCTTTTTTGGTTATTTGGATAGATCATCAAAATCAATGTCGTCAAATTTGTTTGTTTCAACTTCTTCTTGGACTGCCATTGTTTCTCCGTTAAGAGCTGCTTTGATGTAAGCGACAGCGTTGTCAAGCCCCTCTGCAAATTTATCAAAGTCTTCTTTGTATAAAAAGATCTTGTGCTTTTCGTAATTCTGAGAACCATCTTTTTCGAGTTTCTTTTTGCTTTCAGTAATCGTTAGATAGTAATCGTTATTACGAGTAGCTTTTACATCAAAAAAATAAGTCCTTTTCCCTGCTCTCACCGGTTTTGAATAGATCTCATCCCGATCATTCATTTCCATACCGTCATTCTTTTCGTAACCTTCCATGTTTAAATTAAAATTATTAATTAGACTTTGCGTTTCAAAAGTAGGAAAAATAATATAACAACATCCATTTTTGTAATATTTTTTTCTCCTTGTCTATCAATATCTTACTTTACTGAAAACGTTTTAAAAAGCGTGTATTTGTTTAAAATAGGTGTAATATACTGGTAATCATTGTGTTGATATGGATAAGGTAAACGAGAGACGGTTGTTTTCGCCAAGTACAATAAAAATGAATTTTACTGGTTCATGGGTAGGTGGTTATATCGTGTGATGATGAATATTGTTTCCGGGGCATTTTGATGCATAGTTGTACAAAACGAATAAAACCGTATCTTTGTATGTTTTAAATTCGTAAATTTCAGACAATGGAGACAGTAGTAAGTGGAATTAGGCCTACGGGTAATTTGCACCTGGGAAATTATTTTGGTGCGGTGAAGAATTTTCTAAAAATGCAGGACGAGTATAAATGTTTCTTTTTTATTGCCGATTGGCACTCGTTAACGACGCATCCGCACCCGGGTAACGTGGTGGAGAACGTGCGGAAGATTCTGGCGGAGTACCTCGCTTGTGGTTTGAATCCAGAGAAGGTGACAATTTACGTGCAAAGTGATATAAAGGAGATTGCCGAGTTGTATTTGTATTTAAACATGAATGCTTATCTTGGCGAGTTGGAGCGCACGACTACTTTTAAGGAAAAGGCTCGTAAACAGCCGGATAACGTGAATGCAGGTTTGTTGACCTATCCCACGTTGATGGCCGCGGATATTATTATACACAGGGCTCATAAAGTGCCTGTCGGAAAAGATCAGGAGCAAAACATGGAGATGGCCCGGAAATTTGCCCGGAGATTTAATACCATATACGGGAGTGAGTTGTTCCCGGAACCGGCATCTTTCTCCTACACGGGAGAAGGAATCAAGATTCCGGGGTTGGATGGTTCCGGGAAGATGGGAAAATCAGAGGGAAATGCTATTTATCTGGTTGACGATGCTGCAACAATACGTAAAAAGGTGATGAAAGCCGTAACCGATAGCGGGCCAACCGAGCCGAACAGCGTGAAACCGGAGGTGATCCAGAATTTATTTACCTTGATGGATGTCGTTTCTTCGAAAGACACGTATGATTATTTCAACGAGAAGTATAATAATTGTGAAATTCGTTACGGAGATTTGAAAAAACAGTTGGCGGAAGATATTATTAATTTCTGCTCTCCGATTCGGGAGCGAATCATGGAGTACGCTGCTAACCCGGATAATCTGGATAAGGTTGCTGCGGCCGGGGCCGAGAAAGCAAGGGCTAGTGCGGTAGCCACGATGAAAGAAGTGCGTAAACTTATCGGTTTCCGCTAGTAGTATAAACATAGAATTGAAAATTGAAATGCCTTGTCATTTTCAATTTTCAATTTTCAATTTTCAATTTTTATGTACGAATATATAAAAGGTGAATTAGTGGAGGCAACTCCGGCAAATGCTGTTGTCGATTGTGGCGGGGTCGGGTATTATATTCATATTTCGGTTAATACTTATTCTAAGATCGCTTCCCAGAATCAGGTTATGCTTTATATTCACCAGATCGTGCGGGAAGATGCTCATTTGTTGTATGGTTTTTTTTCTAAGGAGGAGAGAAGTTTGTTTCGGGCATTGATTTCTGTTTCCGGGATTGGCGCTAACACTGCGAATGTCATGTTGAGTTCAATGTCGGTGGAGGAGATAACTGGAGCGATACTTACAGAGAATGTAAATGCTATAAAGAGCGTGAAGGGAATTGGAGTGAAGACTGCTCAGCGTGTTATTATAGAATTGAAGGATAAAGTAGGTAAAGAGGGTGTTCCTGTAGAGGGGTTGAGTCTTTCTACGAGTGCGGTTCGGGAAGAGGCACAAGCAGCTTTGGTGATGTTGGGCTTTGCTCGAGCCCAGGTGACGAAGACTTTGGACAAGATTTTGGCTTCGGAAAAGGTCGAAACAGTTGAGAATCTTATCAAGTTGGCTTTAAAGCATTTGTAATTTCACTATCTCCTGTCGGTGTTTTCCTCGGCGCTAGTTCGTCGTTGGGCTATACCATGAACATAGCATATACATAGCATATACATGGCATGAACACTGGCGTGTGTGGTTGTCGAGTTCTTGGAGAGCAGTTGTCGAGTTCTCGTGGTAGCCCATTCCCCTTTTAACCCCGTGCAAGGGGTGATGACAGGGTGTGAACGGGTAGAAGACAGGAGTTAAAGGCGTGTCACTCTCGAATCAAAGACGTTTTAAAGACGTTCACGGGTGTCCATGAAAGGTGCTTGTCGCGCGAGAGCGTGGTCCCTTTTCCCGGTCTTGCCGCCTTCCCCTCCCTTTTCCCGGTGGTCTTTCCCGTTTTCCCGGTAAAAATTTTTCTCCCTAACGTTTTGCCAGTCACGGTATTGGTCGGGGGCTTGAAAAAAAGATGAAAAATAATGGTGAAAAAATTTGGAAAAGGGGGAATCATTGCCTTATCTTTGCACCCGCTTTCGAGAGAGAGGGCACGAGGGAAAGAGGTTAAACGAGGGGCGAGAAAAAAAGTTTGAAAAAAAAGCTTGAAAAGTTTGGAGAATGAAAAACAAGCCTTACCTTTGCAGCCGCTTTCAAGAGGAGGGCATGAGGGGATGACGGGAGCGACAAGATGAAAAGAAGAGTTCTTTAAGATATTGAAATGAACAAAACGTAGCGAGCGTGAATC
>NZ_JAHZBP010000019.1:0-17890 GCF_019423355.1 Butyricimonas sp.
GGACACAAGGATTTTCAGTCCTTTGCTCTACCAACTGAGCTATGGCACCATCGTTATTGTTTAACGGGTGCAAAAGTAGGGAAAATTTTTGAAATCGCAAGCGTTTAGGGAGAAAAAGTGGAGGAAAATGTAAAAAAAAATGATGAATATGGAATCGAGTTAAGGAAAACAGGCTGTGATTCAATATCTATGATAAGGGAATAAATCTGGTGTAAAATAAAGAAAAAATGCGTGATTAATTTTTGATTATTAAGAAATTACTTATATTTGTCGCATTAGAAGATAAATAGTTGTTTATCGTTGAAACCAAAGATATACCTCTACGTACCCTTCTATATGTATTATTAATTTTAATTATTTTTATTGTGAATATTTTTGTTGCAAAGTTAAGTTCCACGACCACAAGTGAGGACTTACAGGCTCTTTTCTCAGAGCATGGTTCTGTTTCTTCAGCCAAAGTTATTATGGACAAAGAAACTGGTAACTCTAAATGTTTTGGTTTTGTTGAGATGGAAGATGAAACGGAAGGTTTCAACGCGATCAATGCCTTAAACGAAACTGAATTCCAAGGAAGAAAAATCGTTGTGAAAAAGGCTAGACCCAGAGAAGAAGGTGGCGACGACAGAGGTCAAAGATTCCCAAGAGAAAGAAGATTTAATTCGAATCGTTAAGAATGAGAAAACAGAGAGTTTGAAAAAGCTCTCTGTTTTTTTGTATCATTTTCGGTACTTCGCTTTCAAATAAGCGTATAACACTTGGTGCATTAATTGTGCTTCCGTCAGTTCTTCGTCCGTGAGGTTGGGAGCGAGTTCTATGCCGTTGCAGACATCTGTCAATTGTTCATCCCGGTCGATACGGTCATCGAAATTCTGTTCTATCAAGAAAATATCGAACAATTGCATCCGTTCGATGGATTCCAAGGCTAGATTTCGGGCTTCCAACAGGTTGTTCTCCCGGTATTTTTTCAAGAAGACTTCGATTAGGCTATCCGTGAAATAGTCCGCGAAATAGTGCATTAGGATAATACGCTTTTTGAGGCACTCGTAGATGTGTACCGGGGCTGACGAGATACACTCGCTGATGCCCAGATAAGCAAGTTCTGCCAGCTCAATGCTTTCCTCTTCTTCTTCATCTAGTTCAAGTAGGAGAATCTTGTATAACAAATCGGCGTATTCCTCCTGACGGGTGATGTCCCGGCTTTCATGGTAATAATGAAAACGATCGGGGATGACTTTCTTCAATAACAGACGGAGGGCCTTCCGGTCCCCGCTGGCACTGTGTAGTAAAGATTCGTCAAGAATGTTTTCCAGTTTGTTCATGGTGGTCTGTTATTTTTCTTCGGACGGGTTAAAGTTTACCCAGCCTTGGGCTTTCAGCTCGAATGAATTACCGTCCTTCGTGATTAAATTATAACCTTCGCTTTTGGCACAAGTATGTCCGATGATACTGATCTCTTCCATGGTAATCAGTTTATCGTAGGCATCCAGTGGTGTGGTGAACAAGAGTTCATAATCCTCTCCCCCGGAAAGAGCGCATACCGTGGCGTTCATGTTAAGCTCCTCGGCCATTTTGAACGTCTGGTAATCAATTGGAATCTTTTCCTCGTAGATGTTGCAACCTAGGCCGGAATCATGACAGATGTGCAATACCTCGGATGAAAGACCGTCGGAAACGTCCATCATGGCAGTCGGCTTAATACCTTTTTCCTTGAGTAATTGGATGATATCCATTCTGGCTTCCGGTTTTAGCTGGCGTTCGAGGATATATTCATACCCCGAGAAGTCCGGTTGGGCGTTGGGATTTTCCTTGAACACGACTTTTTCTCTCTCCAACAACTGAAGTCCCATGTAAGCGGCACCCAGATTCCCACTGACACAAATCAGGTCATTTTCCCGTGCGGTATTGCGATAAACAATATCTTCCTCGTTAGCCTCTCCGATCACCGTGATACTGATACACATTCCCGTTTGGGAAGAGGTCGTGTCACCCCCCACGAGATCAATCCCGTAGTGGTCGCAGGCAAGATAAATTCCCTCGTACAATTCATCGACCGCTTCCAAGGAGAAACGATTGGAAACAGCAAGGGAAACCGTGATCTGCCGGGGAGTTCCGTTCATGGCGTATATGTCGCTGGCGTTTGTCGCTACAGCCTTGTACCCTAGATGTTTCAACGGGGCATAGGCCAGATCGAAATGTACTCCTTCGATCAGCATATCCGTGCTGACCAGCACTTTTTTGTCCTTGTAATCGAGTACGGCCGCATCGTCGCCGACTCCTTTCAATGAAGATTCGTTTTTTAATTTTATATCTTGTGTCAGGTGGCGGATCAAGCCGAATTCCCCTAACGTGGATAGTTTCGTCAATGGTTTGTTTTCACTCATGTTTCAGTTCTTATATATCGAAAACAAAAATACGCTAAATTGATGAATCGAGCAAATGATAATGTGGCTACGCCACGTTACAGGTTACAAGTTTGCAGGTTACAAGTTTATGATGAGGTATTTCGCAAGAGAGAATGAATCATAGCGGGGATTTATCACGTAATAGATATTATCTACCTGATAGATGATTGATAGGTAATATTTTTTTGTACTTTTGCACAGATTGATAAATTGGAGATAATAGGGTATAAAAGTTATGGCTAAAGAACAAGACGATATATTGAATGAAGTAACTGAGGGCGAGTATAAATACGGTTTTGTTTCTGACGTGGAAACCGAGATGATCGGGAAGGGATTGAATGAATCGGTGATCCGCTTGATTTCACAAAAGAAGGAAGAGCCGGAATGGCTCTTGGAATTCCGTTTGAAGGCTTACCGTCATTGGCTTACGATGAAAATGCCCACGTGGGCGAAGTTGGAGATTCCTCCGATTGATTATCAGGACATCGTGTACTATGCGGCCCCGAAACAGGAGGTAAAGAAATCGTGGGATGAGGTCGATCCCGAGTTGAAAGCGACGTTTGACAAATTGGGTATTCCTTTGGATGAACAAAAAGCGTTATCCGGGGTGGCTGTGGATGCTGTGATGGATAGCGTGTCCGTGAAGACCACGTTCAAGGAGACTCTGGCAGAGCGGGGAGTGATCTTTTGCTCGTTCTCCGAGGCCGTGAAGAATCACCCGGATTTAGTGAAACGTTATCTGGGTTCGGTTGTCCCCTATGCTGACAATTTTTTTGCCGCGTTAAATTCGGCCGTGTTTAGTGACGGATCGTTTGTTTACATCCCGAAAGGGGTTCGTTGCCCGATGGAGTTGTCCACTTATTTCAGGATCAACGCGGCAAACACGGGACAGTTTGAACGTACTTTGATCGTGGCAGAAGAGGAGAGTTTCGTGAGCTATTTGGAAGGATGTACCGCACCGCAACGGGACGAGAATCAGTTACATGCTGCCATCGTGGAGATCGTGGTGGAGAAGAATGCAGAAGTGAAATACAGTACCGTGCAAAACTGGTACCCGGGAGATAAGAACGGGAAAGGTGGTATCTATAATTTCGTGACGAAACGGGGTATCTGTAAAGGGGAGAATGCCAAATTGATCTGGGCACAGGTGGAGACCGGATCAGCGGTTACATGGAAATACCCGAGTACGATATTGAAGGGAGACGGATCTGTCAGCGAGTTTTACTCCGTGGCCGTGACTAATAATTACCAACAGGCAGACACGGGAACCAAGATGATCCATATCGGAAATAACACCCGTAGCCGGATCGTATCGAAAGGTATTTCGGCGGGATATAGTTCCAATTCTTATCGGGGACGGGTGAAGGTGGTGAAAAACTGTAAGAATGCTCGGAATTTCTCACAATGTGACTCTTTGTTATTGGGAGATAAATGCGGGGCTCACACGTTCCCTTATTTGGAAGTGGCGAATCCCACGGCTCAGGTGGAACACGAGGCAACAACCTCCAAGATTGGGGAAGACCAGATATTCTATTGTAATCAGCGAGGAATTTCAACAGAAGATGCCATTGGTTTGATCATCAAAGGATATGCCGGAGATGTGATCAATAAAATGCCGATGGAATTTGCCGTCGAGGCACAAAAGCTGTTGCAAATCAGTTTGGCGGGAAGCGTGGGATAGGAAACTAAAAGCTAAAAACTAAAAGTTAAAAGCTAAGAGCTAAAAGTTTATAGATTTATGAATTACGATTTATGATTTTGGAATGGAGGCGGTTCGAGGGATTGGAATCTGAAATCTAAATTTAAAATCTAAAATAAAATGGGTTTATTAAAGATAAAAAACTTACATGCCGCGATAGACGGGAAAGAAATATTGAAAGGGATTGATTTGGAGGTGAATGCCGGGGAGGTTCATGCGATTATGGGACCGAACGGGGCAGGGAAGAGTACTTTGTCGGCCGTGCTTACGGGACGGGAGTGTTTCGAGGTGACGGAAGGGGAAGTTTGGTTTAACGGGAAGAATCTGTTGGAACTTCCGGCAGAAGACCGGGCAAGGGAAGGGATATTCCTAAGTTTCCAGTATCCGGTAGAGATTCCGGGTGTAAGTACTGTTAATTTCTTGAAGACCGCTGTAAACGAGCAACGCAAATACAAGGGATTACCCCCTTATCCGGCAAGCGAGTTTCTGAAAATGATCCGGGAGAAAATGGAGATGGTGAACATTGACAGTCGTTTGTTGAACCGTTCTCTGAATGAAGGTTTTTCCGGCGGGGAGAAGAAAAAGAACGAAATATTCCAGATGGCGGTGTTGGAACCGAAATTGGCTATTCTGGACGAAACGGATTCCGGTTTGGACATTGACGCATTACGTATTGTTGCTAGCGGGGTGAACAAGTTGAAACGACCGGATAACTCTACTATCGTGATTACTCACTACCAGCGTTTGTTGGATTACATCGTGCCGGATGTCGTACACGTGTTGTATGACGGCCGTATCGTGAAGACGGCTGGAAAAGAGTTGGTCTTGGAGTTAGAGAAGTATGGTTATGATTGGATTAAACAGGAAGTTGCGTCCGGTAAGTAATGGAAGATGGAAAGATTAGAAAAGATAAATAATGATTTCGCGACTCTGTTTCGGGAGGGACAACGGTTACTGCAGGAAGGATGCGGTGACGTGATGAACCGACACCGGGAGGAGGCGTTTCAACGTTTCGAGGCCTTGGGAGGAATCCCCTATAAAACGGAGGACTATCTTTATGCGGATACCTTACCGGTGTTTGATCGGGATTATAGGGTGGTACTGAAATATATCAAGCAAGAGGTTGAAGTGGGCGAGATATTCAAGTGTCACGTGCCGAATTTGGACACCAATCTGATTTTGACGATCAACGGTTGGTTCGTGCAGGAGAATGTTGTACCGGAAATTCCCGAAGGCGTGGTGATTTGCAGTATGGCAGAGGCCAGCGTGAAGTATAAAGAGTTATTTGAAAGACATTATAATCAGTACACGAAACCGGCAGATGCGGATGGATTAGTGGCACTGAACACGGCATTTGCCCAAGACGGGGTATTCGTGTATGTTCCGGATCGGGTAGTGATGGAGCGTCCGTTGCAGATTGTGAACCTGATGCGGGCGAATGCGGACTTGATGTCGTTCCAGAGGAACATGGTTATCTTGGGACGTGATGCTAAGGCGACTATTTTGGTTTGCGACCACACGCTTTCCGATGATCGCTTTTTATCGAATAATACCACGGAAGTGGTTGTCGGGGAGAATGCGGCTTTTGAATACTACCATGTTCAGAATCAACATATCGAGGCTTCCCAGATAAACAGCGTGTTCGTTTCCCAGAAACGCAATTCTCGGTATGATGCAAACGTGATTACCCTATATGGCGGGTTCATTCGTAACAATCTTTTTGCCGCTTTGACGGAAGAAGGATGCGAGAGTAATCTTTACGGGATGTATTTGTCGGATAAAAAACAACAGGTGGACAACTTCACCTTTATCGACCATATTGCACCTCATTGTACAAGTAATCAACATTTCAAAGGCGTGTTGGACGATGCGGCACTGGCTAATTTTGCCGGACGGATTGTCGTGCGTCCCGATGCTCAAAAAACGGAGGCTTATCAAGCGAACAATAACTTGTTGTTGACGGATACAGCTCAAGTGAACACGAAACCCCAGTTGGTGATTGATGCCGATGACGTGAAGTGTAGTCACGGGGCCACGGTCGGACAGATCGACGAGGAGGCCATGTTCTATCTTCGTTCCCGCGGGATCGGGGAGGCCGAGGCTCGAATGATGATGATGTTCGGTTTTGCACATGAGATTGTCGGACGGGTAAAACTTGAACCGCTCCGGGAAGAGATCGATAGTTTGGTGGATAAACGATTAAGAGGAGAATTAACCAAGTGTCACAATTGCGTGATGCATTGTAAGAAATAAATTATGTTTGACGTCAATCGGATTAGAAAGGATTTCCCGATACTGGAGGAAAAGATTTATGGCAAACCGTTGGTTTACCTTGATAACGGGGCTACAACCCAGCGACCTTTGCGGGTGGTGGAAAAGATGACGGAATATTATTTACGTTACAATTCCAACGTGCATCGGGGAGTGCATTATCTGAGTAATAAATGTACGGATGCCAATGAACAAGCCCGGGAAACCGTGAGAGAGTTCATCAACGCGGAGTCCACGGACGAGGTGATATTTACCCGGGGAACGACCGAGAGTATCAATCTCGTGGCTTACACTTTCGGGGAGACTTTTATCCGGGAAGGTGACGAGATCATCGTGACGGAAATGGAACACCATGCCAATATTGTTCCTTGGCAAATGCTATGTGAACGCAAGAAGGCCGTGTTGAAAGTGGTTCCTTTTAGAGATAAGGGCGAGCTGGACATGGAGGTGTTCCGGGGACTTTTGAATGAGCGGGTAAGATTGGTGTGTGTGGCTTATGTTTCTAACGTGTTGGGTACGGTGAATCCCGTGAAGGAGATGATTGATGCGGCACACGCTTTGGGAGCATACGCTTTGGTTGACGGGGCTCAGGCTATCCAACATATCCCGGTTGACGTGCGAGCATTGGATTGTGACTTTTTCGCTTTTTCAGGGCATAAGGTGTACGGGCCCACGGGAGTTGGTGTCCTGTATGGAAAGCGTAGCCTGTTGGAACAGATGCCACCTTGGCAGGGCGGGGGAGAAATGATCAAGGAAGTTCGTTTCGAGAAAACGACTTACAACGAATTGCCTTTTAAATTCGAGGCAGGAACTCCGGATTTTATCGGGGTTGTCGGTTTAGGTGAGGCCTTGGAGTACGTGAAAAGTATCGGTTTGCAAGAGATTGCCGAATATGAACATGGTCTGATGGATTATGCCATGAAACAGGTTCGGGAGGTTCCGGGCATTATCTTATACGGGGATGCCGCGAATAAGTCTTCCGTGATCTCGTTTGGAATCGAGGGCATACATCCTTTCGATTTGGGTACTTTGCTGGATAAGATGGGGATTGCCATACGTACGGGACAATTGTGCGCGGAACCCGTGATGCAACATTACGGGGTACAGGGAATGGCTCGCGCTTCCATAGCCATGTATAACACCCGGGAAGAAATTGATGTTTTCTGTGAAGGGTTAAGAAAGATAGAAAAGATTTTCAAATTATAAGAGTAATGACGATAGAAGAGATTCAGAATCAAATCGTGGATGAGTTTTCCATGTATGATGATTGGATGGATAAATATGCTTATCTGATAGAAATAGGTAATGGCTTGAACGCGATGGACGAAACGCACAAGACAGATGACAATTTGATTAAAGGATGTCAGTCTAGGGTGTGGTTTCATGCCGAATTGCGGGATGATAAGTTGTATTTTGAAGCGGATAGTGATGCCATTATCACGAAAGGTATTGCCGGGTTATTGATCCGGGTATTCTCCGGTCAGACGCCTCACGACATCGTGAATGCTAATCTGGATTTTATCGACAAGATCGGTTTAACTCAACACCTGTCACCGACACGTTCTAACGGGTTGTTGTCGATGGTGAAACAAATAAAGTATTACGCCTTGGCATACGAGGGAAAATAACGAGAGATATGGGAAAAAGTTTAATGGAAGATTTAGTGATCGAGAAATTGTCTACCGTTTATGATCCGGAAGTTCCGGTGAATATATGGGAGTTGGGACTCGTTTATAATATTGAATTCCCGAAACAAAACGAGGTGATTGTTACCATGACCCTTACTGCTCCGGGATGTCCGATTGCCGACCAGATCGTGCAGGAGGTGCATGATGTCGTGTTGACGATCGACGGAATTGATGAAGCCACGGTAAACCTGACTTTCGAACCGATGTGGACTCCGGAAAGAATGAGCGAAACGGCCCGGTTGGAATTGGGTTTTGATATTTAAGTTCATAAATGGAGTCATTGTTGAAAAAAGCCAGAGAGTGCGGGTTTGATGCCTGTGGTGTTGTTCCGGTGGATGTTTTATCCCGGGAGAGGGAGCGGTTGGAGCGATGGATCGGACAAGGATTTCATGCGGGAATGAATTACATGGCGAATAATATAGAAAAGCGGGAGAATCCCGCTTTACTTGTTGAAGGGGCCTGCTCGGTGATTGTAACTCTGACTAATTATTATACTCCGAAACTCCAATCGGAAGGCATTCCGGTAGTTGCCCGCTACGCATACGGGAAAGATTATCACCGGGTGGTGAAAGACCGGTTATTTAAATTGCATACTTGTCTGGAAGAAGTGACCGGACGAAAGATTACGGGCCGGGCATTCGTGGATTCCGCTCCGGTGTTTGAACACGAGTGGGCCCGACGGGCCGGGTTGGGATGGATTGGACGGAACTCTTTGTTGATTCATCCTCGTTTGGGGTCCTATTGTTTTATTGGTGTTATTATATCGGATTTTGAACCTTCAAGGTATTCTCTACCCGAAGAACGGAATTTCTGTGGTCAGTGTAACCGATGCGTGGAGACTTGTCCCACGGGAGCCCTTTCCTCGCATGAAGTGAATGCCAACCTTTGTATTTCTTATAACTCGATCGAGAGAAAAGATGACATCCCGTCAGAAATAAAGAAAAAGATGGGAGATCGCTTTTTCGGGTGTGACACCTGTCAGGAGGTCTGTCCGTGGAATCGGAAAGCTGTACTGCATCATGTAGAGGAATTTTCCCCGAATGAATGGTTGATGCGGATGAGCCGGGATGAGTGGTTGGCACTTGATGAGGAGGTATTTCAAGTCCGCTTTAAGGAATCCCCGCTCCAGAGGCCCGGTTTGGAACGGATAAAACACAACTTGTAATTTCGGATCATTCATACATTGTTTTTTTCTTGCTAAAATTCCCCTTGATTTTAGATTCACCGGATAAAAATTCTATTTTTGTATCAAAATGGATTCAATCTGTTATGATGAGACAGCGGTCGGTGAAAGATCAAGAAATTTGTGATTTGTTAAATGCTCGTGATCAACGAGGGATGGAGCTTTTATTTGAAGCTTATTATAAATCTCTGGTTTCATGGGCTAATACTTTTTTGAATGATCTCGGGGTAGCAGAGGACGTTGTGCAGGAATTTTTTATTGCTCTGTGGAATCAAGAGATTCATCGAGAATTAAAGCCGGAAACACTTTCTTCTTTTTTGCGGGTGTTGGTTCGAAATCGTTGCTATAATCGCTTGACGAAACGTGATATATTCACGTGTTTTGTGCGTGTGGAACGTGTCGATTGTATGTTTGAGGAATATGATGATTCGAAGGACCAGTTGATCGCTAAAGTGATGGATGAAGTTGCTCTTCTTCCGAATCGTAGTCGGGAAATTTTGAATGGCGTTTTTGTTGAGGGAATGAAATATCAAGAAGTGGCAGATCGTTACAATATTTCGGTTTCTACGGTAAAAACTTTGTTAGGAACATCTATACGGAAACTACGGGAGCGGATGGGGCGTGAAGGATTTCTTGATTTTTTACTCGTTTATTGCCGGTATTGTTAAAAAATAATGTTTTTGGGATAATTGATGATTTTTCTTCAAAAATCACTAGACTTTTTCATCCTCTTTTTTGTACATAAGATGAAAAAGGATCAAATCTATGGAAAAAACGAAATTGGATCACGAAACAGAGGATTGGTTAATTGCTTTTCTGAGTGGTGAATTAGACGAGCGGGAAGAGGAAAATGTGCGTGTATGGTTGGAGGCGAGTCAAGAGAATCAGAATGCTTACGAATCTTTGATGAAGGATTATTTACGAATCCGGTGGGTACAAGAAAATGTACATATACGGGAAGAACAGGCAAAAAAGATAATATTCTCTTCTTTGAAAAAGAAAAGGAATCTGACGCCTTATTACGGAGTGGCAGCTTCAATAGCGGTGTTATTGATTGTGACATTATTCTTTTTTATTCGAGAGGATAAACAGATCGTTTCTGAAAAACTTGTTACGTCGGAAATAAAGCCAATTCAATCAAAGGCAATATTAGTTCTGTCCACGGGTGAACAAATTCAGTTAACAAAATCGACGCAAAAGATTCAGGAGCAAGACGGTTCCGTGTTGAAAATCGACAGTGTCATGGGAGTACAATATGATTCTTTATCTACAAAGAGAGCTGAAAAGCCGATCTACAACAAAATTGTCGTTCCGCGGGGAGGTGAATATTTTGTGACATTAAGTGAAGGTACGAAAGTGTGGTTGGATGCGGATTCAGAATTAGAGTATCCGGTATTTTTTTCTGGAGATTTCAGAGAGGTGAAATTGAAAGGAAATGCTTATTTCAGTGTCACGAAGAAAAATGATAAGCCTTTTGTCGTACGTGCAGGGGAATTTTCGTTGAAGGTATATGGGACGGAGTTTAACGTGAATGCTTACGATTTACAAAATATTGAGACTGTTCTTGTGAACGGATCAATAGGGTTTAAGGCGAATGTAAGTACTCCGGAGCGAATGATGGCACCCAACGAGTTAGCTGTTTCGGATTCCCGGACGGGGCTGAGTGAAATACATCAGGTGGATATATATCCTTATATCGCATGGAAAAATCAAAATATTGTGTTTGTCAACGAGCGGTTAGAGTCTATCATGGAAAAAATGGCTCGTTGGTATGATGTAACCGTGTTTTTTCAAGATGAAAGTCTGAAGGATTTGCGGTTTGATTGTAACATGAGACGGTATGCTGATATTAGGGATTTGTTTTTCTTTTTGGAGAAAACCTCAAATGCCCGGTTTGCTCTGAATGGACGAACAGTTGTCATAAGTAAAAAATAAGTGACGAAGAAATGAGCCTCTTCATCACTTACAATTAAACAATAGATAGGTTCAATTGAGCCTGAACCTGTCCAGTATTAATTTTAGTTCAATTACAAATGTATGAAAAAAAAGAGAATCATGTGGCACATCTTGGATGAGTCACATAAAAAAAATTGGATGATCATGAGGTTGTGTGTTATTTTTATGTTTTTTTTGCAATTTACCGCATTTGCAAATAGTGTAGCACAAGATCAGGTGATTAGCTTGAACTTGAAAAACGTGAGTTTTTATCAGTTATTTGATGAAATTCATAAACAGACGGGGTTACGGTTTATTTATAACACGAACCAACTAGAGAAAATGGACAAGTTGGACATTCATGCGGAAAAGAAGAAAGTTAAAGATGTTTTACGTGATGCGTTGGCTGAAACCCCATTTACCTTTTTGTTTGATAAGGACGTGGTGATGTTGGTGCAAAAAGAGGAGAATGAAAAAAAATCATTGCGGGTAAAAGGATTCGTGTATGATACACAGAGAGATCCCATTCCCGGAGTGACGGTGAAGGTTGCAGGTGTATCTTTGGGGACAGCTACGGATACAAGGGGATGGTTCGCCATGGATCTGCCTGTAACGAGTGGGACGTTGGAATTTTCTTTCGTGGGTTTTAAAAAGAAAATAGTAACTTTTAATGCTCAATCCGATACCCTACGGGTTATTATGGAGGAAGATATTCAAGCGTTGGATGAAGCGGTTGTGGTAGCCTACGGAACGACAACCCGTCGTGAAATGACAGGAGCAATATCCACGGTAAAGGGAGAAGATTTAGAAGGAATCCCCTCCCCGAATATTGCAACTTTATTGCAAGGAAGGGTTGCCGGGATGGATATTACGAATATTTCCGGGGCCCCGGGAGGTGGTGGAGCTGCGATAACCATTCGGGGATACAACTCTTTGGACATAGAGTTGGAGAGACGTTTTTCTAATCCATTATGGGTTGTCGATGGTGTTCCATTGAACTCGTTTACTTCTCCGATCACGGGAACGAATTTGTTGTCAGACATTAATCCCGATATGATCGAATCCATTGAAGTTTTGAAAGATGCTTCTTCTGCAGCCATATACGGCTCTAGGGCTGCCAACGGGGTGATTATCGTGACAACGAAAAAGGGACGTCAAAACCAAAAAAGTTCTTTATCGGTAAATGTTTCACAGAGTTGGAGCGTGTTGCCGGAATTGCCGACGATCATGGTGGGTCGTTATGAAAGAGATTTTCGTTTAAAGGCATTGAGAAAAGAGTTGATAGCTTATTTGGATATGGAAACTTTGCGTTATAAATACCCTGAAACTTGGGAGGAGAATTACTTGCATCCCGGAGGAACGATGGATGCTTTGATGCATCCGGTTACTTCTACTTCAAATGGGCTTTTTTTCCAGGATAGTTTGAACGATTTCTATAATAATGCCACGAACTTTTTCCCGATGTATTACCATAAGGGGAAAGTGACGAATGCTAATATCCAGTCCTATGGCGGTTCGGAAAAAATTGCTTATAGTTTGGGATTAGGCTATTACGATGAATCTGGTATATTAAAAGGGAGCGGTTTTAATCGAATAGATTTGAACTCCAGTATGAACATAATTCCAGTAGATAAATTGACCGTGGATTTGCGCTTGAACGCTTCTTTGGCTAATCGGAAACAGGGATACGGGTCGTTCAGTTCTAGTTTCCAGAGTTCACCGATGATCGGCGTTGTACCGGGGGACCCTTATTATCTTAGTTCTCTATATCCGGGGGAAGGTTCGGCTGTTTGGGACTATATTGTCGACCAGATGAAAAATGTAAAAGAAAAAAACCGTTCAATTCGTTTGAGAACCAATTTCAAGTTAGGCTATGAGATTATCAAAGGTTTACAATTATCAACTTCCTTGGCTGCAGACTATTCATTAAATCGTCGTAATGGTTTTACACCCTCTTACCTGATGTCTACCAACCGGTCTATGAGTGTTGGTGAAACCGGGATAAGTTTGATGGTATTGAATGAAAATTTATTGAATTATAAAACTACAATTAACGAGAATCATAATATAAGTGCGGTGGCCGGTCTGTCCTATCAGTATGATCAGACCGAGTATAATGGAGGAAGCGGGGAGAATTCTCCTAGTGATCAGATTTATTACGTGCGTCCGGGATTCCCGGATTTAGGGGATGAACAACTGACACCTACGCTTAGCCGTAAAATAGCTTTGCAGCACTACCTTTCGGATATGACGGAACAGGTCCTGATTTCTTATTTTGCTCGTTTGGAGTACAACTATAAAAAGAAATATCTGTTCTCAGCCAGTATCCGGCGGGATGGAAGTTCGACTTTCGGGGAACATAAGAAATGGGGAACTTTCCCTTCCGTTGCTGCGGCATGGACTTTTTCCGAAGAGAGTTTTATCCGGGAAAATTTAGAATGGTTGAATTTTGGTAAAATCCGGGCTAGCTGGGGACGTTCTGGGAAACATTTTGAATCGGCTTATCTCGCATTGGGAATTATGCAAAATGGTGCTCCTTTTGAAGGGAATAGTACATTAGAACCCTCGTGGTCTTTAGGAGCGTATAATCAAGATTTGACTTGGGAGGAGACAGACCAGTATGATTTCGGTTTGGATCTGGATTTACTGGATTATCGTTTGGGAATTACCTTGGATTATTATTACCGTTATACCGATAAGCTCCTGTTCCCGGTCTCTTTGCCGGGAGAGCATAACGGTTTCGGTTCTCAGTGGCAGAATGCAGCTGCCATCTCAAATGAGGGAATCGAATTGTTGGTTAAATATGATATATTTAGAAAGCCCGAATTTTCATGGCGGGTGTCGGTTAATGGTGCAAAAGTCTGGAATCGTTATGAGAAATCATATAATGGTAAAGATAACTCAAGGGGAATTATCGGTAAAGCTTTGAATGGGATTTATGGTTATCGGACGGAGGGATATATTAACAGTCAAGATGAGGTGCCTATTGTATACAATAATGTTGGCATGAGTTCTCCAATGGGAGGTATCCAGTACTACAAACCCGGAGATTTGAAATTTGTGGATGTAAACGGTGACGGTTCTATTGGGAGTAGCGATCGGGTATATTTAGGTAGTGCTTTACCTCAAATTAGTGGTGGTATTGTTAGTGAGTTGAAATGGAAAGGATTTGATTTGAATTTCTCATGGGCTTACCAGCTGGGACGTCATATGTACAATACTCTTCCCGGAAGTTCAATTATTCCTAATTACAATGGTTTGGAGCATCCTGTTTTGATGGATGTGCGGAATGTCACTTTCTGGGAACAACCGGGGGATAATTCGGATTATGCCAAATTGCAGGCCGATAGCCGTATGCAGTTCTTTCCGAATGAGACGAGCGTGATTGATCGTTATGTGGAAAAAGTGAATTGGTTAAAATTGAAAACCGTGACTTTGGGATATGATTTGCCTCGTTCCTTGATCCGGAATTGGAAGATTGAACAGTTGCGTCTCTTTGTTAGTGGAGAAAATTTGCTGACTTTCTCGAATTATTCAGGCATTGATCCGGAGATCGTGGATATTAGAACCGGTATTGATAGCGGGAGAAATTATCCTCTTGCTAGAAAGTTTACAATAGGTTTAACCTTGAAATTTTAAGTTATGAAATTGATAGTTATTTTATTATGTATGTCGTTCTTTGTGGGATGTACGGACTTGTTACGGGTTGAACCGGAGAACAGCCTGACTTTTGGAAATATCACGAAAGAAAAGGATGTTGAAGCATTAGTATACGGTGTTGGAGCGGGGGTACGGGATATGGTATGTTGGAATGCTTTGCTGCAAGTGGAAAAAGGAGCTTATGCTGATGAGGCGGATGAATCACGGAGGGGTGCCCGGATGTTGGAATTGGAAGCCGGGACGGCTGATTTGTGGGAAGCTTGGTATCAGGTGATTATGGGAGCAGAGACCGTGCTGTCGCATGTCGATGTTGTTGAGATGCCGAATGAACGGAGACAGTTTTATAAAGGGCAGGCTTACTTCTTTAAAGCTTTAGCTTATTTTGATTTGATACGTCGTTGGGGTGACTGTATTTTACAGAAAGGGGGGATTAACTGGGAACCCGTGGCCAAAACTCCTTGGCCGAAGGTGTGTGATTTTGCGATAGAGATGGCTGAAAAAGCTGCCGAAATTTTGCCTCCTTTTGACAAACTGACGGATTGTAACGGGAATACTATGCTTTCAAAATCAACACCTTGTCAGGGTGCGGCCTATGCTTTACTGGCTCATTTGTGTGCTTGGAAAGCCGGAGGTAAGTATTTTGCAGCTGAAGTTGATCGGAATTATGATGAGAAAGAATTGTGGGACATGGCTGAAAAAGCTTGTACCAAGGTGATAGAATCTCCTTTATATGACTTGGTAGCTACGCCGGAAGAGGTTTGTGCTTCGGTACTTGTTGGTAATAGCAAGGAAGGAGTTTATGAAACGGTAATGAAAGATTATTATAACGAGGTTGGAAAACGGGTATATTCGCTGGGTACGGATTATGTGGGTTATCCCGTACGTCCTGAATATGGCCCGGGTGTTGTGCAAGATTTCACATTACGTATATTCACGACTTCAGTTCGGAAAATGTATCCGGGTGCGGATACTAGAAAATATGCCTATTTCTATGATCTTGACGGGATGGATGCCATGGATAAGAGTATAACAGGTGGTTTTGCTTACCCTTATAAGGAGAGAAGTGTGAATATTACGGTCACGGGTACTAAAAAGAAATTTGCTTCTTTCAATTCTAATCGTATTTGGTGGCGTTTGGCTGATATCTACTTGTTGAGAGCGGAATGTCGGGTACATTTAGGAGGTGATAAAATCGAAGGAGCCATCGAAGATTTGAACACGATCCGGAAACGGGCAGGTGCGGCGCTCTATCAATCCTCGGAAGATAATGGTGATTTACAGATGACGGTGTTCCGGGAACGTGAAAAAGAATTACTGGTAGAGGGGTATCGTTATTATGATATTATCCGGAACGGATTGGATTACGTGCATTCTTTCTTGGAAGGAGGTTATCAGACGGTGACACAACAGGATTGTATTGATGGGGCTTTTTTCTTGATGAATAAAAGTATTGATTTTAAGGAAAATCCCTTGATGCGACAGAATCTATATTGGTTAAAAAGACAATAGTTATGAAGAATATGAAGAAGATATTGATAGGATTGAGTATGTGTATCGTTTGTTTTGCGTGCACAACTAAGCAAGAAGTCATTGATGGAGGAGTTGCTTCTCCTTATTACGACGGTACTATTATGGAGTACTTGCGTTCAAATTCTGAGCAATGGGGGTATACGGTACAGATGATAGAACGGGCGGGATTGACGGATTTATTTGAAGGAAGAGTGGATACCGTGCCGGCAATGACTTTTTTTGCCCCACCTTCTTTTGCTGTTTATCGTTATGTGATGGATTGTAAATATGATGGAGTTTCGGAGGAGAGGTATGAGAGTATAGAGGAAATGCCTGTTGATTTGTGTCGAGAACTAATATTGAAACATGTTGTCGTGGGAAAATATTTGAAAGAGGATATCGGCTTTCGGAATATGGACTACGCAATATATGCGGAGGAACAGGATGGAGGAACAACTTTTACTTGCATAGGAGAGAATCAAGTCATTGCTTATCTGGAACGGGATACTTATAAGGGAATTCCGGAGGCCGGGGCAATAGAGATGTTCTTGTATTCTGTAACCGTCGGGAAAATGATTCCTTTAGCAACACCGAATATACAACCTAAAAACGGAGTAGTTCATGCCTTGAATTATGGTTATGATTTTGGAAAAATTTAAATGAAAGATTATGAGAGTAATATTGATATTAATGATGGGAGTGTGTATGTTGCTGGGTGCTTGCCAGGATGTTACTCCCGGTTATTTACAGACAGAATATGCGGGTTATACTATGGATTCTATGGTTGTGAAAAAAGTGCTGGATCTGACACCTCCCGAACCGAATCCGACTTTTGAGATGTATGTAAATAATTATGGATATACTCCGGAATATTGCGTGCAGAATGGTATTTATCCGACAATAGGAGGAGATGAATATAAACGTGATAAGTACGGATGGCCTTGGACGAGTACACCGATAGAAGGGGTAGAAGGTACTCGACCTATTTTTGTCAGTATAAAAAGTATTACCACGGAATTGGGTAATGCGGAAAAAATGTGGGAGGTGTTGAAAGTCAGCGGTGACGGAACTTTTTCTATGCCAGTATATAGTGATGTCCCTGTTGGGCGTTATCGGATATCTCTGACTTTTACGAATGAAGGATATACTCAGGATGTGAATGATTGTTTTACGATTATCGTGAAATAGAATGTACGCGTGGTGATATTAGTGAAAGAGGTGATTACAAGATACAATCACCTCTTTTGCCCCGTTCTTGTTTGGTGGCCCCTCGTCGCTTGTTAACCGTTGGGCTAGGACAAGAACATAGCATCTTCATAGTATGTACATAACATGAACACGGGTGGGTGTAGTTGGAGAGTTCGAGTATTATCGTTGTTGGGGGTTTGCCCCAGTCCATCTGCGGACCTTCCTTAGCTTAAGTGTAGAGTACGGGTCCATTTCCCGTAGTTTTCCCGTTGAAGAGAGGGAGAAGGCAGGGTTCAAAGGCGTATCACATTCGAATCAAAGACGTTTCAAAGGCGTTCGGGAGTGTCCTTGAAGC